>DAOTTL010000432.1:0-5870 GCA_034438135.1 Ktedonobacteraceae bacterium | reverse complement strand
AGATATGTTTTAAGTAGAAATTGACACTTTTATGAATATTTCAAATGTTTGGGTCAGGCTGGTGTATCGTATCCTGGAGGGACAACCGGGCGGGCATATCGACCGGGAGTGGCCGAGAGTTGGGCGATGGGAGTGAGGGAAGTCAACTGTCCAAAGTGTGTGTTGGCGTTTTCCATCCAGAGGGTGCGAGTGTCGGCGGTGAGTTTCTGGGTCTGTCTTTGTCTGGTTCGCTCCTGCCAGAGGATGGCTGTGGCAGGAGCGAACCGGACGGTTGCGTCTGCTTCTCCAACGTGAAACGGAGTAGATAGAATGGGATCGCGCTGCTCAATGGTTGCCTCGATCTCCGATGTCTGGATGCCAACCTCTTGCAGTAGTGTTGCGATGCGCTCGTCAATCATTCTCGTTGTGCCTTTCACAAACTACAAACCGTTCCTGAAGAACAGCGTCCTACGAAAATTGCTTCATTGTCTTTAATACTCTTCCTCTCCTGTTTTTGATACTCTTAATAGAATACCATGTTTGCTTGCTTCCATCAGTTGCTTCCTTCACATTTTTCAAGAGAGAGTCCTTCCAAAAAGGGTAATTTTCTTTTAGAGAATGGGTTGGAGATATAATAAAGTCATACAAAAAAGGGACCGATCAGGGGCACTGAGCCTATTCTATATGAACCGCTCCAGGAGGAAAAATAGTGGAAAACTTGCGTACTGGTCCAATTGTGCGGGCGATCAATTCAGAGCAAGTCGCGGTCTGGACTGAATGGACAGGTGCTTGCGAGGTAATCGTCAGGGTCGCTCCGACCGTTACCATCAGTCAATCAGCGTTCTCCGGGTCTGACGTTCTCAGCGTTGCGGCTCCTACTGTTTGTGTTGGTGGACGATACTATGCCCTCTCGGTGGTCACGGGTCTTCAGGCCGGTACCTGGTATACCTATCGCATTAGTATTAAGGGAGAGCAGGCAGATAGTTCTTTACAAGAAGAACGTCTTCTTTGCTGTTTCCGTACCTTCGATCTGCCTGATGCTGGTACTCCCCTGCGATTGGCGTATGGCTCCTGTCGCAAGCTGAGCAGTCCTGAGGCTGATGTGTTAAGTGCCTTTGGACATTGGTTGATCGATTGTCAGGAGGAGCGTGAGAGTCGCTGGCCGCGTCTCTTACTGCTGATTGGTGATCAGATCTATGCTGACGAAGACATGGTAGGTCCAGTATTGCGGAACGGACCTCGAAAGAGTTCTGCGATGCAGTCCTTTGAGGATTTTGCGTTGTTGTATGGAAGAGCGTGGACAGAGGACGAGGGTGTGCGTCAGCTCTTTGCGGTTATGCCGACTTATATGATCTTTGACGATCACGAAATCATCAATAATTGGAATGCCTCGCCTGCCTGGCGCAGGACTATGCTCCGGCGAGGATTTGAACAACTGCTTGTAGATGGGCTGGTGGCCTATTGGGTCTATCAGGGTTGGGGTAATCTGGCTCTCAGCGGTTTCGAGGAGCATAATCTGTGGGCCATCATGCAGCAAGGACTTCAGAGCGGCGAGGATGTTCTGGCAGCTCTGCGGGCCTGTGTGCGCCGTTCGGTTACTGAGGAACAGAGCGTGCGCTGGGACTACACGATACCAACAACACCGCCTATTTTTGTTGCGGATGTACGCGCTGATCGTCCAGCCAGTTTAGATAAACGCAGTCGTACGGAAGAAGATCACCCTCGGATCATGAGTCAGAGCCAGATGGGCCGTCTCCAGGCCTGGATGCAGGCGAGCGAGTCCTCAACATCTCTGGTCGTTTCATCAGTTCCAATTCTTTTGCCGCCTCTGATTGGTCTGGCGCAATATATGCTGGGAACGCGACCAGAGGGTGATGGGTCCCATCTCCGGCAAAGAATGGCTGCTGAACAACAGCGGTTGGCGCTACGTTTGGATTTTGAACATTGGCCAGTTTTTGGTGCTACCTGGCACGAATTTGTGGATCTGCTGAGACAGCAGCCGCATGATCTGGTGATTTTGTCAGGGGATGTGCATTTTTCCTATGCTATAGAGGCACACAGTATATTTCCCTTGCGTATCAGCAGGAGAGCCAGGTGCTATCAACTGGTTGCCAGTCCTTTCAAAAATCGGTTATCACCGACTCAGCGGCGTTTAATCCTCGGTCAGGCATGGCTTCAACGGATCTTCTATAGTGGGTTATATCAGCGTATTCTTCCCCTGAAGAGGTTCAGCAGTGCAACGCAGGAGCATAACAATCTGCTCTTGCAGGGAGTTGTTGCCATGGTCACGATCTGGCCGCATAGAGAGGGCGAGAAGCATGATACGCTCAGGCAGGTCTATATGGGTCTGGAAAGAGAAACGCTGCGGGAGATTGGCGCAACAACATTTTAGGTTGCTCTTATTTCTAATCTGATTGAGAAGGAGAGCAAAAGGGAGCGATGCGGCTGACGCTGCATCGCTCCCTTTTGCTCTTCCCTGCGTGTTTCGTACGCGGATGGAACGTTCGCATAAGAAATGCCATCTCATCAAGTGCCCTGGCTGTTAGAAGGACAAAGCAGCCAGTAACGGTACCAATATATCGGCCTTAGGTGTACCAAGACCTGTGGTTGGATCCCATCCTTTGTGAGCATTGAAACCAGCGACAGAGACTAAATTGCCGTTGGCATCGGGTTCCTCTACAGAGTTATTGCCCACAGTAATATCGTGATAGAAGGTGCTAGAGGTCAAATGGTTACCAATGGCATAGAGACTATAGTTAATCTGGCCCAGGCGATGATGCCCTAGCTGATTACCCAGAGCGACCAGACCTGCCCAGAGGGGTGAACCCACACTGGTACCGCCAAAGACAAAGAAAGCAGCCGTTGTACTTCCTGCGCAGACCGCGCAGGATGCCAGCACACCATGGTTAATGGAACCAGTGATAGAGATATCAGGTATTCCACGCTGTCCCGCAGGAATACTTTTGATACCTGCCTGGTACACTGGACGCTTATAGAGGACGCTGAAGCCGCCGCCAGTAGAGAAACTGCCAGCGGTATAGAGACCGGGAGGCTCGTTCAATGCGGTTTCATGGTCATATGTGCCAGGGGTTGGATGGTTCGTAGGACATGGGAAAGCCGTGCTGCAATCGGGAGCTGCGAAGAGTTCGGTCGCACCGACTGCCGTTACCAATGGATCGCTGGCGGGAGAAGAAGCTGCCTGGACCCAGCTAGAGCCATCGCAGGTCAGCTGAGAAGCACCCTCGTCCCCAGTAGAGGCCAGGAGTGTGATGTGCTTCCTTACAGCTTCCTGGAAGGCAGCATGTTCACCGCTGATGACCGCAGGATCAACACAGCTTTCATTCTCGCCGAAACTCTGAGAGATCACATCGCCCAGATTGTGATCGATAGCATATTTCGTTGCGCTGAGAATATCGGGGTCATTGTCGCTTTTTGACAGAACCAATATGATATGGGCTGCTGGGGCGACCGCATGTGACCACTGGACATCAAGTGCAATCTCGCCAGCCCAACCTTGCTGATCTGCACTGCTTGGATCAAATGGTGTCAATCCATCGGGTGCAATCTGAGTAAAGGTAGGAGCGGGCAGGCCAAAGACGCTATCGAAGGCAGCCAGGTCCGTCTGGATGAGCGGATTCTGGTAGGCATCAATAATGACGATAGTCTTTCCTTTGCCAGTAATGCCAGCGTTGATCAATGTATCGATATGGTAAGCATGGCGAATTTGCTGCGGGCTATAACAAACGATAGGGCCTGGGCCGCGATCAGTCTGGCAGGCGAAGGCTGCGTCTGTTGGAGTTCCGGCGGGCGAAAGAACTGGATGGACTTTAAACGTGTGACTGGATGGACTTGAATTCTGGGTGGCGGCGAGCGCAACTGGAGAAAAGAGAATAGCGCTACCGACGACGCCCATGAGCAAGATAAATAGGCTTCCCGCGCTGACGAGGAAACGCGAGAACTTAAGACTTAGCATAGATTCCCCCCTATGATATCTGAAGTAGATCGATATCTCAAATAGAAATCCCCTCACGAAGCACAAAACAGATGAGATGGCTTTTCCTCTGTTTGCTTGTCATAGTATACCATATCAAATTTTGTAACGTCGGATTTCAAATCCCAGCTTCTTGACGTCAATGAGAATATTCAGTATAGTACTTTCGAGGAATAACGTATTGTGAGAAGGTGAGCACACAAAGATGCAACAAGATGAAACGAAGAAAACAAAACGTATCAGACAGATCGCGGTGACAAATCTTTTTGGGATCTTCAATCACGTTATTCCTCTCAATATGGACAGCAATATCACTATCATCCATGGACCGAACGGCTTCGGTAAGACTATGATGCTCAAATTGCTCTTCGCTCTTTTTAGTGACAATAATCGCGACCTATATAGTATCCCTTTCAGTGAGTTTAACGTGGAGTTCGATGACAATACGAGTTTTTGGATTAGCAAAACTTCCAAGAAACAGGGGTCAGAATCAGTAGAGGAGGATTACTTTCCTGTTCATGAAATCACCTTTCATATGACTGGAAATAAATCATATGTACTTAAAAGGAATTTATCAAAGAGCAAGTTCTTTAGATCACTCTCTTTAGTAAGTGCTGCAATACCATATCTGGATCGAGTAAGTTCTGAGACCTGGCTACATGCGCAAACAGGTGAATTTCTTAGTTAGACGATGTATTTGACCGTTTTGGCGGTTTGTTAACTTCACGGTTTGGCGATGAGGGGCTAGAGGCAACGCCAGTTTGGTTGACAGAGGCGAGAAAAATCATCCCCATTCGATTAATTGAAACTCAGCGTCTTCTAAGTCCTGTTAAGCCTGCCAGCCGTGAAAGGACTCTGTCTTCAGAATACGCTCTCACAGAGGATGCCAGGCATCTTACTGATGAGATCAAGAAGAGCCTTGCGCAATCAGCTACGCTCTCGCAATCGCTTGATAGAACTTTTCCCGTCCGCTTGATTACTCCAACTGCTCAGCAACTTCAGATAACAGAAGATAATCTGCTTAAGAAGCTAGAAAGCCTGGAGGAAAAGCGTTCACATTTGATGGCTGTTGGCCTGCTTGACAAAGAAACAGAGAGCGCATTCCCAACAACTTCTGGTCAAAGAATAACCACTGATACAAAGGCAGTACTCGCTGTCTACGCTGAGGATACTGCTCAGAAACTAGGAATTTTTGACGACCTGGCTCAAAAAATAGATCTTCTCACCACTATTATCAACAAGCGTTTTCTCTACAAGACAATGACTGTGAACAAGGAGAAAGGCTTTGTCTTCATTACGAAAAACGGCGTTACTTTGTCCCTTGAAAGCCTCTCTTCTGGGGAACAGCACGAATTAGTCCTGTTTTATGAACTCTTATTTAGAGTAACCCCTGGCTCTCTTATTCTTATCGACGAGCCAGAATTGTCGCTGCATGTTGTATGGCAAGAACAATTTTTAAAAGATGTACAGCAAATAACAAAGCTTACAAATATTGATGTTGTGCTCGCGACACATTCGCCTGATAGTATGGGGAAGCGGCGGGATTGGGTTGTGGAGTTGAAAGAACCGAAAAATGGTACATTGTAGAAAGCTGAAAAATGGCAGACTATAGCGAGTATAGGAACAGGGAGTTACGTGGTCCAGATGGCATCGCAAATAGTATCAGGATAGTACGCTTCTATCCTGGCAATGAGCTGCTTTCTTTCCTCATCGTGGAAGGTGAGACCGATGAATGGTTCTATTCGACCTTTACATATTTTGTCTATGGGGTTGCGGGATGCAATTGGTAGTTGCAGTGCAAATGATGTCAGACCTGACCTGCTGGAGAAAATATTGCGCTTGAGCTTTGACCATTCTCATTTTTGCAAGACACAGCTATGTTTAGCCATTCGCCAGTGGG
>DAOTTL010000431.1:0-4265 GCA_034438135.1 Ktedonobacteraceae bacterium | reverse complement strand
TGAGCAAATGCCTTTCTCGGGCGGCTGCGCCGCCCTATTTTCAGAGGAAAGGCTGAGATTGCCAGCGAAGCTGCTGGCAATCTCAGCCTTTCCTCTGTCTTTTGGGGGAGGGCCGGCTTTGCAAAGCGCTGAAAAGGGAGAGGTGACTCATAACTTCAAGGGAGAGATGGCTGAGTTTGCAAGCGTGCAAACTCAGCCATCTCTCCCTGGACTCGGGGGAGGGCCGGCTTTGCAAGCCGCTGAGAAGTCAGGGATGATTTTTTGAAATTACTGGAAATTGGTCAGAAAAACTCGACGCTAATTGTTACAGTAGGCTATAATAATGGGTATGGAAATGGTAGATAAATTGGCTGAACTCGAAGACCTGTTAGGTGTGCACTTCCATGATCGCTCATTGCTAACAAGGGCGGTGACACATCATTCCTGTTGCCCAGAAACGGCGGTACATGATTCGTATGATACGCTCGAATTTCTCGGTGATGCTTTGCTGGGCGCGTTTACCGTCGAATATATCTACCGAAACTTTCCCAATTACTCCGAAGGCGAGATGACTATGCTTAAATCAGAGGTAGTCAGCAGGCGTGTCCTCTCTAAAGTTGGACAAGAATTGGGGCTATTTGAATTTATTCGCGTAGACCTGGCCAATCTTCGCACCTTTAACGAGCGGTCACGCGATTCCCTATGCACCGATGTCCTGGAGGCCCTGGTGGGGGCAATGTATATCGATCAGGGGACAGAGATTGCTCGTGCCTTTATGTCCCGCGTGATTCTACCTATTATTCCTCTGGTAAGAGAACAAACGCTGGATACTAATCCCAAAGGACACCTGCAAAAGCTTATACTGCGACGCTCAGGAATGCTTCCACGCTATCGTGTACTGGAGCAAGGGGGCTTTAATAACGACCGTCTCTTTACAGTGGGAGTATTTGAGCAGGACTTACTGCTTGGTGTAGGGAAAGCTTCGAGCATTAAAGAAGCTGGCAGGATGGCAGCACGAGAGGCGCTGGAGATTTTACGCGCACAGGAGATTGAAGCCCCAGAAACTGCCCAATAATTTTGTTTCCTGATTTGATTGATAGATAAAAAGTTAAGAGTAGCGATGAGCAAGGACCGAGTGCGTGATAGTGGACAATTCGGCTGGTATGAGACTCAATTATCTCTGAACGAGCGAAAGCAGCGTGGCCACTTCTCAACCCCACTGACGCTCGTTGATCAGATTCTCAATGCCTGTGGATACTCTCATTCAGTTGATCTGCTCAAATTACGTGTACTGGATCCTGCCTGTGGGAGCGGAAATTTTCTAGCTCGCGTAGCTCAGCGGTTGTGTCTCTCTGCACAGGCACAAGGCATACATGAGACACAATTGAAGATCGATCTCTCGCGCAATATCTGGGGTCTGGACCCTGATCCTGTGGCGTGCTTTCTTGCAGAGATGCAGGTACGCACCGAGATGGAGAGGGTCTGGCGATCTCAAGACGAAATGCCACGTATCCATATTCACCAGGCCGATAGCCTGACTCTTCCCTGGGATCCCTGCGTCGATCTGTTACTGGCCAATCCTCCCTATCTGGCAACGAAAAATAGCGATCTGAGTCACTACCGTCAGGCACAGCGCCGCGGACAGTCGGACAGTTATCTGCTCTTTCTAGATCTGGCCTTGCAGGCGGTACGACCCGGCGGATGGATTGGATTGGTACTGCCTGATCCTGTACTGGCGAGGGCGAATGCGGCTCCCGAACGCGTCCGTCTACTGCGCGAATGTACGCTACATTCCATCTGGCATCTGGCGAGAGTTTTCTCCGCTGAGGTGGGAGCAGTTGTTCTGATCGCTCAGAAAACGCCTCCTTCTTCAACACATGAGGTATCCTGGATCCGCGCAACCTGGCGCGATGAACTAACCCTCTGTCCACCAGATAGCTCCGTTGACCAATCTCACAAATTGCACCAGCACCTGTTAGCGGAGCAGCCCGGAGCAGCCCTGCGCTATCTACTTGGAAACGAGCAGGGGAAGATAATGGAACGACTGCGCAGTGGTCTGGCAAACACGCGCTCGCAAGGAAAACCTCTCTTTGACCTGCTTCCTCTGGCCGAACTGGTGGAGATCAGACGTGGCGAGGAGATTGGACGTGAAAGTGGATCGATCAGAAAAATGGCAGAGCTTGAAGACGGAGTGCCAGTTCTGCGCGGTGGCATCGATGTGCAACCTTATAAACAGCCCGAAACTGATTGGAGTATTAGCCGCACAGCGATCAAAAAGCCCATCGAACGCTACCTCCAGCCGAAGCTTCTGGTAGTAAAAAGCACCGGACGCCTTCAAGCTACGCTGGACACGGAGGGTCATGTGGCTCTACAGACACTCTACCTGCTCCATGTGCGTACGCCTGACGAACAGTTGAATACTCACTATTTCCTCCTGGCCCTGCTCAACTCACGTGTACTGCGCGATTACGTCTACCATATGCACACAGCCTACAAAATGGTTCAGCCTCAAATCGAACAGACAGTACTTGCACACCTGCCTATACCCTGGAATGAGGCCAATACACAGATCGAGATTGTCCAAAGAGCAAAACTACTCGAACACGCTTGCAGCACATCGGGGCCGGTTGTAAAATGGAATCAGTGGATTACCTCCCTTTATGAGGAACAAGAGTATGCGCTTCGCATGCTCTACGCCTCCGTTGACCCTGACATTTTCAAAGGACAAAGGAGTCTTGCTACCCATGGCTGAAACTCGCCCAATTCGCGTGCTGGTGGCCAAGCCTGGACTGGATGGCCACGATAGAGGCGCAAAAATTATTGCCCGTGCATTGCGTGACGCGGGAATGGAAGTAATTTACACAGGTATCCGTCAAACCCCCGAAATGATCGTGGAAGCGGCCATTCAAGAGGATGTGGATGCTGTCCTTATGAGTATTCTCTCTGGCGCTCATATGGCAATTTTTCCACGTGTCATGGAACTTTTTAAAGAGAATGGGGTAGACGATGTGCTGGTGGCGGCTGGCGGTATCCTGCCCGATGAAGATATTCCTGCCATCAAAAAAATGGGCATTCAGGGGTGTTTTGGACCTGGTACATCCACTGAAAAGATTATCACGTTTGTACGCAACAATATCCAGACCAGTCGCCTGGAGGCAGAGGGGTAGGATGCTTTGCAGAATCTCATCGAGCGTTTGCTTCATGGCGATCGGCGTGCACTCGCCCGCATGGTCACACTTATTGAAAATGAGACCCCCATCGCACGGCGTTACCTGGCCGAATTGCATCCGCATACCGGACGAGCACATATTATCGGTGTGACAGGTGCGCCTGGGGCTGGTAAAAGTACCCTGGTAGCTCACCTTTTACGCGAAATGCGCAAGCGAGAGCACAAAATTGGGGTTGTCGCGATCGATCCGAGCAGTCCCTTCAGCGGTGGCGCACTGCTAGGTGACCGCATTCGGATGATGGAACTGGCTGGCGATCCCGAAATCTTCATTCGCAGCATGGCCAGTCGCGGCAATCTTGGGGGTCTCTCGGCCTCTACCCAGGATGCAGTACATGCCATAGATGCCGCTGGATATGACCTGATCATCATTGAGACCGTTGGCACGGGTCAGGCAGAAGTAGCAATCATGAGTGCCGCTCAGACAGTCCTTGTAGTCACAGCCCCTGGCATGGGCGATGAGGTACAGGCTATCAAAGCAGGTATTCTTGAGATAGCCGATATCTTTGTCGTCAGCAAAGCCGACAAACCCGGTGCAGACCAGACAGCAGCGGAACTGTCTATGCTGCTGAGCCTTGGTCCTACGAGCCGTCAAGACAGCACGCAGTCGTCCTGGAAAATTCCCGTGCTCAGAACCTCCTCCATAAAGAAAGAAGGTTTGAGCACCTTAGTCGATGCCATAGAGCAACATCGCACCTATCTAGAAAAAAGCGGCACACTCACTCACCGCACACAACGGCAGGCACGCAGCGAGGTCTACAACTTGATTCTGCACAACGTCACCAGAAGTCTACAACAACAGGTAAGCGAGACAGAGTGGCAGGCGCTCATAGAAGACATCACTCTCAGGGCACGCGATCCCTATAGTGTAGCAAGCGAGTTGGAAAAACGCCTGGGTCTGACAACCCCCCCCACCTCATAAGACAGAACTTCGCAAGCTATATCATCTCTTCTCTATAAGTCTCTTCTGATTTTGCAAAAAAGAAACGCCTTTTTCTGGCGGCTGCGCTGCCATATCTTCAGAGAAAAGGCTGAGTTTGTCAGCAGCTTCGCTGCTGAC
>DAOTTL010000430.1:0-17287 GCA_034438135.1 Ktedonobacteraceae bacterium | reverse complement strand
ACTGCGCGAACGGGTAGCGGTTGAGCATACCCTCGCCCATGTTGGTTGGTGGCAAGGACGACGTGCACGCTATCGAGGCGTGCGGAAGAATCTCTTCGATCTGCGCCGTTGCGCAGTCGTCCATAATCTGCACGTCCTGGCCCGCTCCCAGCAACTTCAGGCCGCTGCTTGATTTCTTGACCGGTGCTCTAGTCCCTCATCCAACTGCTTACCGTGAACCTTATCGCTCGTCTCTTCAGCAAAACAACTGTACTCGCGAGCACCATCGCTCCCCAGACCCACGCCAAGAATCAAACGACCATGAGAGAGCTGATCGAGTGTCACTGTCTCACGCGCCACTTTCCAGGGACGTCTGCGCGGAAGCGGGTCACCATCGGTCCAAACGTGATCCTCTGAGTCGCCAGCGCCAGTGCTGCCAGAGTAATCCAGGGGTCCGCGAAAGGATCAGGCCAGTCAGGACCAGAGCCAATATGATCCCAGAGAAAAAAGCCATCCCAGCCAGCGAACTCAGCCTCACGAGCTAACTCAGCCATCATACGTACATCGCTATACATACCAAAATTCGGCGTGTTAATCGCCCATTTCATGCCTTTTCTATCCTTTCTCTGCTTCAACGTCTCACGTTGGAGAGGTGGTGAGCGTACCCGCCCAGGCGAAACGTCCAACTCACACTGCCATAGACCTCTCCCATGGTGACCTGTTCTTTCACCAGAGACAACAGAACTCATTCCCAATGCTTGGAAAAGGAAAAATCCAGTCCCGCTTCTGCCTCTGCCAGAGGCACTTGTTCTGGAGGGAAGTCCAAGACGCTCATCCATCATGCAATAACTCGCTGCCTATTTTCAGCGATCTCATCTTCTTCGTCTGAAATACTCGCGCTGCTCTCTTAGAACAGACGTGGGATGTGCTCCTTCTTCTCTACTCACGTTGCGGAACGAGGAGTGGAATGATGCAGGAGCAAAAAAGGAAATAAAGATGTCCATGATCTTCCCGCCTCCTCTCAATCTGAGAGAACGAAGAACCAGATCCTCAATTGGCGATCCTCTGAGCAAAGGGAAAACAAGGCAGTGGAAATACATGCCATGAGAGATGGGTATGAAAGGAAGAAACTCCCCAAGGAAAACGTGCTCTCACGTTTCTCCCCAGGCTGGTCGAGAAGAAAGGTCGCCTGCCGGACACTCCGTCAGTCCTCAGGCCCTTTTTCCATCTTTCCTCATCAAAAACGCGAGAGCACACTCGCGGTGGAGTTGACGCTGTTTTCAGCCTCTCATACAATGAACACAGCATGATCCATACTTTGATCTCTTGGAGGGTTGCATGGACTGGCAAACCTATCTGACACCCTGGACTCTCGGTGGAGGCGTATGCGGGTTCCTGCTTGCAGTCGCTGGTATCGTTGCGCTGGCGATGAGCCGTCGTCAGATCAGCGCTGCACTGGCGACGACAATACGGCATCTCTTCACCCCAGTCGGTTTTTTCGGCCTGGTGATCATGGTGTTCATGATTATTAGTGTGCTGGAGAGTGGCGAGTTTGTCAACACGGATATCACTCACGGAGCCATCTTCGGACTGCTTGGGTACGCTCTGGCTCTTGGCTTCGACCTCGTGAGCGTGGTCTGTATGCAGGCACGCTTAAACGCGACACGGATGCGTGATGAACGAGGTGCACGTCTGAATCTGGTGGGTGTGGGCATCTGTGCGGCGGTTTCTGCCTTTGCCAATGCTGCTGGGAGCTTACAAGGATACCATCCAGCAGACCTCAACCGGACACCTGGTTGGATGCAAGTCAGTGCACCCTGGCTCGGCCTGGTGTTCCCTGCACTCATCATTGTGCTGTCAATGACCACCGACCACATCCTCGACCACACACCTGTGAGAGACGTCGATGTGCAGGCGTTCCGCACACGCGAACACAAACGCGTTGAACTCTTACAGGTACGTCTGGAGGTTGAACGTGAACTGCTCACCCTGGATACCGAACTGTCCACCTTGCGCAACGCGCGTGAACGAGCACATGGGCAGATACGGCGCGAATGGATCATCTGGCGCTGGCTACGTCCAGTCGTTCCTCCCCCAGCTCGCACGATCGACGATGCACGCCTCAACGCGATCGAGCAGGCGGTTCAGACGACGCATAGCGTGCTCGAAGAGCGTTCGGCATCCCTGCATGGTGGCCTGCACGACCTCCATACCTGGAGCAATGAGGTCGACCACCATCTGCGCACTTTGCACACCCAGATCGATGCATTGCCGGGACAGAGCACAAGACTGGCCAGAGCACAATCACAGCGGGGACGTTCAGAGGTGAACACACCTGCACCTGTGCACGCACACAGCACAGCGGATGGGTTGCATGCACCTGACCAGCAATCAGCGGGAGAACTCGACGCGGAGACGCACACACGGACTCCTGAGAACGCCTCCGAACGTATCCTGGTCACCTTCCAACGCCTGGGTACACATGCCACAGATACGGAGGTTGCGCGTGCATCCGGGTATTCGCGTACAACCGTGGCACGCTGGCGCAAGCGTCTTGTCGCTCAGGAGGCGTCCACAGAAAGCGTTCAGCCTGCTGAACCAGCAGCAACACCGGCCAATCACCGACCGGAGGTAGATGACGATGGCAGCCCAAGGCCGGGATAGACGAACAGGTAATTCCTCGTCAGGGCATAGTCGTTCCAGTCCACAAAGAGGAAACGCTCTCCGCCATTGGCTGCCAGGCGTTCGTCACAGGGCCTCCCACGCACGGTACGCTGCTCAATGTACAGATAGAGTTCGATCGTCTTCGCCACAGCCACCGAGAGCAATGTGCCACCAGGCCGGTTCAGATAAGCCTGCACCGTCCAGTAGGGATACAAAAAGCCCTCGTCGCGTCGCTTGAGGGTGGTCAGACGTTTAATATATTCCGTGGCTGCGCCATTGGGCCGCGAGAGTCGGACAGTAAAGGTTTGATAATTGGTTCCCCACTGCACACGAGAGGAAATGCCACGCAGGCCACACGCCGTGCGTTGATAGGCGTCAATGCCAGCACAAACATCCAGTTCATAGGCAATCGTCGTAGGCGCGTGCCCCTCTACCAGCCGCAGCACGCTTCCGTCCAATGCTGGACAATGCTGGCTGATGATCGGCCACACGACGCGCACAAAATCAGCCGAACTCTGCGAAAGATCCCCCTGGACGCTACCGTACAATAATACACCCCCGTTGCTCTGCAATGGCGAGCATGTGTTCCGAGACGTCACACCCCAGGCCAAGACGACCCAGACGCTGAGCCGCCAGCACAAACGTCCCTGTCCCACTAAAACAATCCAGCAGGATATCACCCGCGTTGGTACTGTGACGAATCAGTTGCTCGGCGAGCGCGTCAGGCTTTTGCCAGGCGTGATAGCGATTGCCCAGACGGCCATCTGGTGCATTGATCGCCTGCACGCTGAACTGTTCGGTCAGGAGCGGACAGTTCAATGGCGGCGCATCCGGTCCAGAGAAAGAGAGAATGGCCTGCCAGTTCTGCTTATACGTGTGCGACGGCGCTGGTCCCAACGTGTTTGTATATGCCCACACCAGGATCTGCCTGACAGGCCAACAGGCCTGCACATTCAGGTACGCACGCATTTCGTGAGGATAGGCTCCAATACACACATAGGCCCGACCAGTTGGCTTGACCCTGGAAAGAGCAAGGGGGAGCCAGGATTGAGCAAAGGCTTCGATATCGTCCACATCGGTGGCATACGGCGGATCTGTGAGCAGCACATCGCAGGGTGGCTGCTCTGGGAGCCACTGCTCCCAGGAGGACAACGTAATAGATGGCTTGTGTGGGAGGCGTTGGGCCTGTGCATCAATCGTCGCTTGTTTGAGACGTAACACCGCAGCTTTCACCGTTTTGACCTGCCCTTCAGCCTTCATCTGCAATGCTTCCCTACGGGTGCTCGTTGGAAGATCTGCCAGAAGCTTGGCGTCAGCAAGACCCAATGCCCCACATTTGAGTTTTTCCCGAAGTTCAGGTGCTTTTTTGACAAGTATTTTCGCATCTGTCACATAATGAGGGTTCGTTCCAACGGCTGTCGCTGCTGCTTGCGCCGCATGAAGAGGAGCAGCAATCGGGTTTGGCTTTTTTTCCAAACCCGATTTTTGGTCACCACCGCCCAACGACATATGACGCCTGGCCTCGATAGCAAGCGGTGTCTCAATTTCTAGCGCAATCATCGCTTTCTGGGTACTTGTCAGATGGCGACGTGCGAGATTGCGGCTGATCACAAACTGCACTAACGAGCCAGAACCATCCCATTCACGGTACACCGGCTCGATGCCAAGCTGCTGGCAGGCTCGATAGCGGTGAACACCATCAATGATTTTCCCCTGCGAGAGCCAGATTGGCTCCAGAAGCCCCCGTTGCCGAATATCAGCGACAAAAAGGTCATACTCCTCCTCTCCCATGGGAGGGAAAAGCATGGCCACCTCATGAAATACGTTTTCTGAAGCCTCAGAGGGCGAGACAAAGAACATGCGTTTCCTCTTTCTACACGAGCACATGGGCAGATACGGCACGGGGCGGATCAACGAGCCAGCGTCCCCTGTAGGTTGCTCTCAGGAATGATACCGGCTTGCCAGGCAAAAACAGCGGATGTTTTACCCCTCATTTTGGGTGACTTCCTCGAAGGCATGTGTCCACCACATCCGTTGCCAGCACATAGCCTCGCCCACGCAACGAGACGGCCCGCAAACCCAGGCCACGCAGTGTCGGCAACAGCGCAAGCAGGGCGCGGCGGATAGGCCGATGCGCCAGAGTATACTCCCAGACCCGGTTGGCCTCCTGTTCCTGTGAGAGTGGATAGAGGGAAACAAAGAGCGTGCGATACGAACAGAACTGTGGATAGGCATGCAAGAGGGCCACAAAAACGCGCATTGCTGATGGAGTCAGCCGAAACGACAGGGAGGATGACGCGAGTTCAGGACCCTGGAAAGACAGCAAGAACACCGTATTCGAATCTTCATCCACCAGGAGCCGTGCAGTGTTCGGCAACAGCTCCGGCAAGGCAAAGAGTGAGGGACCATCGTGCATCACAAAAGGGATCTCCTGTAGCTTCAGCGAAGGACAGACATATCGCAAGACGACATGTGCCTGGTCTGTATTGTCATTGCTTGCGAAGGAGAAATAAGGCGCGTTCTCGCAGATATCTGCTCGTCCTTTGCTCTCTCCACAACTCAGACGGGTGACCCATCCTCTAAACGGTCAAGCTGGACCACGTCATTGACCAGAATATCAGCAAGGCGTGCACAGGCACCAGGAGCTTCGAGATGCAGAACGGGCTCAATGAGTTCCGCCTCCATCAACCTGCAACGCCCCTGCTCATCTTGAATGAGATCGATTCTGGCGAGAGGAATGGTCGTCTTGAGCACGGTCTGGATCGTCTGAAAAATCTCCTGCGCGAATCCGATGGTGGCGGGATCAAGCGTCTCGGAAGACACGACGGCTCCCGCCTGCTGTGAAGGTTGATTGGAAGGGAAGGGCGGTCGCACAAAGGTATGAGACCAGCGTCCTCCGAAAAACACGTAACTTTGTTCTGGGTGGATGGAAAGCGTGGAAAGATAGGGTTGCAGCAGGGCATCACTACCACGAAAGATCTGCTGGAGATGCTCCTGGGCCAGGTGCAGTTGGCCAGGCTCGCGCCGATCAAAGGAGAGGCACTGCCAGGAATTATTGCCAATGCTCGGCTTGAGAACCACGCGGTCCCAGCCATATTCTTCCACCAGACGAGGAAGTTCGACAGGGACACTCTGACGTAACCAACAGGTAGGCACAATTGCAATACCCTTTGCTGCTAGCTCATGCAAATATTGCTTGTCCAGATTCCACCGCACGACTGGCCACGGATTACACAGCCGCGAGACCTGTTTCACATACCAGAGCCAGAGCCGAAACGCTTCAGGGCGTTGGACATAATCCCAGGTCGAGCGGATGACGACAACATCAGCAAGGCTCCAGTCAACCTTTGGATCGTCCCACGCTGCCATGTGTGCGTGATATCCACGCAAGTGTAGTTCATCGAGCAGCAACCGATCATCAGGAGCGAGAGGAGTGTCTCCTGAGAGGAACTGCGTACAGGTTGCGAGCACAATCATCATATGATCTTCTCCTTTTCTAAACCCAGTAATGTGTGACGTAGCCATTCCTCTAATGGTAGCAAAGGAACAGAAAAAGCCCTAGTGGCAGCAAGGGAAGGTTTTTCAGGGGGAGAGAGGGAAGAAACAACCGTTCCTCCACCAATTTTGCGGAGATCAGAAAAGAGGCCAATGACAGGTGAGTCTTGGTCCGAGCGAGCAGACAGACGATGTTTTACACTGTAAAACCCTTGCAAGAATACGCGTTTTTCAGCTACAATGTCACTGGCGATGCAATGTGACTGAAAATGGAATCAATCATTTTTTTGCCTATGGTAGGTACGACACGATGGCCTTGTAGTAGCATGACGAGAGAGCTTCACCACGAAGCGCCCAAGAGAAAACACACGCTTATGCACGAATCTCACCCCGTGGGTCGCCGTCTTATCGAACGGTTTGACTACGAACGCACCATTCGTATTGGGCAGGAGATTATCCGCTTTACGCCAACGGAATATCGCTTGCTTTTACTCCTATTGGAGGACCGGCCTGTCACCGACAGGGAGTTCTACACAGAGGTCTTTCAGCATCAAGGAAGCGACACGCATGCTCGTCTCAACCTTGACAAGCACATCGATAATCTTCGATTAAAGCTTCGTCCACATGGGTTCGATGTGTTCAGAGTCCTGAGATACGATGCCTATCTCTTGCTCAATGCCAGTTAACATACTGCCCAAAATAGCTGGAAGGAACCATCACATGACACACACAGATCACCAGGAACCAGAAAACACATCCACCTACTTCTCAAACGCCGATTCACTAGTCGAAACAAGTCGAGTGCTTCTTCAAGAACGGTATGTAACCACCTGCCTTTCACTCCTTGCTCCCGGCATCGATGGCGTGCTGCTTCATGATGTCCTGGATATAGGATGTGGACCTGGCGGATGGCTGCTTGATCTGCACCAGGCTTTTCCACACATCCGAGGGACAGGCGTCGACATCAGCGAGTCGATGCTCCATGTTGCATCTCTGCTCCACAAAGCAGAAGGGACCACGAATACGCTCATCAACGCTGATGCTCGAAAGCCACTCCCGTTCGCTGAAGAACGTTTTGACTATATTCAACTCAGGTTAGCACAATCGTTCCTTCATCAACAGATGTGGCCTTTCTGCCTCCAGGAGTGCTACAGAGTCCTGCGGCCTGGTGGAACATTATGTATCTCTGACCTGGAAATCACGCTCTCGAACATGCCAGCCACCGATAAACTGCACGGGATTGCTCCGCTAGCTTTCACGCAACGTCACCTGCTCTTTTCGCCCAATGGACGAACATGGGGACTAATGTGTGCTCTGCGGCCACTGCTCCAAAGCATCGGCTTTCAGGACCGGCGGCTTTCCCTGTTTCCTCTTTCAGAGATCTCTGATCAACACGAGCTTCAAATTGAACAACTCAAAATGCTCTATCTTGGCATGAAACCGATCCTTCTGCAAGCTGGACATACAGAAGAGGAGCTCGACCTGCTTTTTGAAGAGGCGCTGCAAGAAACGCACGATCCAGGGTACACTGGTATTTCCATTCTTTTCACCTGGGCCAGTACAAAACCATAAAAGGAGAGCATCCATGCACATACCAACGGTAAAAGAGCCTCCACTCATTGGAAGCATGTTCCATCTTCAGCAAGATCGCCTTGGCTTCCTCACTCATTTGGCCGCCTATGGGCCTGTCGTTCGCTGCCATCTTGGACCTCTTCAGGTCATTGCTATTAACGCTCCTGACTATATCCACAACATACTCGTGGAGCACGCCAGCGATACCTGGAAAGGGTGGCCTTCCCATCGCGCCTTTGTGGGAAATGGCATCTTCATCTCAGAGGGCGATTTCCATCGCCACCAGCGAAAAATTATGGCTCCCTCTTTCCAACCACGCACCATCTCCACCTACGCCGAAACCATGACATCCTACCCAGAACAGCTCGCTGCATCCTGGCAAGACGGACAAACAATCGACATGTCTAGCACACTCGCGGCACTCACCGCCAATATCATTGGAAAAACCGTCTTCGATCTTGACCTCTTCGACGAAACAACGGAACTTGGGCGCTCGATTAACACAGTCTTTCGTCATGCTGCCTATATGATGTCTCACCCGTTAGCTCTTCCAACAACCTGGCCATTCCCACGCAATGTGAGCAAAGATCAGGCATGGAACATCCTCCGAACTCGCATCACAACGATGATCGAAGAACGTCGAGCAAATCCGAAAAACCGGATTGATCTGCTCTCCCTGCTCATACAAGCACAAGAGGAAGGGCATCACATGAGCAATGAGCAACTCGTTGATGAGAGCATGACCATTTTTCTTGGAGGGCAAGAAACCGTTGCGTCGGCGCTGATCTGGGTCTGGATACTTCTCAATACCCATCCAGCAATCGCCCAGCAAGTGCAGCAAGAAGTCAGCCTCCTGAACGGGCAAACCCCAACCTTGCAAGATTTGCCCCGACTCCCACTGTGTCTCCAGGTCTTCAAGGAAACACTCCGCCTCTACTCACCCGCACCTGCACTCCCACGACAAGCACTTCGAGACATAGCAATCTCAGACGCGAACGGAGAGCAAACCTATCAGATAAGGGCAGCAGATCATCATCAATATCCACGCGATCCACCGAAACCCTCAATTCTTTCCTGAACCTGACACGTTCGCTCCAACCATCCATTTTGCCCCAGCACACGAAAAAGCCCTTCCACGGAACGCATTTACGCCCTTTGGTGCTGGACCGCGCATCTGCCTGGGGAATCATTTCGCGATGATGGAAGGACAGTTACTTCTTGCTACACTCGTACAACGTGCCTCATTCGAGCTGCTTCCTGGCCAGGATATCACTCCTTCCAGCAAGACATTAACAACAAAACCAGAGCACACTATCAACATGATCGTTCATAAAAGGACCAGCTCTTCCCACTAGATCTCTCAGGAAGAATCGGTGAGCTGCTTCACGCACTGATTCTTCCTTCCATGCGATCGTCGCGCATGCAAGAAAAATGAATTGCAAGCAAGCGAATCACAAAAATGCTTGCGAAAGAGACGAAAACGCAGTATACTCTTGGAAAGAGGAGCATGTCGAGCGTGACGAGACGATGCATCTCAGACACCAGAGCAGCAGGGAGAGGTTGTATGTTACAGAGAGACCAGGAACCAATGAATATCGCGCCACTCCTGTCTCCGCTTTCGACGCCGATGATTACGCAAGCCTTCCACATCCAGCAAGGTACACAGCTATCGCCATCCAAGACTGCACACTCGTCTCTCACAGAAGCAAAGGACTGGGGAATGTTCTACCAGAGATTCAAGCCCATCCGTGAAGAAACCTATGAACGCACAAAAGAAGCGTTGCAAACAGGAGCCTATTCGACGAAGTGGATGATCGAGCAACTCTCAACCCCCACAAAGCCGAAGCTGCTCAGTGCAGAAAGCATTTCTCGCTGGAGAAGTTCAGGACTCTTTATCTACCAGGCAGATGATTTTCCCGATCCTGATAGTGCCGCCGCGATGATTATTTTACGACGACTGACCCACGACAAGAAACCACACGCCTGGACACCGAAACCACCAATCGAAGGAAGCTTTTGGGGGATGCCTCACTGGTATTGCTGGAAACAAGACGACCCACACGCTCCTGTAACACATTGTGCCATTCCACTCCAAGACGACATCTCAGAACACACGCTCCTGTGGACAGATTGGGTAGGAGCAGATCTCAACAACCCTCTTTGGCTGCGGATAGGCACCCTGGGTTGTTGTCGCTGGGGACGAGTTAAACCGCATACTGAAGCTGGCTCCACAGGACAGTCATTCCACTGGGACATCTCTGAACACAGTCTTGCGAGTTGGGGCATCGACACCTCTGGCTTCCAGAGGCTGCTTCAACGGGACAGCCCACTCACGCTCCACATGCTTGCTAATCTGGCCCTCTTACAACTCGCGACAGACCGGCTAGAGTCAATGCAAGCACTCAAAGACACCCTGATTGCTTGAAACCCTGAAACTCTAATCGTTACCATGTTGCGAGTTGACCAGACGATGCTCTTCAGGCACCTGCGGCTTTTCATCCTGTGGAGACTCTCTCCAGATCGTGTGAGAAATCAGGACGATGATGGGAGATGAAATAAAGAATGGACCACATCCACGCCAGGATTCTTTTCAATACAACCAGGTGCTCGATCGGAAGAACCATTTTTTTGCGATGGTCTGTACCTTATCGCCATTTTACCTGTCGTCGAGATGAACGCCTTTTTTCCATATGCTGCACATGCTGATTCAAAAGCTCTGATAAGGAAGAACTCTACGCTCTCTTATGCCTTCCTGCGCCTTTTTCCGGGTCTCCGAGCGCTAAAAAACGGCCATGGGGCCGATGGAGGGAAGCAATTCAGGGGCCATTGAGAGAAGAAAAACCTTCGAGATATCAAGAGTGCCTTTTGCAGCAAATCCAGGTACACTTCCCTTATTCTTCTAGGAAAGGAGGAAAAATGATGAGTCATTTTGTTGCCATATTCCTGGCTGTACTTTCCCTTACCCCTCTCGCCATTCTCCTTCCTGGCGACTAACCAGACAGGAAGGAGCTTTCCTCTTCTGGTTGATGGTTTTGTCAGGGATCAAGAGATCAGTGCAAAAAGATCCCAGCCATCAGCCAGAAGAGGACTGAGCACTATTTTCTTTCAGGCCTCTCATTTCAAAAAGGCTTTGCGCTTGTCGAATGTCGAAAGAAGCATCTCAGACTATGCTACAATAGCAGGCGAAAAGGGTTGTTGTATCTCTTAATGGCCTCTGGCCATTCTGGTTCTCAGAAAGAGGACATGAGTCATGACTGAGGAAGAGATCATTCGCCTCCGTGGCTATCTAGCAACGCAATCAATGCGCCGCACTCCTGAGCAGATACTAGAGGCTTTACAAGAAGCATATCAGCAGTTTATCCAGGCCATTGCAGGAGTACCCAACATCATGTCTCCTCATGAACATGCATGGTCAGTGCTTGAGATTGTAGAGCATGTCTCTCTTTTCCTGTCACAATACCAGGCGGCCATCTGCGGTGTTTTAGAAAAAGGTGAACGCCCTTCGGATGTTCATGACAGGCAAGCTATCATTCCCCAGGGAGACAAAACCAACACGAAAGAGCGTCTCCTCCTTGCGTTCGCAACGATATTTGAACATCTCACCTTCGCTGTCCTCCACGCAGACCCGTCCGCTTCTCTCGATAGAACATGGAGGCACTTTGAACTGGGAGAAATGCACTGGCGCGAATGGCTGCTTTTTTCTCGCGTGCATCTGCTTGATCACGTTCGACAGGTGCAACAAATGCATGTTCTTGTCGAGTAGTGCATTTCAGCGGAAATGTTCTGCAAGGGTATGGATGTGCGCTTCTTTGGGCCATGTAGCGCGTGCCTGCTCATAGATGCTGTACGCTTCGTTATAGCGAAGGTCAGAACCCAGCGTCTTTGCGGAAGTTGCAGCAAGACTGATGTGTTCACACGTTTGCTCTAGATCGCCAAGTGCGAAAGATGTCATCGACATCCTGATGAGAAACTCCAGTGTACGTGGGGCAAGCTCTGTTGGGACCGGCATCGACGTAAATGTATGAAGCGCTTGTTGAGGCTGCCCAATATTTAAATACGTCAGACCTGTGTGATTCAGAAGCGTAAATCGTGAATGATAGGAGTAGCCGAAAGCCTCATCCTTTTCGGGATGTTCGGGATAGATATGCTGTGCCATCTCTAAAAAACGCAACGCTTGCTGTTCATGATCGCTGCATTTCCCAGAGGATTTTGCCAGGCCAACGTACACCCTCCCTAACAAAAGAGCCGAGATAGCACTTTTTGGCTTTGCTTGCTGAGAGAAGCGATAGGCCTGTTGGTAGGCTTGTAATTCGCGCCATGCCTGACCCAGATCCGCATAGATATTTGCTTGTTGGATCAGTGCTGCTATCTGCAAGTTTGGATCGTCTGCTAATTGGCCATACTGCTCACCTTGTTGGGCATGGAGTAAAGCATTGCCAAAATTAGACTGGTGTTTCTCGATCAATGCAGCAAGTTGAGACGCTTGAGAAAGCAAACTCGCAGCACGTTTCTGAAAGATGGTATTTTGTACCATGAGCAAGAGCTGCGGAAGATACTCAGGAAAAAGGACGTGCTGTACTTCCGTAAAATGACCATCAAAGTAGAGTCGCCAGAGGATAGGAATAGTCGTGGCATAGATCGAGAGAAGCTCTTCTCGGTGAAGAAGATCATTTTTCTGGAGCAGACTCAATGGCTGATGTGCGGTCAACAAAAGACCGCCAACAAACGTACCAATTTTTTGCGTTGCCTCACGTCGGTTCACATCTTCCTCTTGTTCTAGAGAAGCAGGAACCCACTCTTTCATCTGTGATGGCACAAACCCTTGAGCTTCCCAGGTCGCTTTCATATTCTGATAACGCTTCAACGCTTCCCGCTGTTTGCCATGATGAGCAAGCATCTCCAGCCATTGGCGCAACGCTTCTTCCTCAGATGAATCCGCCAGGAGAATTGCGCGATACAGCTCTCCTGCGTGCCAGAGTTTGCCCTGTGCGCTGTAGGCTTCAGCGAGCCACAACCGGCATTGCCTGAGCATCTCTTCGCTTTTCGTACGCACCCCGTAGACCCAGATACCACTTTCTCCCTCACACACCTCTCCTCGTTCGAGCAACGCCAGCGTCTGCTCTAACAGTGGGATAGCCTGCAATGAAGACCTTCCCAGGTTCTCCGCCTCCCTGAGCCAGACCTCACAGGCATCCAGATCGACCCAGATCAACGTTTGAGCTGCCAGACGATAGCTACTCTCAAAGGTGGTGACAAAGGATTTGCCGATGGCTCGACGGATCTGGTTGATGGCATTATACAAGGTGCGCTCAGCCAGTTCACCGTTCTCAATTTCTGGCCACAGATCATCTTGGATGATGCCGCGAGAAAGGCGTCTTCCCGGTGCAACAAGCAACCGTTGCAAAACGGTACGCGTGGCCCGTCCGGTTCCCCAGGCTTCTTTCTCTACCAGAACCCAGTGTCCTTCAGCCGTTCGTTTCCAGACCTCCATGAGGCCATGGAGATGGACTCGACACTCACAGGAAAGGGGGATATCCAGTTCCCTTTGCATCCCATTGCTCCTTTTCGCTCTCCACGTTGTTCTCTCAAACAGGCTGCATTGCTCAGCCCATCAAGAGTTCTACCAGGGATCAGATCAGAGAAAAGCAACAATTACTCTGCACCTTTCTCATTTCGTTCTATTGTAGCATGCTTCTTTTGAAAGGAAAGACAGGAAGAATGCCTGGGGAGTCAGCGATCAGAGAGAGTAGGAAGTCATCTTGCCTTTTCTGCGTAGATTTGAGCCGATTGCTGGCATCGAGCGCCAGCATTTCTTTTTCAACCTGGTGCCGCTTTTCAGTTTGATGCGGGATGTGATGCGACAAAGCACATATCAACCAGTGAGGACTCACACAAAGCGAGAAAAAAGAAGAGGGACAGGCGTCTCTCAGGAGAGCGCAATCGCACAGATCTCCCCAGGAACGATCACAGGCTGGAAAGCATTCCAGGGCCATCCATTCCAAGCGTCGCATCTTTTCCACCAAAAACACTCCCGTCGTCACGAAGAAAAATCTTCCTGGTGTCACGAAGAAAAACCTTCCTGATGTCAGGAGTGCTTTTGACGCTCACATCACGTATGCTTAGGAAAGAAAAAAAGAAAGGCGTTTTCTTTGCGCGGGTAACGTGCAAAGAAAGAGATAATGAAGATGAATCACCACTCTCAGCCGACGTTCCACCATGGGCAACCTGATTTCAGGGTGCATTCTGCTCGTGATCTCGCATTTCTGGCAGGAGTGCGCCAGAGTCGTCAGCACCTTCTTACCTGGGATGTGACCCATTTCTCTGGCTGGCACAACGCCAATGACGTGCTCTCCTTCGTTTTGCATGAGATTGGCACAGAAAGGCAGACGTATGAGGAGCACGCTTCCCAGAGCGGAGAGCGTGCTCCTCATACGCCGATGTATCGTCTGGGCATGGCCGCTGGCTTTTTAGGGGTCTTCGCGAAGGTCGCGCTCACCTCTTCATCGGAGGCAGCCTGTTCTTCTCCTTCATGTGATGTCTTCACGTCCTGCAATCCTCTCTTTCTGACGTATCTACGCCAGGGTGAAGACCTTTACCAGCAAGAGCATGAACGGGATATTTTTGTAGAAGATCATACGTTGCCTGCGTTCTACCAAACCTATCTGACACCATTTGCCTGTGACCCGTCTGGGGGTACAGGAGTGCTGTTGGGCTGGATGCGAGCATTCCTGAGGTCGGGACTTCCACTCGCGTTTTCGGCTGACAATGGGGCGTTTGTGACCGGGTACTCCATGGCTTTTCAGGATTGGCGTACCTGGCGGACACCTGGGACATTGACTGAGAGCACCTTTGCCCAACTCCTGGCGAGAGAGGTTGCTCCCACGACGTTGGCCTTCCTGCTTCCAGAAACAGCTCAGCAGATCGAGTCGTATCAAATCGGGTACATCTTTGGTCTGGTGCGTGCGTTGCTCGTGTTCTCTGACATGCAGATCACTGGACATCCTGCTGAGAAGTCAACTTTCTACGTCAAGGGTGTTCCTGAGAGGAAAAGAGAGGAGAGCGTGTGCTAGAAGACAGGCAATGCTGGTCCGAGCAGAAAACATACTCCCTCCCTTGATCCGAAGGGGTGGTACGTCCAAGAGAAGGAGAGCGTTGGTATGGCACAGGCTGCTCCATCTTTGCAGCAGAAGACGATTCGTCCAACCCCGAAACCGGAGATGTGGGTGCTCACGCTGGTCAAGTCGAAAACGATGCGCTTTTTCGCTGTGTCTTGCGAACTGGTGATCTTTCTCGGCTGTCTCTGGCTGACGCTCGTCACCATTCTCCCCAGTGCAACGGGTTGGCTGTGGGGTGGGGTCGATGACGTGTTCCTGGTAGCGATGGGGTTTGCCGTCGATGCTGCACTCCCGGAAGCGTGGCTGCATGTGGTCGATCAGTGGGCGGAAAAGAAGCACCATCACCTGTGGTGGTCGATTCCTATCGCTATCGCGATGCTGCTCCTAGTTGTCGCAAATGTCGTGTATGCAAAGCTGACAGGGACACGCGGCGTCCCACCAGTGGGAGCGACAGCCTCTCTCGTCGATATGCTCCTCATTGCGCGCATGGTCATTGGGATTTGCTACGTCACTATCCGCGAATGCCAGTCTTTCATTGACCGCAAGCAGTACCAACAGCAATCTCCATCGTCGCAGGTTCTGGTGATCGATATGGAGGAACTGAGGCGCAAGACGATCGATGATCTGGCTGAGAAACAACAGCAGGCACTGGAGCTACTGAGGAGTGAGCAGCACCGTTTGTTCACGACAGTACAAGAGGTCAGAGAGAGACAACACACACTCCAGATTGCTGGCCCTGCTCTATCAAAGGATGAGATTGTCAACATGATCATCGAGCGTTTGCAACCATTGGTTGTAGAGCAGCAAACAGGACAACACACAGCCCTGGTTGCTCGTTCCACAGACAAAGCTGTTGAGAGACCAGCTACCCAAACCCCTCAGCAGGATGCTTCCAGGCAATCTGTACAAGTATCAACGAGTGAGATTGCCAAACGACCCAAACGAATTGATCCCGCAGAGGTAGATGCTGTTGTGCATCCACTTTTGAACAAAGAGCAGAGTCTAACACATCGCAAGATAGCGGCTCTGCCAGAGATTTCCTATACAGAGACTGTTGTCTATGCATCTGTGAAACGCTGGCGGGAGATACAACCTCCTGCCGTGGGCGATCAGCACAACAATGAGTCAGAAGAAAGTGGGGTGTTCTGAAGAAACGCGTTGCAAACAGGTGTGTGTAAGCAGTGTTTCCAGGACGGTCAATCACGGGAAACACTGTCTACACACACAAACACTCATCTATAAAACGTGTACACACGCTCAAATGGAAACAGCCCACACACTGTTTTTATCTCAGAGATTTGAGGAAAGCAGGTCTGTGCGAGGAACAAACAGAGAAAGGATTTGTGACATGCTACCCGACCCTCAAGAAGCGAAACCTCCAGAAAAGCAGTGTTCGTCCCTCGCTGGCAGGGTTTGTGTTCCAACGAACCAACCATTTCTCACTGCGGTGCAATCCATTCAAAATGCAGCCAGTGGAGCGAGTCGCTGGCAGAAGCAGGAAAAGCAACCACCATATTATGTTCGGCAAACAGAAAAAAGCTCTACCATTATAGAGTATGGGCGTGAGGATGAGCAGCAACTCTTTGAGGATCATGCGATCCTCAACCTCTGGCAAGATGTTCGAGCGTTCAGCGATCGCGATGCTGACCTCCTGATCTACGTCTTCTCAGCCATCATCAGGGAAACGAACGGCCATGGTGGGGCCTGGATATGGGCCACACATTTTCTTGATCAACGTGGTGTCAAACCGATGATGAAACAAGAGCATACGCTCAGGCGGCGAGCCGGTCATCGGACTGAAGATATTGCTGATATCGAAGCGTCTCTCTACCGTTTGAGCGGACTCTGGATCACGATCGAAGAACGCTTTCCCTTCCAAAAGAAGAGGAAAAACGCGCGTGTCTATCGTCATCGTGGACGCGTCCTTACCGTCATGGAAACCTGGACACAGGAGACGCTCTGTGCAAGCAACGAAAAGCAGGAGAGCATCCCCTTTGCATGGAAGATACGAGCTGGCGCTTGGCTGATGGAATATCTTCAAGCGCCACGCTATATAGCATGGCTATGTGAAAAGTCGCTGTGTTATGACCCTGAGAACGAGAGGTGGGAAAAGCGCCTGTCCCGTTACGTGCTCTTCTTTCTGCGGATAAACAGCAGGCATGGCGGTAGGACACTCGTCAGGTGCGTTGATGAACTTCTGCAAGCGAACAGCTTGCCTCTGGATAAAGAGAATCCACTCCGTTCGCGTCAGCGCCTGGAAAAAGCGCTGGATCGCTTATTGGCGGATCAACAGATGGAAAGCTGGGAGTATGTGCCTGCATCGATGATGGCACTTCCAGCAAGAAAATGGTTGGAGGCCTGGCTGCAATGGCATGTACGTATTGTGGTGCGAGCATGCCCGATACTGCCTGAATGATGAGAGAAACGTGTCTGTCCCGCTACGGTCGTCGGTGTCTACCGCT
>DAOTTL010000429.1:0-6903 GCA_034438135.1 Ktedonobacteraceae bacterium | reverse complement strand
ATTCTCACTTGTCAACAGCCCACATTGTTCTTCTCCTTCTCAGTCGTGATTTTATCGCTACAGACTATCTTCGTAGCGAAACAGATATGAAAAGGGCGTTTTACAGGCTGAAAATGGGCACTGTTCGTATTGTTCCTATCCTTTGTCGTCCAGTTGACTATACTGGTACACCTATTAGTGATCTACGGTTTTTACCTCACGATAATAGAGCTGTAACAAGATGGCCAAATCAAGACGAAGCTTTTCTCGATATTTCGCAGGGTATAAAAGAAATTTTAGAAGAGATAAAACGTGAACAAGTAAAAAAGCACCCAGAAAATCAAGAAGAGAAACCTGTTCACAAACCAGGATATAGTGATTTAAATGACCACTTGGGATCTTCAGAATCTTCACTTATGGATGAGATCTTTGACAATGTATCTCCTGTTCTGCAAGAAACAGAAGCTGAGGCAATTTCCCCCAGTACCGAAAGATCTGCCTATCTATTTGACACAATTAATGATTTACCCAGGTCGTCAAAAAAAGGAAAAAAGAACGTATCTTCATCTACACCTCAAGAGTACTCACAGCTACCCCTTTTTACCTCTGAGAAGCAGACGGAAGCTTTATCATATGCATCTGTGCAAGGTAGTGTTTCATCTTCAGAAGACCAGAATGCTCAATCAGCCATGAAAGGCATTCCAGATTATGAAGATCTGAGAAAGATTGCAAGCAATCAGCCGAAGAAAGCGTTGGATATTTTTGCAGACATCGATATTGGAGCCGCCTCATCAAACCAACGTTGGCGTCTCGCAGCATTACAAGGCCATTGCTATTTTGGCCTTGGTAAATTTCTTCCTGCGAGGCAAAGTTATACTCATGCACTCCAGGAGAAGCCAGACGTAGTGCCCAAAGAGCAACTTCTAGAAGAGACCTTACTTTACCTAAAACTCGCCGAAACTAATCGAGAATTGGGGAATCTAGCAGAGGCATCGGAGCAGTATCACATCGCTTTGGCTCATACGAATAGTACAACTCGGATCGGCCACCTTGCAGAAATGCATTGGGGTTTGGCCCTTACTTCATTTGAGCGATTTAATAGATCTCCAAATGAATACACAGATCTTCCATTTTCTCAACAGGAACTTTTAAAGGAAGCACTTGGACATGCTGAATCTGCACGTCAACTCTATGAACTTTCAGGAGACGCTTTAAATGCTGCTTCTGTTTCATGCGATAGAGCCCTTTTTGAACAAATCTCAGGACAGAGAGAAAAGGCACGTATGCATCTTAGTGAAGTACTCGATACGTGGGTTCCTATGCTGCATAAAACAAGAGGAAACACAGTAGAAAATCGTAGACGAGCGAAAGCGTATAACAATATAGTCTCTGCCGCATCATGTTATCTCGCAGGAATTGATCTTGAAGCTCACGAATATGATAGGGCTTTATCTACGCTGCAACAGTCACAGGAGCCGACAGAACACAGCAATATTTTGAGGAAAGGTGAAGCCGCAATGATGCACGGCAAAATTCTAGAAGCTAAAAATCTCTTTGATCCAACGATCGAGGAAATCTACCGCGAAGCATTGGCTCTATTGTCTTCAACAGAATTACTTGCCGCACGCGTGCGAGCGCATGATCTACTTGGACGATATCTTCTCAAAATAGGCAATAGAAGTGCTGGCGAAAAAGAACTAGATGAAGCTCGGAAACTTTCCTACACTGCTATGTTCTCTCACTAGGAGATCTGTCATAGACACTCAGCAAACGGATTGTGCTAGTGATTTCGCTCAAGAAGCTCTTCATAGGAGATACCCTTTTTCACCCTTGACAGAATAAAGTTAGATGTTTAAGATAAAGGCACTCTATTCACAGTGGAGTCACCTATTTTCGTTGAAGTAAACACATACTCTCTCCCGGTCATTGGTAGAGAGAGAACGTGTGAGGAAAGGTCGGAAGGCTCCAGGAGGGAGACCTATATTTTCATCCCTTGTGAGGTTTGTGTATGGCAACTGTAGTTGAATGGGAACGTCTGCTTACTGAGAAAATTGCCTATGTAGAATTGTTGGGGGAACTCAATCTTTCGGCTGAGGAGACGGGAGATCTCGGCCAGGCAATCGCTCAATTGGTTCGACGAAACGAACCTATGGTAGCCCTTGGCTTACTCAGGCGTCAGTACCCTGCCAGTGTATCAGTCTATCTAGTCTTTAAAGGTATTTATAATTATGTTGGTGGCGATTACTGGTCAGCAGTTGCTGAAGAGACCGGGTTAATTTCTACGAACGCTCATACACGGATGGGACAATGTTTTGAGTGGTTTTTACAACAAAATGGACTTCCTCTCTTTCAGGGCCTTAATGGATTACACTATGTTGCACCGCTCTTGCTACATGGCGGTATACCAGATTACTCGCTGCCCGACTTCTTTGTGTATTTTTTTCAGCGTATCGTGGCACATGCGACTTCTACGAACCAGAATGATGTCAGAGATGTGATTAATGAGTGGCTCCATACCTCTGCATCTTCAGTTCCTGCGGATAAATCTATTCCCCGTTTTCTCACATATGGAGGACGTTTTGTTCTTGATTTTGTCGCACGCTGTCTCGAACTACATGAGTATTATGAGACTCGCCATACACTTCCAGCCCCTGAAATGATTGGCTTACCTGAACGCGTCTTGACTGCTTATAAAAACTGGAGTTCTCAGTGGCGACAGGTAACGACGAACCGGTTATCGCATGTGCGTTTAGTTCGTCCGATGCTCCTTCTTGATCCCTGGGGTGATGGCCCTACTATCGATTTTCCTGCTCAATTGCTCTCTCATAACCAGCGTATAGAGGATGGTCGCTGGGCGATTCGCTGTTCACATCCAGGCCCTGAACGTCATATAGAAACACTGCCTCTCTATCCACAATGGCGTGAGAGTGGCTGGGAGACCGAACCATATCAGTTTGAGGTACCCTTCCCCGGAAACTATAGCGTTTCATTGGAGGTAGATGATGGGAAAGGGATGCAAGTGTTACGCTCATGGTATTTTTCCTGTGATCTCTCTGAACAAACTCCCTCTTTGCTTGCATTTGATGGGGAAAGCGGCGAGTTCCTGACACAGCACAATACATTGCCTGCGAAGCGTCTCTGGCTTCTCATTTCACGTCAGCAGCGTTTGCTTATAGATAGAGGGGTCAAGTATGAAAAGGTGGGGTGTCTAGTCGGAGCCTGGGCCGATTATATCGTGGAAGCCTGGGATCTCCATTCTGCTACTTCTGTCATTCTCGGCTCACGGACCATTCCTGTCGAGCCGGATATGAGGCAGTTTCAGCCATATCTTCAAGGACAACTCGTTTCTGAAATTGAGGTGCAGCCAGATCACCCTCTGCTTTTCACGGGGAGCTTTCCTGAGCTTTTTATCCCGTTGCCGTCTCAACGCGATTCGGCCATTGAAGCAGAACGCTGGCGTGTAGCAGTCTCTACGTTGTACGAAGGAGGGCGTGTTCAGATCCTGACTGCCTCGCTCGCTGAGATTGACTATTGCCTTGATACTAATGAGCCTGTTTCTCGACTCAAGCTGGCGTTGTCTGAACTCGACGTGCTCAGAGAAGTTTGTCTGGGACATTTCGAAATTGCCTTGAAAGGGCCACTGGGACGAGATATCACCTTTCACTTTGCTGTGGTGCCTGGACTTCAGATCCAGATACAAGATCTCGATCGCCTCCGCATTCCTTTCAATGGCAAGGTTCCTTCGCTCTCCTTCGTGCTCACGATCATCGGACATATCCATGTTGAAAGTAGTAGCCCTGCTGTTTCTGTCCAGCCCGGCCCAGCACAGAAGTACTGTATCCACGTCTCAGGAGAGTGTTCCAGGGCTGATTTGAAACTCTGCTTTTCTGAAGGATCGTTCCAGTCCGTTGTCCCTTTTTCTGTTCCTTGCCCTATCCTGACCTGGGCACTTGTTGAGGGAGATAACCCCACTTTATGCGATGATCACTGGCAAACGCGCCTGCTCAACCGTCCACAAATGTGGCTAGAGCAGGCAAAAGTAGTGCGTTTGCTTGTGGGAATGGCGATTGGAAATCAACATCGTGCCCTGGATAGAACATCTCTCCTCGTACATTATAGCCAGCGAGAACCTCCTCATGAGCTGATCTCGCGTGGACAGAACAAGCCCTGGCTCACATTTCATTTGCGAGAGGCAGAGGACAGTGTGCGCACCTGCCGTGATGGCTTGATTCGTTTTGATCTGCTATTGGCTGCACTGCCTGGTCAGACTACTCCATGCCACTTGCCAGTTTTGCAACTGGATCAAACACTTGGCCTGACCTCATTGGCGTTGGAAGGCGTGCTTGTGGATCAGTCCTGGCTGTTTTCTCTCTCCTGGAAGGAAACAGTGCTCTTCCGCAATCGCTACGTTTTGTTCTGGTCCCTCTGGCGACCATGGGAGGAACCTCTGCGGGTCAGCATTCCAGATAGGTGCGTTGATCGCTATGACTTTGACGTTTCTCTGGCACATCTCACACCAGGAAAGTACCGGGCTGGGATGGTTTTGATTGATCCATGGTCAGGAAATGTTCCTGCTCGTCCATTAACGAGCATGGTCAACAGCATTGATCTTCTACTAGGAAATACGCAGGAACGAATCATCTATTTGCGACACACCATGCGAGATCTTCCAGGTATTCTGGAACATATCCTGTCAGCGGAACATGTGTCTTATCGCCAACACATGACGCAACAATTGAATTCTTCTATGGTCCATGGCTTTATCAGGCACATTTTTGTCGCACTCCTGACTTTGCTGGAAAACACACACACACCTGTAGAGGATAAGACCATCGATACTTTGGTGGCACTTTTGCAACAGAGGCCGCTCGATCTCCTCGCAACCATTGCTAGAGAGAGCCAGCCTTTACCAGAGCAAGCACGCGGTCCTTTTGAAGATCTGTTCTGGCGGATTCTCCCCGCATATGAGCCATTACTTCGACAGATCTATCAGGACGCGAGTATCGAATTTGATGACCTTCTAACCCTTATGCCTGAGTTACTCCATCAGAACGACGTAAGAGCGGAAGCCTTCTCTTTGCTTCTAGAGGCTGGTGTTCGTGTGAAAGAAGGGCAGAAGGGAGCGTTGCCTGACGTGTTGGACGGTCTGGATGCCGATTTGCCGGACTGGCTCTTCAGTGATCATCAGCTTGACAGTGTACGCCTCTATTTAAGAGAGATAGGTCAGTATCATTTACTGAACATGCATCAGGAGCAACGTCTGGCCTCGTACATTCGCGAGGGACATTTTGCTAAGGATGAACTCTTGCAACTGAGTGATAATGGGTCTCTCACGCGCACCATGTTGTTAGAACATCGGATAAAAACGGGCAGCGAGGCACGCCAACGTTTGGCAAACGCGAACCTTCGTCTGGTTGTGAACGCTGCCAAAAGCTATATTGGTCGAGGAATGGACTTTCTGGACCTTGTTCAGAACGGGAATATTGGGCTTTTAACGGCTATCGACAAGTTTGATGGGGCACGTGGGTACCGGTTCTCAACGTATGCTACCTGGTGGATTCGTCAGAGTATCTCTCGTAAACTAGCGGATGAGACTCGCCTTATCCGTATTCCTGTCCATGTGGTTGAGGAACTGGGGCGTCTGAAAAGGGCGACTCAAAAGCTGCGCTTTACGCTGGACCGTGAGCCGACCCAGGAGGAACTTGCCGAGGAATTGCAACAGCCACTCATGAAGATAAAGCAACTGGCTCTTTTGCAAGAGCAGCCCAAATCGCTTGATCAACCTGTGGGTGATGAGGATGGTACATCTCTAGGTGATCTTTTGGTACAAGAAGGGTCTGACCCATCTGATCAAGTCGTTGCTCAAAGTGTCAGTGGCCAGATCGAACATGTTCTCGCTACTTTGAAACCACAGCAGCGTTCTGTTCTTGAACTGCGGTTTGGCTTGCTGGACGGCGAGAAGAAGACTCTTGAAGAAATCGGCAAGATGATGGATGTCACGCGTGAACGTGTCAGACAGATAGAAGAGAAGGCATTAAAAAGGTTGCGTACACCAGACGTTCTGGCAACCCTGAAGGACTATATCTGGTCCTCATAATGAGGAAAAATGTAAAAATATTCTATGGCTGCTACAAGCGGTGGACTAGCTGGTTATTCTAATGAGGAGATGGAAAGTAAGATGGGTACACTCAATCCTGTTGATATTATGCAGCATATTCGCGCGACCTATTTACGCTATCTGAAAACGATCAATCTGTTTCAGGATACTGATTTACGTGCGTCTTTCTGGCGCGAACTGGAGTCTGGCGAGAGCCTGGTTAAAGGGCCTTTCCTGGAAGCCGCACCTCCTTTTCTACAGGGAAGAAGCATCGCTCAGTTAGTAGCAGAAGGCGTTTTGTCTCCACGTTTCCGGGCTCTTTGCTCACAGGCGCTCCCCTGGGAGCGTCCACTCTATAAGCACCAGGACCAAGCCATCGTACATGTTGTTGAAAAGCAGCGCAATGTCATTGTGGCGACTGGTACAGGTTCAGGAAAAACGGAGTCATTTCTCATTCCAATTCTGCACCATCTGCTCCAAGAGGAGGAGACTGGAACTCTTGGGCAGCATGGTGTACGAGCACTTTTGCTCTATCCTATGAATGCGCTTGCCAATGATCAGCTAAAGCGTCTACGTCAGGTACTCAAATTGTATCCATCGATCACTTTCGGACGTTATACAGGTGAAACCGATGAGGAGTACTCAATGGCGAAAAGTCATTTTGCCATGCAGTTTCCTGGTGAGGAGCTTTTGTCGAACGAATTGCTCAGCCGAGAACAACTACGTGCTCATCCCCCACATATTTTATTGACTAACTATGCCATGCTGGAGTATTTATTACTCCGACCTCGCGATTGTGAGCTTTTTGATGGCGAAACGGGTAAGCA
>DAOTTL010000428.1:0-9118 GCA_034438135.1 Ktedonobacteraceae bacterium | reverse complement strand
TTGAATAACAAAAAATTAAAGGAAACTTTTACATCCTTCCACTCGTTCAAGGGACGAGGGAACAAATATGGACGGTCAAACTAAAAGCCAGCGTCGATTTGTTTCGCTGGTCGGAGTACAGGGCTGGAGAGAACAGGCTTCATGACAATAGAAAGACCTGAAAAAGCCCTGGTAAAGTGTCCAATATCACTTGTCGATCGAGAAAAAAAGATTATAATAGAGAAAGAAGCCATTTGTTTCTCTTTTTAGGCAAGGAGGAGGACCGCATGCCGGGCGCATCGACCAGCAGTATACATATCACAAATTTCTTGGGACTGGTTGGTTTTGTAATACTCTGGCTTGGATTGGTCGAGTGTACCAAGATCTTGATCAGGGCACTCCGCAATGATCCTTTGATAGGTTGGGCTGTTGGACCATTGGGCGTTTCAACGCTGTTTCTCAGTGAGTTCTCGACACGTTTCATCCTGCTAAGTGCCATTTTCCCAGCACTGATCTCCGGTGGTGTTCTCTATCTGGGCCTCTTTACAATGCTTCCCAGCCCACTTGAACTGCCTCATACTCCTCTGGCGATCATTTTTTCGCTGACCCTCGGTATATTGCTTACCAGTTTCGGAGATTGGGTGAATGCTCTTCGCGATCTGCGATACCCACTTTGGGGTGAGGCACGTATTCTGCACAATATTCAAAACCTGCGTTCAAGTTGGGCTTCTATCCATTTTACGGCTTTTGGTCTCACGTATCTGTACGAACACTTTGGGTCAAACCCTCACGAGTTGTTACAGGCCCTTTAGGAGAGTTGCAGCAGGGTTGTATGTGGTGCACGTGGCAGTGTGAAAGAGAAGGTGCTACCCAACCCTGCATTGCTGGAGACCCAGATACGTCCTCCATGTGCTTCAATGATAGCTTTGGCTACGAATAAGCCCAGCCCGATACCTGAATACTGACGGCTGGCTGTGTTGCGTACGCGGTAGAAACGCTCAAAGATGTGATCCATATATTCTGGACTTACTCCAATACCCTGGTCTGTAATGCTTACCAGGTACTCTTTCTCCTCTTCTTTTAAGGCAACTGTTACCTGGCGTCCCTGTGGGGAGAAACGAATGGCATTATCCAGAATGTTGCCGATAACCTGGCTGACACGCAACTTATCCGCCACAATTCGACTATCTGAGATCTGGATATCCAGGGTAATCGTGTGCTCTTCAGCACTGACCTGGGCAAATTGGACCCTTTCACTCAATACATCTGCCAGGTGAAAGCTGGTATATTGCAGATTGAGTTCCCCCCATTGGACCCGCGAAAGATCTAGCAGGTCGTTTACCAGCCGTTCCAGTTGTTCGCTCTGACTTTGCACGATTTGCAGACTGCGTAGATCATAGCTTTCAGGGCGCTCTTTGGCCTGTACTTCACCCCCTGGAGCCGTGCGGGAAGTGCGCAACCGTTTCTCTAGACGACGTATCAAGTGCTGAGTGTAGCCCTTGATCGCTGTCAGCGGTGTGCGCAGTTCGTGCGAAACAACGGAAACGAACTCATCTTTGAGCTTTTCAATCTGCTTGCTCGACGTAATGTCGTTTAAAACGGCTACAACTCCGACCGCTTGCACAGTGTCGTGTCCTGCATCGATCAAAGGAGCTGCGCTAACGTTGAGGGTTAGAGGGATAGCATCACCGCTGATCCCGGCGTTTAATTCGCGGTTAATAGCTGTATTGCCTGACAGTGTATAGTCAATCAGGTCAGCCAGTTCAGCCAACCAGTCCTGCTCATTGGCATTTGCCAGCTTGCGTAGCGACGTGGGCTGTTCTATATCCAGTTCGGTTCCGAACTGATTGAAGAGCTGCTGAGCAGATTTATTGAGGGAAGTCACAAAACCGTTTTTGTCCGTGATCAGCAGTGCCTCGGACATGCTACTGATGATGCGCTCCAGACGGTGGCGTTCCATCTCGGCATCGTGCCAGAGTGCCATTTCGCGCTCACGCAGTCGTACATTTTCTAGCGCCACAGCCGCGTAGTCGGCAATCATAGTCGTCAGTTGGAGCAGTTCAGCGTCAAAGGCCTGTTCGTGTTCATCGAATAGACTGAGCATGCCAATGATGCGGTTCTCAACGGTCAAAGGAATACTCAAGAAGTCTCCGATAGAGGCCAGTGCCTCGCGAGGCATTGACTCGTTTGATATGAGATCGTCAGGAGCATCTAGATAGGCCGCAGCAGCCAGACCTTCAGGGTCTACATTGGGAAAGCCAAGCACGTTGGCGGCACGCGCAATCTTAGCGAACATGGCTTCTAGAAAAAGAGGACTCAATGGATAGCGGGGGATAATTGAAAGTTCGTAGGGCGTCGTTTTCATCAAAATTGAGCAAGCTGAAAAACTATAGAGTTCCTGCAACGTAGCGAGTAGTGCGTAATGGACCTGAAAGCGGTCCAGGGCTGCCACGAAGCGCTTGCCCATCGTATTTAAAAATTCCATCTCCTGACGTAAGCGCGTCAGACGATCTCTACCAGGCCGACTTAAGGAGGTATACGCGCTTTCAGTGACTTGCGATTCTGGTTGCACGCTATTCTCCATCTCTGTAGTTTAGGACATTTCTCCAAGCTGACGAGTTACCTCTTCGTGTAGAGGTGGCTCTATCAAATCTCCTGTTAATTCCTTTAACCCTTTGAAGCATTCTTGCAAAAGTGCATAAAGTCCATCGTTGAGTTGTTCTACAGGTACATGTAGCTGTTCGTTGAGTACAGACGAAGCAACTTCAGTATAGGGTATCTTTTCTAAAAAGGCCAGAAACGGATAGACATCTGAAACTCGCCTGGCCGCGGCCTGTACTAGCACGCGGGTTGTGGCTTTGCCCAGAAAGGGCGTGACCCGTTTGTCAATCAAGTGGATTGCTTCAAGATAGGCCGTGGTCACCTGTTCGCGGGAGACGTGCGATGACTCGTCTGACATTTCTGACGTTCGCATTGTTGCCCCTCCCTTTGAACTACTTCTTTGAACTCTCTTTGTACTTATTATACCATAGTTCAAATCAAAATAGTAAGAGGTAGCCCTATTGGGACATCTCTTATTCCATTGTTCTGGTTTTTAATGACAAATGTTGTGCAATGTAATAATTTATTTGACATTTATGCTTGACTGCTTCTATCTTCTGGCGCTTCTCCCAAAGATCATAGTCGCCACAGGCGACAGTATTGTTCTGTCAAACGAAGTTTGACACGCCCCCTCCCCACCACTGGCCAGAGGAGAGAACTGGGGCCAGCCCCGGACCCTAGGCGAAGGGCTGCGCCCTCTGCACTCCCGCTTTTCAGCATGGGTCAAACGAAGTTTGACAGACCAGTACGAGTTATCCGTGATTTTGCAAAATCATGACAAAAGGTGTTCGGCCTGCAATGCAGGCCACCCTTACAAGACTCTTTTACCTAAGTCTCTTCCTGATCGAAACCACCCCACCCCAGAGAAAGAAAAGAGGGATGTCAGGCAAGGCGTGCAAGCCTTGCCTGACATCCCTCAAAAAAGGAGGGAGGGGCTATTCGCCCGGCAACAAGGTCTTACAAGTAGATAGAAGTTTTTTGCCGATCCTCTGCATCGGCCTGGCAGGCCACCGCGCCCCACCTTAAAAGAGCAACTGGTGTGTGTTGTGGCGCATTCGCGCCACAACACACACCCGTTGCTCTTGTTTTTCTCTGTCGCGGGAGGCGGCAGAGGGAGAGGTGGCTTGCAAAGCCGCTGAAAAGGTTGTCAGGCCAGTCCGAAGAGACGAGCCAGCCATAGACGAATGCCACTCAGAGGTTTTTGTGTGCCTGTGTTGTAGTCAGCTGCCATTTCTATGAGACGTTGACGGCCTCTCTCTTGTTTTTCCTGTGCAGCAGCGCTCTCTTCCAGATTGGCGTAGCGTTCGCGCAGCTCGTTGATGGCACGAGCGAAGTGTTCGAGTCGCATCTGGTACTGAGCGGTAAGAGTGCCAGTGTCAGCGGTTAGTGTTTCAGGTGCAGGAATGGATGTCTCTGTTGTAGACCCGGCGTTTTCCTCACTGACCTTGACGCGTCCAAGGTTGAGGCGTGGAGCAATCCATTCACGCAAGGCCAGCAGGGAGGCGCGATGGGTTACGGCTTCAATATCCGCTCCACTGCGTTTGTCGGTCAGGAGGGCCAGTTCTTCCAGCGTTACATCTTCGGCCAGTGGACGTCCGCGCAGATGGACCGCAAAGATGGCTTTTCTCTCCTCTTCGTTGGGATAGCGCAGCTCTACTACCATGTCGAAGCGGCCTGGACGCAGCAATGCTGGATCAATCAATTCTGGTCGATTAGTGGCTCCAATAACGATTACCCCGGCGCGACCTTCGATGCCATCCATCTCGGTTAGCAGTTGAGTCAGCAAGCGGTCCCCGGCGTGTCCATCAAGGTTTGAGCCTCCACGAACGGGGGCAAGGCCATCTATTTCGTCGAAGAAAACAATGCAAGGGGCGGCCTGTTTAGCGCGACGGAAGACCTCGCGAATGCCCTTCTCGGTCTCCCCAACCCATTTGGAGAGCAGTTCTGGACCCTTGATTGAAATGAAGCTGGCATCGCACTGGTGAGCCAGGGCACGAGCCAGTAACGTTTTGCCTGATCCTGGAGGTCCAGCAAGCAGGAGACCACGGGGCATCTCAACTTTGGCGTTAGCATAGATTTCGGGGAAGCGCAGAGGCCATTCAACGCTTTCAGTCAGCGTTTCTTTGACATCTTCCATTCCGCCAATATCGTCCCAGGTGGTCTCACTGATCTCAACGTAGACCTCGCGCGTCGTTGATGGTTCAATTTCGCGTAGCGCTTCCTGAAAGTCGGCCATCGTGATGTTGAGATTAACAAGAGTCTCATAAGGGATAGTTGTGTGTTCGTAGTCAATGTGGGGTAGAACGCGTCGGAGCGCGATCATGGCCGCTTCCCGGCAAAGCGCCTCCAGGTCTGCACCCACGAAACCAGGTGTGAGATGGGCCAGGCGATTGAAATCGACATCTCCAGTCAGTGCGGCGTCGCGGGTGTGGATCTGAAGAATCTCCTTGCGTCCATACATATCTGGTACTCGTAGAGAGATCTCGCGGTCAAAACGTCCCGGTCGGCGCAGTGCTGGATCGAGTGCATTGGGCTGGTTTGTTGCCCCGATGATCACGATTTGACCGCGTGCTTCTTTGCCGTCCATCAGTGTGAGCAGTTGTCCAACGATACGTCGTTCGGCCTCATTGCCCATTTCGGCGCGTTTAGGGGCGAGTGCGTCAAGTTCATCGATAAAGATGATGCTCGGCGCGTGTTTCTGGGCCTCCTGAAAGATTGTGCGCAGACGCGATTCGCTCTCACCATAGATTTTGTTCATGATTTCCGCGCCGTTGATTATGAAGAAGGCTGCACGTGCCTCTGAGGCTACAGCTCGTGCAATCAGCGTTTTGCCAGTGCCCGGAGGACCGTAGAGCAGAACGCCCTTGGGTGGCTCAATGCCCAGACGATCAAAGACTGCCGGATACTTGAGCGGTAGTTCGATCATTTCTCGGATGCGCTGAAGTTCTTTGCCCAGTCCTCCGATATCTTCATAGCGCACGTGACCCCAATTACCCAGACGGTTTGCTCCGCGTGCCTGTGCTTTCACTACCGTCTGTGGCTCTACCAGGACCGCTTCGACCTCGACGATTGGAGGCGTTTCTTGCAGTGGCAGTTCGGGGAGCGTACCCGTACCGCCAGGTGTGCCGGCGGTACCTGTTGTTTCTGATCCCTTATTTTGGACGGTATAGGTCGGTGTGGCGGGACTTGTGCTGATAATCAGATACTCACGGGGAGCGGCGCCTGGCATGCCGACGCGCATCAGATCGCCAACCGTAATCGGCAGTCCCACCATGTATCGAGCAACGTGACGCAGCTCTTCTTCTTGAATAGGCGCCCCTGTGCTCAATGGGAGCAAGGTAATTTTTTCTGCGCTCTGAGTACGTGCCTTATGAACGGTCACTTGCTCATTCAAGCCTGCAACACAGTTTTGGCGTACCTGACTGTCCATCTGGATGGCACGTTGACCGCGTTCCAGTGTGCTCAGCGGGACTGCTTTTGCGCTGGTGGTGCGCGACCCTGTGATCATAATTGTGTCGCCTGCCACACAGCCAAGAATGGCCATGTCTGCGGGATCGATACGTGCTACACCTCGTCCAACCTGTGCTCCATCTATGATAGTAAGTTGCAACTCTGCTGGATTTCTCAGAATATCTATCGCCTGGTCACTAGCCTGATCATCCCCGCTTGTTTCTGGCGGCGGCCCAAGTTTGCTCGTCTCTTTGCCTTCACTTTGTGGCTGAACGCCAATACTGCCGCGCGGGTTCTCCATATGCCTACCTCATTTTTTTTCTACCTGATTGTCGATTGATATCGCTACTGCATGTACGGGAGCGATCGATAAAAGTTACAGCATAGCCTGATGTATAAAACATTAGTAAGAAGAAGATGATAAAATACAAGGAAAATTTCTCAAAGGCGGAAGACCCTTGGATGACAGAGATCTTTTCTCACCAGGCCTCAAAGAGCAGTCACCTTCTGATGGAGGGATTGTCTTAACTCCTGAAAATGCCTCCCGTGCCATTATCGATAGGCAGGCCGTAACCAGGTCGGAATCGGCCCTGCGTCTCCCATACCCCCTGCCAGACCTTCAGTTGGTCCGCCTCGACCACGCGCCTGCCCTGCTTGCGTTCGAGCAGGAGAATCGGGCCTACTTCGCGGCGTCGATACCGGATCGGGGGGACGAGTTCTTCGCCGAGTTCGACACGCGACATGCGCAACTACTTGAGTGGCAAGCCGCCGGGACGGATTACTTCCACCTGCTGGTGGCCGAGCGCGGCGAGGTGGTGGGGCGGGTGAACCTGACCAAAATGGCAGACGGGTCTGCGGAACTCGGATACCGGATCGCGCAGAAGGCCGCAGGGCAGGGACTGGCCACAGCGGCGGTGCACAAGTTGCGTGCGCTCGCCGCCACAGAGTACGGACTCACCAGGCTGCGTGCGAGGGTCACGCTGGACAATCCAGCCTCGCGCAAGGTGCTTGAACACAACGGATTCGTCGCCGTCGGTGAGCTAACGCTCAACGGCAAGCCAGCCATGTCCTACATCTGCGAACTCCGATGATGCTATGCACTCGTGCCAATCCCACCACTATTCTGGCCGCTTTTCCCATAATTGTCCTGGTGGGTAAGCTCCCTTGAAAAGCTTGCTCACCAGGACAATTATAGGGTTGATAGACAGGAACTATGGCCTTCCACCATTCCATCTCGCAGAAGACGTTCTATTTGCTATGAAACTTGAACGAAGCTCCATTGGTCTTGAAGGTGAGAGTATTTTAATCACCAACATCAGGCATCCAAAACAGAGAGCGTCCAGGGCAGGCTACGTGCGAGCCTGGGCGCAAGATTCTCGCTTCACCAGCTTTGTCACCAGTTCAATTCTAGGTGAATCAAGCGGTTTCCCTTCGATAAGGCTCAAAAGCATCGTGATGGCGGTGCGTCCCATCTGGTCAAGAGGTGTGTGAATAGTCGTCAATTGTGGCGTCAGATGTTGAGCCAGTGGCACATCATCAAAACCAATGACACTTACATCCTCTGGCACGCGCAAACCTCGCTCGTAAAGCGCTCGATACACGCCCGCTGCTCCCAGGTCGTTCGCCGTAAAGATCGCAGTTGGAGGATCGGCCAGGTCCAGCAAGGCCAGCGTCTGCTGGTAATTAGACAACGGAAGATAGTCACCTTCACGAATCAATTCCAGGTCAATGGGAATATGAGCGCTCTCCAACACAGCACGGTATCCTGCGAGGCGTGCTTTGGCGCTCATGAATGAAGGAGTACCGCCGATCATTGCGATACGCCAATGCTTAAGTGAGACTAGATATTCGGTGGCGATGAAACCGCCATTCCAGTTTGAGACGCCAACGGATGGGATAGAAGCATCCCAGGGTGCCCGATCATCAATGATCACAAAAGGGATTTTTTGCCGACGAAAGATTTCGTGAAAGGTGAAATGCTCACGAGGCATGAGGAGAATAGCTCCATCAATAGCCCCATTGGTAGCCTGCGTCAGCCATTGATTTTCTCGCTCTTCTTGATCGTGTATTGCTGAGATCACGAGGCGGAATTCTGTGACTTCCAATGCCTCTTGAACGTGGCGCACAATCTCGGTCAAATATTCTGTTGACAGGTCAGGAACGACCAGGTCAACCACTTTTCTCAACCCACGCCTGAAAATACGCTGTGTATGATTCGCTACATATCCATGCTCTTCGATTACTCGTGTCACGCGCTCACGGGTTTCCGCAGACACATCATCATACGAGTTAAGGACCTTAGAGACAGTTGTCGCTGAGACGCCTGCTACTCTGGCTATAGAAGCAAGCGTCAGTTTGTTTTTCGTAGGACGTTCCATACTTATTTATGCCTTATATATAATCATCGAAAAATTTCGTTGCTTCAGTATAGCCAGAAAAAGAGCGAATGTCAATGGTTTTGTTGCAGGATGATGGTTAATACACGAAAAGTTCAGGTATAGAGGGAAAAAGTAGACCCCTTCCTGGCAGTTAAACGAGGCTTTTTCCGAACAATATCGTAGATAATTACGAATTTTTCCGAATTATCCTCAGTATATCTTGACTTATCTATTTTTCTATGGTAACCTTCATCCCAGACGGTACGAAAAATAATTTCGATAATATTTTTCGTAAAAACCAATGGCAAAATCACATGCCTGTGATTGGAAACGACAAAGTTGTCTGATGTATCTATCACCAGAGAAGCAGAAGGAGACGAACCATCATGATCATCAATGTAGATGCTACAAGCCTTCCACCGCAGTTATATGCCTCAGCATATCCTTTCTTACTGGCACATCTTGCTGAAAACACTTTCTGGTTCACAAGCTGATCTCAGCACTGGATGATGACTGATTGCTTCACTAGCGCTGACGAATAATTTCGTATTTATCCCAAAGATAGGGTTTTTCTCGCATGTAATAGATGTTCTCCTTTTTTAGGGGGAGATCTTCTTTCTGGCGCAAACGTGCTTGCTCTTTTGCGCTTTTTCTTTATTTAAACCGTTTGAACAGGGAAACAACAGTGTTGTTTTACCTTTCCGACAGGA
>DAOTTL010000427.1:0-5553 GCA_034438135.1 Ktedonobacteraceae bacterium | reverse complement strand
ACAGATAAACGCTTCAATCAAAATACAATTGGTCGAGATTGAGAAACAGATGGAAGGTATTCTTATTAGTCTTTCGTTACCTGCTGATAAGCTTAAAAAAAGCCTGCGTAGCAAATTAGCAATGAAATACGATCTCCTTGACACGGAGAAGGAGAAATTAGAGACAAAACAGCAAAGTTTTCAGAGCAATCAGAAGGCAAAGAAGCTTATGGAGTATTGCGAACTGGCTGATCTTCTAGCGTCTGAGTGGAATAAAGTTCCATTTGAGTATAGACGAGATTTAGCGGACATTCTAGCAAAGAGAGTGTATCTTGATGAAATGACCACTCACTGGTTACGTCTTGAGATTGAATGGCTTGATCCAGAATGGGGAATTGAGCGTACATATATATTCCGTAGAGGTGGAGCACATAAAACATGGACGGAGCGTGAGAATGAGATTATCACCCAACTATATCATTACGCGCCCCGCGAGGACATACTAGGGAAATTGCCTCGACGCAGTTGGGCTGCAATTGTTCTACAAGCCAGAAAGCTCAAAAATGCTAGACCTCGTCATTTGATTGGAACTGGCACAGATGTCATTCCCAATACATACAGCCTTGAAGACCTTAGTTTTATGGAGGGCGCTTGTATCAAGATAGACGAAGTGCAGAACTATGAGAGTGGATCAAAAGATACAACTGAGGGAAAATACTGTCATAAATGGAATGAAACGTACTGTCACAAGTGGGAGACAGTGTACCAACTGCTACCATCAGCTTAATGGCTCGTCCATCTTCCTTGGCCTCCTCGGCATTGATCTCCGGTTTCACAGCGGACCAGATTTCCGCATCGTTATGGATGATCACGCTACCGGGTTCCGGGGGATAGCTATAATCCATCTTCTTGCGGGCCACGGTTTTAGCGTCCGCACCCCGCAGCGTTACATCCCAGAGAAAAGCTCCCTTATACTTATTGATTCTGACTCGATCGGACAGCCAGTCCTTGTAGCGTCTGAGCCAGGGCAGCAGGGTCGCCAGGTCACTTTTACCGCGTTTGGCATTGCTGACCTTGTTAATCGCAAAGTGAGCAACCTCGTCGCCCGCGCTAAACCACCGCCCCTGCATCGTAGGATCGCCGGGATTATCCCCTCGCAAGACCGCAGGGTTAAGGAGATTAGCGGCATCGACATTCTGCGTGGGACTCGGACCAATGGGACGCTGATGGAAGCGCAATTGGGTCTCGATATCCTCTGGATCGGTCTCAATCTGGTCAATAATCGAAGGATCGATCAGACGAACCTTGAGGCTCCCGTCAAACGGATTGACAAAGAAACGCAGAAAGATCTCGCCGTACAGACTGAGTTCAGTACAGATATCATAGATACGTGTATCCATGTGATTATCTTTGTCGAACCAGAAAGCATTCAGGATCTTTTGAATTCTGGGACTGCGAGCGGCAACCTTAATGCCTCGTCCCAGCACGAAACTGGTGGTGAGTTCGACAATCGCGAAAGCTAACGGATTTGCATTATATGCCTCATAACATTGATTATGCAGTTCCAAATAAGTGGAGGGAATGACATCCTTTTGGTACCAATTATCGGAAAGTCTGCGCCAGAAGTAATCTTCTTCGCTACCAGTGGCCAGACGTCCCCAGTACCAGTCCTCCTGAGTAGGGGAACTGGCTATAGCCGTAGGATTTATCAATTCAGTGATACGTTGAACGACCTGTTCGGTGATACGTCGGGCCAGATCGTCTGGCAGAGGTGCATTGTGTTCATCGGGTGGAGGTGTAATAGTCATAGATATGCCCTGGTGTGAGGAAAGAGAATGTGTCGTGGGTTTCGAGTACGAGGAACGTAGGGGAATGGTCCCATATATATGTTCAGTATACAGGTGAGTGCCAAACAGAACTGTTAGATGTCTGAGCTTTCGCGCAACGTAATCCTGTTGGCAAACCTGCTAGATCAAGGTCAGAGGCACCCCCGACCGGTCGATCTGTTGGACAGAAGCAGATGCACTTCATGTGCTTCAGGAATAAACAGATTATCGAATATGTGGCAGCACGAGATGATATAAGCCTGATGCAACAGCTTGGCGTTATCCCAGCACCATCACACAATTCCTGAGTTGCTTGCAAGGTGAAGGAAACAGTGGTGGCCTGAGTCTGTACAAGGTTTTACCAAAGTCACTGCGTAGCAGTGGCCAAACTCCTCACCAGGGAAGACGAGTGGAGTGTCGCTCCTACACTCTACTCGTCTTCCCTCTTTTAGGGTAAAGGGGTGGAGAAGAGAACGACTTTTGCGAAGCCCTGACCAATCTACCAGGGCCATTTCATTCTCCAAAAGCCTCTGGCTTTCGGAGAATGAAATGGCCCTGCCAATCTACCTTTTCTGCTTGCATAGGGCAGTCTGTTGATATAAAATATGGAGCAGAGAAGTAGAAACTTTCTTGCGGAAGCACATACTACAAAGAGAAACCATGAATATCAATATTGAACGACTCCGTGCAGCATTTGAACCGTTTGACCTGCTTCATCTCCTGGCGCTTTACACTGTCCTGACGCTCTTCATTTTCTTGTGGGGCCTGCTGACCACTACCAGCGGAGTCTATGCAACTGCACGCCAGTTCTGGAAAGTTCATCTCATCGTTCTGGGTTCGGTCTATGCGCTCAGCGCTATCTGCTTTTTACTCTTGCGTATTGATCCGCTTATTTTGCTGATAGTACAGCTTCCTCTGGCCTTCATCGTGCAAGCAGATCTTGGGCCAGACTATCAGGAAACCTCTCTGGCAGATTGGTGGTTATTCAGATTGCATCGATGGCAGAGCAAGGAAGAGGAAGAGCCACAAGAGTAATACAGAGCTTTCAAGCAAAGTAATCCGGTTGGCAAATGAGGTCTCCACGCTCAGTATAAGACTATCCTGACGCGCAGGAAGGACAGGCGTTCATCTGGAATTCGTCAACGAGATCACTTCGCGCTTCTGAAAGTGTACGCCTTTTCTCATTCAAAGGTTTCTCAAAGGCTGTACAATGACTTCTGAGAAATCTTATTCTCACTCAGATATACTGTGCATAACAATAGTCATTTTGCGTCTAATGCTCTGGTGAAAAAAAACAATGAAAGAGAGAAGAAAATCAGTATGGCAGATCTGAAAAGTAATCCCACGTTAAGCGACCTCCAGGCCTACCTTGAGCTTGTCTGTCAGGAGCGTGGCTGGACAAAAGATAGTCCGTCTGAGAAGTTCGTGCTCTTCATAGAAGAAGTCGGTGAACTTGCCAAAGCCATGCGCAAGACGGCTGGTCTGTACGAAGAACAGGCGAAACAGCGCGATATCTCCCTGGAGGAAGAATTTGCCGATGTCCTTAGCTACCTGTTGGACCTGGCCAATTGTTTCCACGTCGATCTGGAACAGGCTTTCCGTGACAAAGAACAGGTCAATCAATCCAGAGTATGGGAATAAAGAACTCTGTAAATCCCAGGAGTACGCGGTTTCGACAAGCTTATGGCAGGGCTTCGCAAAAGACTTTTGAGAAACTCTGATACTTATGGTGAAAGCTCTAGAGAAAAAGAAGGACCTTGTATATGATGAAATTGAGCACTTTGTTCAAGCCGCTCAACATGTAAGCTCTTCTCTCTCCTGGTATCATACTTTGCTCCTGGCGCTACTTTGTAGCACCGAAATATTCTCTCCAGATGAAGCACGCTCACCGTTCTCTCCCCTGATATTTTGCTCGTCAGGCATAACCCTTTGTACACGAGCACGGTAACGCACCTCGATCGCTTTGCGCCAGTGGTCCCCGAGGTGTATCCCTGGCCGCTCGATAAAAGCGTAGGAGAGGACACAGAAAGGCACGATTACTACCGTAGCCCATACCCAGTAGAGCGCATATGAGAGATAGAAGTTCATTGGAGGTAGCAGGGGAAGGATGCGCACCGCAAAGAGCGCGATCAGCGGCAGGTGCCAGACGTAGAGACTGTAGGAGATCAGACCAATCCAGCGCAACGGTTGCCAGCTCAAAGGCCGCCGCAACTCGCCTGGTCCGAAGAGAACCCCCATGATACACATACCGTACCCAATAGCCAGAAGCATCTCGCTTAACCAGCTGAAGTAGGGGAGCGTAAAATTGAGGATTGGCCAGGCCGGAGTTGTGGGATCGGCCTGAAAATGCCAGATGGCAGAGAAGAGCAAGATTGCCAGACCCACCCCCCAGAGCCAGAGACTCAGACCACGTAACCTTTGGACAAAACGATGCTCAGTTGGTAAGCTCTGAGCATAGACATAGATCAGTGCTCCCAGCATACCAATGGCAAAATCCTCAACGTACTTACCCGTCTGTCCATAGATAAAAAAGAGGATCACATTGAGAACCGCACGAGGTACCAGAAAGGTCGCCTCTGGATTGCTCTGAAAATAGATCCCAACCAGACGGATCAGCAAGCCCCCAACAATAATGCCGCCCAGACAGCAGCCTACCGCCCGCAACCTTCGCGCTAATCGTACCCGTCTGACCAGAAGCAGCATTCCCAGGGCGAGCAGCGGTAAGAACATATAAAATTGCCACTCCACCGCCAGGGTCCAGTAGGGACCGTTCAGTTGACGAAAGGTCTGCCTGGACGCATCCATCAGAAAGGTCAGAAAGAGCCCTAGACTACTCAGATTTGGCGGCTGCAAAGGCTGTGAGGGGTCCAGCAGCAGGGTCAAATGTTGACCCAGATTGCCCTGACCCGTGTCATACAAGTATTGAGGAGCAGTCAGAACAACCAGAACGATCAGTGAGATATAGTAACCAGGCATGATCCGCAGCGCTCGCCTCACGTAGAATGAGCGAGCAAGAGGCCAGCGACCGGCAAATAAGAGAGCTTTGGCGTATGGCAGAAAGAGCAAGAAGCCTGAAAGCACAAAGAAGAGCGTCACCCCAGTTCCCCCGGCAATAGCCACAGCGGAGGCCAAAGGATTCGTGTGCCAGTCCCACAGTTGGAGATAGTTCTTATTGGTCCAATCGATATGAAAAGAGATAACGAAGAGGATTGCACATGCCCTTATGCCATCAAGGGCCGCAATAGTGCTTTTCTGGTGCTCGTTTTTTTGCTCCTCAAAGAGCTTTTTTAACCAGTGAGTGGGCCAATAAAGGACATTTTTCATAAGCGATAATCTTGCCGCATACTTTTCTTGCCTTATCTAAGTTGGTATAGGTTGCTCTACTTTCTCGTCCCGCTCGGGAGAACTCTAAACTCAGTATCGCACAAAGAGGGCCAGGAGACAACGAACGCCCTGTCAACACATAGGGTTTCGCAAAAGTCACGGCTCAGCAATGGCCAGGCCCCTCCCCAGGAAAAAAAGCTGGACGGTGGCAGCGCGTTCGCGCTGCCACCGTCCAGCTTAAAAGGGTGGGTGTACGGGGAACGAACCGACTTTTGCGAAGCCCTGAGGAGGAGTTGGAAGGGTCTTGCGCCCCACAGGGGCCTATGCTATAATAGCTTCGACAGTCAGGCCCGTGTAGCTCAATGGCAGAGCAGCGCACTCTTAATGCGACGGTTAGAGGTTCGACTCCTCCCGCGGGCATACA
>DAOTTL010000426.1:0-21681 GCA_034438135.1 Ktedonobacteraceae bacterium | reverse complement strand
ATAAGCAGTGCACTTATCCAACTAACCGTGCTGCCTATCTTTTCGACAGCGCTGAAATTATCATGAAAGAGGTGTCCTGCATAAAAGCCCAGGCAGCCATAGATCGTTGCCCAGAGGATACCTCCTGCCGCGTTATACACTAAAAAGGGCAGCCAGTGCATACGGTTCAAACCTGCCAGGAAGGCAGACCAGGCGCGTAGAACTGCGGTAAAGCGGCCAAAGAAAACCGCCTTGTTACCATGTTTGGCAAAGAAGAGTTCGGCCCGTGCCAGGTGATGTGGTTTAAGAAAGAAATAGCGTCCAAAGCGCTTTAAGAAGGCGTAGCCACCAGTACGTCCAATAGTATAGCCAATGTTATCACCCATGATAGCCCCCAGGGCCGCACAGACAATGACGAGGGGGATCTGTAGCTTCTGATCGACTGCCGCATAGAACGAGGCCAGCAGGAGCATTGTTTCGCCAGGGAAAGGGATACCCGAACTCTCAATCATTACAAAGAGGACCACTGCTGGATAGCCGAGAGTGTTCAGCGCATTACGTAAGGTTTCAAGTGAGATAAAGGTTGCCAGGAGCATATACCGGGTAGAAAGCCAACCATTTACAAAGAGCAAGGGCCAGTGTCGTATCATTATTTTTGTGCATTTCTTGTCATGGATGTTCCCATAGGATGCCATAATAACAGGATTAGAAGCAATGCACAAGTCGGTAAAATTACTGAGGGCAGATTGAGCAGATACCGCCAGGAACCCAGCGGTGAATAATTAAACAGGTAAGTGGTCAGGGATGAGAAGCTAAAGATCAACGTGAAACCTAGTAGAGCCGATGCAAGACGATGCGGGCGCACAGGTAAGCAGACCACCACCAGCACAAGGATCCAGGTGATATACCAGGGATAGAACCAGGGAGTAAACAGCAAAACCAGGGAGAGTGTGGCTAATGCGACAAGAACAAAAGTTCTGACGGTTGGTTTAGTCCGCAGTTTAAAAAATCCTATGATCAATGAAAGCGCAATGATCACATAGTTTAAGATATCCCAGAACAGGCGGCGACTGAGTAGGATCAGGAAGAAATTTGGAGGACTATTTGGATGGAGAATAAACCACTCAATGACAGCACGCATGAACGAGTTTTGTGAATTCTGAGCTGAAGGCGGACTGGAGAAACTCTTGAGAATATCACTGATCTGGTGTCCAAACCAGAAGGGTCCGTAGAAAGCCAGAACCAGGATGACAGCAGTGCATACGGAGAGAAAAAGAGCTCGAAGTGCTGGCCGCCAGTTTTGGAGGGTACTCTCAGATTCTTCTGGACTATCGGGGTCTGTACGCAGCTTTTTGCAGAGCACGAAGAGCAGGTATGCAGCAAGAATGGGTAGTGCAGTAAACTTCACAAGAACGGCCAACGTAAAGGCCGCAACCGGTAGAAGATACTCGCGGGGACGTAAATCGGCTCCAGGGGTCTCGGCACGGACAGCAAACAGGATACCGAATAGAACAAAAGTCATCATAAAGACATCGTTATGTCCACCCAGACCACTCTCCAGCAAAACCAGTGGATTCCATGCATAAAGCAGCATCCCCAGCGTCACGATGTGAGGCGAACGGCCCATATTTAAGAGTGTGCGTCCAACCAGCCAGATATTGAGCAGATGAAAGGCCAAAGCAAAAAGTCGGAAAGCCAGCACATAGGCAGTGGGACTGGGTGGGAGAACCTGGCCAAAGAAACCACAGACCAGCATCCAGATAGGGCCATAGGCCGAAACCGTTCTGGCATAATAATTGAGAGGAGTAAAGGGGTCCCGCGGAAACGAAGCAATGGGCACAAAGTAAGGATTTGCGTGATAGGCCGCCAGAAGACGGCTATAGCTGGCGTAGACGAAAGTGTCGTGCGAGAGCAGCGCTGGAGTGACAAGATAGATCAAGCCTCCAAGTACCGCGACAGCCCAAATGAGTCTGCGAATATTTTTCTGTACGCTCTGCTCCGAAATCTGCCGAAGCAGCCAGAATGCGAGACCATAAAACAGGAAAAGTGGGAGGAGGAGAGAGAAAAACTCGATCGAAGCGGGCGAATTGTTTCCTGGCAGCCAATCGCTCGCATCTGCCAGCAGAGTTCCTAGAAAAATATGCAAATGAACCACATTGTCAGGTATGCGGATCAGCGGATTCACTGTAAGCAGGAGACATACCACAAAGCCAAGCGCACACACCAGGAGACCAGTTGTCCGCACACGAGTTGAGGAAGTCACAGGCGTTAGCGAATCTAATGGATCTTTTCCAATCAACCGGGAACGAAACAGATTTTCTTTCAACATATTCTCATAGTTTCTGATATCGAGTGCCTACCATCAGACCATCCAGCGATTAAGCACAAAGAGAGCAGCTAGAATGGCTTGCAGGAAAGGAAAAGCAATTATTAGCGCCTGATGCACACGTGGATGCTTGAGACCCAGCGCTGCCAGTGTAATGAAGGCGGGAAACATCTCCAGGACAAAACGCTGGTTCGAGACCAGGGTATCAGAGCTTGCAATGGCGGAACTGCTGAGCATATAGAGAATAAGCAAACCAACCCAGAGAGTATAGCTCAGACGTAAACGCTTCCAGCCCAGCACAGCCAGTGCGATAAACCCAAGAGTAGCAGTAAGATCAAGCAATAGATGGGCCTCAAAGAAAGAACCAAAGTGCTGACGATAAAAGAGTTGCCAGAATGCGCCGCCAATTCCACTCCATGGAAGCGTAAAGACCCTTCCCCAGTCTTTCTGAGCAGTTGCAAAAGCCAGAGGATCATGGAAAAGTCTCCAACAGTACAGCATATACAATGAAGTCCCAAGCGGGATCAGAAGGATTGAGAGCGCCCTGGGAAATAAACCCTTGACCTGCTCAAACAGTTTTGGATGAGATTCTTCACGCGACACCCAGAGTTCGCAGAGATAGGGAACGACTAGCAGTACTCCAGCCGAGCGAGTTAGCGCGGCCAGAAGACCCAGTAAGCCCGCAAGTACCCATCGTCTATGTCTCATCGCGAAAATCGAACTACATGAGAAAAAGAGGAAAAGCGACTCATTATAGCCTGCAAAGAAAAAGATCGCTGTTGGAAAAATGCATAGATAGAGAATGGTACGCCTGCCCACCCGCTCACCCAAAACATCCGTCGCAATCTGATAAAGAATGTAGAGCACACCAAAAAACGCCAGATTACTCAGAAGTAGTGTAGCCAGAGTATACCAACGATCGCCAAACAGAAAAGCCAGTCCCCGGAGCAGCAATGGATAGAGTGGAAAGAAAGCCGTATAATGGATTGATTGGTAGCCATGCTGTGCTATTTGCAGGTATTGTAATGAATCCCAACGATTCCAGGACCGAAGCAGACCAGTGAAATTGACTGGCAATTCTGGATAGACATGCGGTGGGACGGGAAAGAGAATAAAGCTAAAATACGTGGCGAGAATGAGCAGCAGACGTGTGCCAAGAAAGAGACCAAGAATGTCACGTATGGGCGTCGGCTTGAAGGGAAGCTTAAAATTCGATTGCATAGTTCTTTTTACCTCTTAATTATAGAAGAAATGCGTTTCGTCGCCTTTGCTCTACGAAATAGATGTACGCTTTCCAGTTATAACATGCACCTTCTATAATAACTCACAGACTCGTCCTTTTGAAAATTGTACAGTTAGTAAGTACATCGATCTAGGAAAAAATACCTAAAGAACAGAGAGGTAAGAAGTATCTCATGCAAATCAAGTAAGTCTCCCACCTGATTTGCATGAACTCTTTTTACTCAGCAAGGAGTTCTAGCAAACGGGACTCGATAGTCTGAGCTGTAGGAAAGAACGCTGTTTCCTCAAATCCGTTATAGGGGGCGGGAGGGGCAGGGATGGCAGAAACAAAGGCTGGAGTACAATCCAGATCATAGAAGCAATGCTCTACGATCCAGGAGTGCAGATGGCGGCCAAAGCTTGTCAGATCAATCTCTTCGGTCACAATCATAGCGCGGTTAGCAGTGTGTATGGCCTCAGTCACCGCAGCTTCGTCAAAAGGGGCCAGCGTACGTAGATCGATAATCTCAAATGCCCCACCCTGGCGATTCACAAGATTGGCCACAGCAGTGCAGGCCTCCAGAACCATCGTACCCCAGGTGATAATTGCTATCTGAATAGGACCTTCGCCGATGGAGAATCGGCGTGCTTTCCCAATGGGCAGAGTATAATGGCCTTCGGGAACATACCAGTAATCAGCCATAGCAGGGATAAGGTTGCCCTGACTATCCTTGGGAGGTTCCGAGCGATAGAGTCGTCCTCGCTCTAGAAAAGTCACCGGAGATTGAGCTCTGGCAGCTTCAAGGAGCAGACCTTTGGCGTCAAAGGGGGTAGCCGGACAGATTGTGATCATCCCGGGGATGCTGGTAAACCATTGTTCGCCCGAATTGGAGTGTCCAAATGCACCACCGCCTGCGCCGCCACTGGAGATGGGACCGCCGCCGCCGCTACCCGATTTTGTACGAATAAGCAAGGGAACCCGCCAGCTACCGTAGTTCTGGTAGAGAATACGTGAGGCCAGACGAATAGTCTGTGCGGCGGATTGATGATAATCCACAAACTGAATCTCTGCGCAACGGCTTTTTCCATCAGCCATGCCCGCACCAGCAACGATCCCAATAATAACCTGTTCATTGAGTGGACTGCTAATCGCGCGATCGGGCATCTGATTAACAAGTGCGGAGGTCGCGCCAAAAACGCCGCCTTTAGAGCTGCCAACATCCTGTCCATAGACAAAGAAGCCATCGTCGCGCTGTGCCAGTTCCAGCAAGGCTTCATTGATTGCAGCCAGCATTGGCAACTGACGTTTAGTACCACGAGGTGTATTTTCCTGCCACGCAGGCACGTCCAGCACAAAATCCAGCACACGAGAGGGAGCTGGTTCGGGTTCTTTAAGCACTTCAGCTTCAGCATGCTCTATCTGTTTCTTAATCTCCTTGCGGATACTCTCAATATCAGTTTTTTTGAGATAGTTCCGTTCGACCAGCCAGCTGCCAAAATTCTTCACGGGATCCTTCGTTGCACTTGTGGCCTCAATCTCCTCGCGTGTGCGATAGGTGTGAATATCGGTACTACTGGAGTGAGCATCGAGCAAACCCACGCGCAGATGCATCAAAGCCGGTCCCTGTCCCGAACGAACATAGTCGGTCAGGCGCACCGCCGCCTCATAGGTGGTTGGAGGCATTGAGCCATCAACCTCTTCGGAGTAGATACCTCCGCTGGTGGTCCAATCGACCAGCGAACCGCTCCACTGACGAGTTGAAGCGGTTGTAATCGCCCACCCATTGTCCTCGACAACGATTAACACAGGAAGTTTATGGACACTGACCTGACGCAAGAGCACATTGAAATCATTAGTTGCTACGGCCCCATCGCCGCAGCTAAAAAGGAGAATTTGCTGGCTTTTGTGCCATTGAAGAGAGAATGCCACCCCTCCAGCGAAAGGCGCTAAGGCGCCCACTTCACTAAAGCCTGGCAAGATATGCTGCATTTTACTGCTGAAATGCGCGGGCATATTGCGGCCAGCGCCCATAGAACCAGTTGTACGTGAATAAGCTTCACGCAGCAGTGCATAGATATCGCCTGTGCGCTGGAGCCATGCCGCCATATCCCGATAATAGAGTGATAGCCAATCTTCAGATTGGAGCGCGGCTACAATGGCAGCCATCGCCTCATGTCCAGCGCAGCCGATATAAAAAGGAAAACGGCCCTGAGTTTTGCGGGTTTTTAGCAGATCATTCATTACTCGGGCCGTTACCATCGTCCGATAAAGAGCGAGCATATCCAGCGGCTCTGCTGTAGTATGCTGTGTCGTGACACGAATGTTAACGGTCATAAAAGCCTCCATAGGTCTACATTGACTTGTTCTGGCTTGATTCTCATCTACTTATGATGAACCATTTGCTCATTATAGAATGTGGTACGCGCCAAAATCAATGTAGTGATTTAGATTACTTGAACCGGTCAGGCGATCTATGCATTTTTGGGTAGTTCTGATTATCCAGACCATATAGTATAATAGTCGTAACGATTTTGCTAGAGAAAAAGGACTGCATGAGAATTCGTTTGGAGAAAATTACCCAGGTCTCATCCAGATTCGCTCTACTGCGGGAGATGTATACTCATATCTTGCTCACCCGTCTGGTGAATGAATATGCCTGGCGTGCGTATCAGCAAGGTCAGTTAGGATATGTGGCTTCCTGTCGTGGGCACGAGGCAGTGCAGGTATGTAGTGCCGTATGTATCGAGATTGGACAGGACTTTACCCTACCCTATTACCGAGATCTGGGAGTGGTCTTGACCATAGGGATGACTCCTTATGAGGTTTTTCGTACCTACTTTCAGGCCCGCCAGAAGCTGCCGTTACCTGAAATACTGGATAGTACTAATCGGCCATCTCTCTCGTCAGTTTCCCATTGGGGCTATCATAAACACAACCTTGTAACGGGTCCGGCACCCGTAGCAACACAGATTATGCATGCAGCCGGGATTGCCTTTGCCTCCAAGTTGCGCAAAGCACAGGCTGTCACGGTTGCCTACTGTGGAGATGGAGCTGCGGCGGAACCGGACTTTTTAGAAGGGATCGCCTTTGCTGCACAGCATCAATTACCCGCGATCTTTATCTGTGAACAGGATACGCCGCCTTCACAGATTTCTACTCTGAGCAATCAGACATTGCCGGAGGGACTGACCTATTCTTGTTTCGATGGCTCTGACGCCCTGGTGGTGTACAATGCGATGCAGGAGGCTGTGAGCCATGCTCGCGCTGGCCTGGGACCGACCTTGTTGGAGTTTCGTGTGTTGCGCACTACTCCTGATGGCAGTGGGACGTGTGAAAAAGATCCGCTTGTTCGCTGTGTCGAACTGCTCAAGGAGCATGATGCCTGGGATGAACTTTGGGCTACGGATCTGCAAGCCCATTTACGTACCGAGATAGAGCAGGCTTTGCGGGACGTGCTGGATGGTGCTATCTGAAATCTTGTCAGGCTAAATGCCATAGAGTTGGCAATGCTTTTAGCAGCTTTAAGATGGAGATATTTTAATGCCCTCGCTACCTTCGATAATTCTCTATGGGGCGGACTATAATCCTGAGCAGTGGTCGGAAGAGGTATGGCGGGAGGATATGCGGTTAATGCGTCTGGCCTCGGTAAATATGGTTTCGATCAATATTTTCTCCTGGGCAAATCTGGAGCCGCGCCCGGACGAGTATCATTTCGCGCAACTGGATCAGATCATGGATATGCTGGTTGAGCATGAGATTATGGCCGATCTCGCCACAGCTACGGCCTCTCCTCCGACCTGGATGAGTCGTGCTTATCCAGCGATGCTGCCAGTGACACGCGAGGGAATACGTCTGAGCCATGGTTCGCGTCAGCACTATTGTCCCAATAGTCGAGACTATCGTCGCAAGGCCGCGCTACTGGTGGAGCAGTTAGCCGAGCGCTATCGCGCTCATCCAGCGCTGCGGCTCTGGCATGTGAATAACGAGTATGGCTGCCATGTGCCTGCCTGCTATTGCGACGCATGTGCGGAATCTTTCCGTCTCTGGTTGCAGGAACGCTATCAATCGTTGGAGATGCTCAATCGGGTCTGGGGAACATACTTTTGGAGTCAGACCTATAGTGACTGGGAGGACATTCTCCCGCCGCGCCTTTCTCCCACAAGTAGCAATCCTGGTCAGACGTTGGATTACCGGCGTTTTCAATCCGATTCCCTACTCTCCTGTTATCGTCTGGAGGCTGATATCCTGCGCCGAGTGACGCCAGAGATACCTCTGACGACTAACTTTATGGTTCCACACAAACCCACCGATTACTTCGCCTGGTCACCTTTCATCGATATCGTTTCGTTTGACAATTATCCTGCTCTGACGACACCGGCCTGGGAGAGTGCGTTGGCCCATGATCTGATGCGTTCGCTGAAGGGTGGATATCCCCATCTGGTGATGGAGCAGGCTCCCTCTCAGATCAATTGGATGGCACAAAACCCGCAGAAGCGGCCAGGCACGTTGCGTTTGCAAAGCATGCAGGCGATAGCCCATGGAGCGGAGGGGATCCTTTATTTCCAGTGGCGACAGTCCATAGCGGGGGCCGAGAAGTTTCACAGTGCGATTGTTCCTCACGAGGGGAGTGAACATGGACGGACCTTTCAAGAGGTGACGCGTATCGGCAGTGAACTGCAACAACTGAGTTCTGAAGTGCTTAATTCGCGTATAAACGCTCGCGTGGCCCTGGTGATGGATTGGCAAAACTGGTGGGCAGTCGAGTATCAGCCGGGTCCGAGTGATCGACTGAACTATTGGGAAGAGTTAAAGGTCTGGTACCATGCCCTGTACGCCCTGAACATCCCAATTGACCTTGTTCAGCCGGATGCCGATTTGAGCCAGTATCAATTGATTGTGGCTCCTCTTTTGCATATGGTGGGTCCAGGTGTGGCCGAGAATATACGCCATTTTGTTGAACAAGGTGGGATTTTCTTGACCACCTATTTTAGCGGTATCGTCGATCAGAACGATCATGTCGTGTCGGGTGGCTATCCTGGTGAATTGCGAACCCTCTTAGGAATATATATTGAAGAATTTGATCCTTTGCCGGCGCATATGAGCAATCAAGTAAACGTGGAAAAGGGACCACTACAAGGATTGTATATGTGTGCTCTGTGGGGCGAGTTGATCCACCTGGAAGGGGCACAGGCCATCGGCACCTTTGCCGGAGATTACTACGAAGGAGGACCGGCCCTGACCGTCAATACCAGCGGTCGAGGTCAGGGGTGGTATCTTGCCACACGTGGAAGCGACGAATTAGCGTATCGGCTGGTGCATCACCTCAGTCAGGAAGCAGGTATTAAGTCCGAGCTGGTGGTACCTGGCGGTATTGAGGCGATCACTCGTCAGCGGTCAGATGGAAAACTGATCTATTTTATACTCAATCACAGCAATCGCGCTGAGCAGTTTTTTTTGCCCGCAGGGAGCATCCGCGCATTGTTGGATGGCAGACACGTAAGTGGTAAGATAGAGATCGCAGCCAGAGACGTGCTCGTATTATTGCAGGAAGAGTCAGAGACTCAAGCAAGTTGTTGATCCTCTTCAGTACTGCTGCGCTGATCGCGTAACAGAGCGTGCTCGGTATTGAGCAGAGCATCCATAACGCGCTGTCGATGCTTCGGAAGCGTATTGATTGGCAGTTCGTGGATACTGAAATAGCGATTCATGTCGATATCTTCATCTTCCATAGCGTTTAACGAGCCGCGAACCACGCGACAGCGGAAGGAGAGCACAACCTCCTGTTTCAGCGGTTTCGAATAGACGCCGACCAGTTGGCCGGTTTCAACCTCCAGGCCTGTCTCCTCATACACTTCACGTTGCAAAGCCTCATCAACGGTCTCACCAGGATTGAGAGCACCACCTGGGAGGTTCCACCAATCGATATCGCGACGATGTGCGAGAAGAACGCGCTCACCATCGAAGATTAGCGCGGAGACACTCACTCGAAAGCAGTGAGCTGAGTCAGTGATAGAGTTTGCCACAAAGTTTCCCTTCGATGCGTCAAATCATAGCCTGTAGACAGTATACGCTGTATTGTGTAAGACTTGTTCCGCCAGCATATACGCCTGTTCCTCATCGATTTCGTCCGCATCGATCATTTCCTCAAGAACCTGACCCAGTATGCTGCGCCCACGAATGGCCGCCATCCAGTGCATTTCCGGCAAGTGAATACCATCAGAGCTATACATCAATTTGCTGGCAGGGGCAACACTTAAGGCCTGACGAGTAAAAGCCAGCATCTCCAGGCGCTCTACAAAAGGGATAGTATACGAGAGGTCAAAGTAGACATTTGGGTAGACTGCTGCAAGGTACGCGCCCAGTTGGGTATATGGGTAGCTTTCGTGCAGTAAGACAACTTGCATGCTCTGATAATCGCTCTGTTCCAGCACCTCGCGCAACTGCAAGGGATTTCCCAGGCGCATATCGGTCTCATTGTCGCCATAACCCGTATGAAACTGAATCGGTAGTTCTTGCTCAGAAGCATGTAAAAAGGCAATGTGCAGAAGATAATCGATCAATGGTTTTTGACTGATACGCAGCGTATTATACTGGATAGCTGCGCGTGCTTCCTGAAATGAAGTAACCGCCTGGTCTTTACTCCAGTGCATAATATTCAGACCCGTGCGATAGGCAACGATACTCTTAAGCGCCACATAGCCACGTTCGCGTACATTCATCAATTCGTGGCTATAGTTTGCCACCATCTCATCAAAATCCGGGTATGTGACCACCAGACGCTGCATGAGCGTCTCCAGGCGCAGCATTTGGGCCGTGCGAAAATGCCCGAGTTGTCCCATTCGTTCAGCCGAATAGGAGACTTCGGGCAGTGGATGAGCCACATCGAGTACAAGCGTATCGATCCCGGCTGCCCGATAGAGATGCTCAAGCAGGGTGTCAGCATCCATGCTGTTGCGGGCGCTGATAACCTCATCCTCCACGTTTTTGTGCTGGCATCCAAAGAAAGTAGCCAGTTGACGCAGAGCCCAGAGATAGTAGACAGCAGAGGAAACGTGTTGTTCGGCAAAAGTTGGACTGAAGGCCTCAGTAAAATATGCACGGAACTGGAAGGCGTCCATTTTTTGAGTCAGCAGTACAGGATGGCAATGATTATCCACAACAGGAATAGTATTCAGGTCAAGCATAGCTAGCTCCTCACTTCTTGCAGCGGGAAAAATGATTGATCCTGGTCCGCCGTTTTGGGCTTGGATATGACGAGATGGACTTATGCCCTTACTTCTGCGGGACCGATATATACATCGGCTTGTATTGTAGGCGGTCTCCAGTGTGGTGTTATTGTAACACTGTTCACTGTTCTGTGCTAGACTTTTCTTTTGCGAGCATAGAGCTGCTCAAAAGTCGCTCTCCCTCTGTCGCCTGCGGCGACAGAGAAGAAAAAGAGCAGATGGAGTGTTTTGTGGCGCTAAAGCACCACAAAACACTCCATCTGCTCTTTTTTAAATGGGATGGGATGGCCTGCCAGGCCGATGTAGACAAGCGGCAAGAAAACTCTACTTGTAAAGACCCCCAGTCAAGAGAGTTGAACTTATCTCAAGAAATGAGTATGATAGAGAAGAACCTTACGTTGCAACCATTGGAGGGAGAGAACGAAATGTCGAAGGCGGCCAATGCTAAAGCACATAGTTGTAGTTGATGACGATAAAGAGATACGCGAAATCATCACCTTTGTCCTGACCCACAATGGCTTTGATGTGGCCGTTGCGAGCAACGGGGCACAATTACAGACACTATTGGATGATCGCCTGCCTGACCTGATTATCCTGGATGTGATGATGCCTGGCCAGGACGGCTATCAAATCTTCCACGGTCTGCGCAGCAATCCACAGACGCTCCATGTGCCTGTGATCATTATGACTGCACACGCTGAAAATATCTATGCACGCATCAGTCTCGACCTGGGCGCGGAACATGTGACTAAACCCTTTCATCCTCTGGAGCTAGTCGAAAAAGTGAAGGCGCTACTCCGGTAATCCTGCTATGTGGGCAGATTTTTGGGTGGTGGCGTGGTACGTGTACCTGGAACTCTGAAGACTAATCTGACCGAGCCAAAGTATACTACATCTGCGTGCTGGATAAGCTCTGGCTTCAGAGGAGTCAGTACCAGTTGACCCAGGCGAGTTTTGTTGCGGCTCTTTAGATCTTCAATATAGAAAAATGTCCCTGCAAAACGAATGCGGGCATGTTGGCGCGAGACTGTTGCATGCGGGTCGATCGAGGTGAGGTCAATCTCTGGTGTGATGCCTCGCTTGGGATCAACACGTCCAATAATCGCATAGGTATCACTGATGGCCAGACTTCGGGTTGGTTGACCCTCTTGCTCAAAATCCAGATACGCGTAGATCGGGAAGCCTTGCTCAGCCATTAGCGAGTCACTCTGATTTGGACGTCGAACTGATCTCTCACCATTGACCAGAGTATCCGCAGCATCCACAGAAACATTGGACGACAATGAGGACATTTCGCTTGTATGATCAGCGATCTCCCCGGCTGTTAGCAGTTCGCTAGCAGGGGTTTCTCGCGCCGGAGTAAATTGCCATTCGTCGGATGGGGTTTTTTTCTGGAACTGCGGCACCTTCTCCAGAGCCTCCAGGAAGGCGGTTGCGTGTGGATAGCGCTGTTGAGGATTCTTTGCCAGGGCGCGTTCAACGATCTCCTGAAGTACCGGTGGAGTATTATGTTTAAGTTGAGTCATATTTGGAACCTGGCCGTTACTTTGCATAATGCCAGTCTCAGCGGGCGTGCGACCGACAAAAGGAGGTCGCCCGGTGAGCAGTTCAAACAGGACAAGGCCCAATTGATAGACATCGCTGGCGGGACTGATGACGCCCTGGTAGATGCTCTCGGGGGCCATGTAGCGCGGATCAAAATAGCCGATGTCGGGGGTATTCTGTCCCTGCACATAACCAAGCTGTCTGAAGAGTGCACGCAATCCCACATCGTCCAGCTGGACACGATTGTCCTGCACAACGGTGTCGATTGTGATCAATTGAGGACGGAGATCTGTATCAATGATGCCATTGGACTGGAGAGCCGCTATGCCACGTGCCATCTGGATGGATAGCTCAAGAGCCTGTGCCAGGCTAATGTTCTCGTTATCAGTTAACTGCTTGAGTGTGATACCACGGGGCGGAACGGTCGCTATATACGCTTTCCCTTCAGAAACACCCCAGTCGTAGACGCGAATCACATGAGGCGATTGGATCTGGCGTCTACGTGTCAGAGAAGACAAGAATTGAAGCGCGGTGGAAGGTTCAAGAGTCGGTGGCAAGTCAATAACCAGCAGTCCCACTACATCACTGGTATTGCGATTATAGGCAGTATACATTGTCAAAAATGAACCAGTGGTAATCACCTGGCCCACCTGATAGACACCGCCAATGAGACGAGATTGGCGCTGCATGTTCAAACCCCCTTCACAGTTCTTCAGTGCTTATGAGTTTGCTTAAACTCTACCTTTTGTTGCTCTTCTGCGTACAGAGCTAGCGGAAAGACCTCACAGAAGGTCTTCCGCTTGTCTGATATCACGGAGAGTATACACGGCAAAGCCAAAAACGTCTATTGGTTTTTATCAGGTATAAAGCTGCTGTTGAACATAGCTGGTGATCAGTGACCAGTTATTATCTTTGGGTAAGAGAATGGACTCTCCATCGTTGGCGGTGGTATCTGTGAGAACATTCTGGTTGCTGATGCCTATATGATGTGCGTTGTTCAGATCCATTTTTAGCGCGAACTCTCCCAGATCGGCTAGCGAAAGGTTCGAGTAGAGCGTATGCTCCAGTGTATCCATAGCTCCATAAAATTGGGACCAGGTATGCCAGTCTTTGATCTTTACCAGAGCAGCTTTCATAATCAATTGCTGGCGCTGTGAACGAGCGAAGTCTGATCCCTCAGCATTATTGTCGAGCACGTAACGAGCTCGCGCATAGATGATTGCACGTTGCCCATCCATATGCTGCAAGCCCCGGGTGAATTTGACAGTTATCCAGTTTGGATTAATACTGGGATCGTCGTTCGCGGGATATTTCGCGGTAAATGCGTCAGGCACGTTCACATCAACGCCACCAATGGCATTAATAAAGTCTTTAAAGCCTGCAAAGTTAATGGTTATCCAATAGTTTATCGGCAAACCAGTGACCAGAGAGACCTTTTGCGCTACTGCGTCTCCTCCACTTATGGGTTTTGTATTCGTATCTCCCGCGGCGACAGGATAGACTGCATTGAGTTTGGTATAGTTCCCACTATTTGCAGGGTTCTGGACCCATAGGTCGCGCGGGACTGATATAAGCGTTGTATGATGAGTCTGTGGAAGCAGGCTCATAATGACCATTGAGTCTGTAAGGTAGGCACCATCGTGACCCGCACCACCGTAGCCCATGAGCAGGATGTTAATACGCTCACTCCCACCTACATAGCCGGTCTGGGTACTCAAGGGGTCCTTGTCGGAGATTGTACGTCCAAATGCCAGAACCTTCTGTGAGGTTGTGAAAAGAACGATGAAGAGGATTATCAGGATCACGGAAGTCCCTAAACAACCAATGAGACACCCTCGCTTGCGACGCGGACGCATGGGCGACCTTCCGTCTGATCGTCCGCCCATGTTTCCTCCCGGTTGAGGAGGTTGGTAGACAGGTGCCTGCTGGCCGGGACCCACGGGATAGCCGCCCTGTTGATAGCCTCCCTGAGGATATTGTTGCCAGGCGGGAGGACCTGCTGGCTGGGTTGGTTGCTGTCCCGGAAACTGGTAAGGCCTGTGCGGATTTGAGGAAGGAGGCTGCCCTCCCTCTCCTTGCGGTCGATTGTAGTAAGGTAATTGGCCAGCCGGCTGAGTTGGCTCATCTGGACGAGAATAGTTATTATTCATAGATTTCCACTTTTCAAATGATTACCTCCAGTCAGACGTAGATGGCAACGAAGGGAAGTAGCCATTGCCCTATCTCCTCGTAAAGAGTCTAACCAGAGTGGTTGATAACAGACATAATCCTCAGAGCTATATAGATATGTTTAAACTATTATATCCTATTTGTCTTGTCTATGCTGTGATCAATCTGACAGGTCTTAACTCTTTTGCTCCCGCGAGAAGAGCAAAAGAGAAGAATAGCAGTAAAAGCGGCAATGAGATTGACCCATTGCTCCGTTTCTCCTTCTACTACTAATCTGCACCCACAAGGCGCTTTCCGTAATGGGTGGCGACAATCTCAGCCATGATGGCAAGGGCCATTTCTTCAGGAGTAGCACCACCAAGCGGCAAACCAATCGGTCCATGGATGCGCTGAAGCTGCTCGGCACTGAGACCTTGCTTTTTCAAACGCTCCGCCCGTTCCTGACTGGTCTTGCGGCTACCAATTGCTCCGACATAGCCAACATCACAAGATAATACCACTTTGAGGGTCGGTTCGTCGAATTTAGGATCATGTGTCAGAACCGCCACGGCAACCGAAGGATTGAGATCCGCACGCTCCAGGTAGGTATCAGGCCACTCAACAATTACCTCATCGGCATGTGGGAAACGCTCACGAGTGGCAAAAGCGGCACGGGCGTCCACAACGATCACGCGATAATTCAACGTTTTCGCGAAAGTAGTCAGAGGGATCGCGATATGTCCAGCACCAACGATGAGCAAGAGGGGAGGCGGCGCGAAGCCTTCGATAAACACCTCGTATGGACGATCTTCCGTGGTACCCTCTACGTCGTAGGTATACGTCTGTGCGCTACCGCTCCAGATAGCCCGATCCGCGTCCTCAATGACTCGCGCCTCCAGCTCGGCATTGCCCAGACTTCCCTGGGTTTTCCGACCTGGTAAAATGAGCAGTTTAGCGCCTATAGACTCCTGACCCTGGACGACTGTGGCCATGGCCATACCTTGCTCGCGCTCCATACGCTCTTTGAAAGTTTCATACAGCGTGCCCATCTTTTTCCTCCTGCCTTGCAGTCAGGGCTGGGATTACCACTCTAGACGCTCGACGAAGACACGTATAGTTCCGCCGCAGGCCAGACCTATTTGTTCAATATTTTCTTCTTCACTGATGCCAAATTCAAGCATCTCTGGCCGACCTGTCTCCATCACTTCCATCGCAGTTGTGATGACAGCTGGCTCGACGCAGCCTCCACTGACAGAACCGGTTATCTTCCCATCCTGATTAACCGCCAATTTAGCCCCAGGCTGACGTGGAGCCGATCCCTGCACACTGATGACCGTTGCCACTGCGACTGTATCTCCGTGGGCATGCCAGCGTTCAATATCTAAAAGAATATCGCGCATAGTTGAAAAAACTCCTTTGTTGACTAGTTACCACTTTCTGGGCTTGCTCCACTCAGCGGCTGCTCTTTTACGCGCACCTAAACTGCGCGGCGGACGACTTTCGTCGATGGTATTCAACAGATTGCCCAGATGAATCAAACTGTCGAGATTATGAGCTGGCAGAAAATTGTCGATATACGGTAACGCGGTTTTCATACCTACAGTCAGCGGACGGTAGTCAGGTGATCCAAGCAATGGATTAAGCCAGATCAGTCGGTGACAGCTATGCTGAAGACGGTCCATTTCAATCGATAGAGTATCTGCATCCCCACGATCCCAACCATCACTGATGATCAGCACAACAGCCCCTCTTCCAAGAACCCGACGCGACCAGTAGCGATTAAAACCGTGGAGCGCATCACCAATACGTGTGCCGCCGGACCAGTCCTGGACAGATTTCGAGACATCGCTCACGGCATCATCTACATCTCGGCGCTTCAGCTGACGCGTAATGCGCGTCAGGCGAGTTCCGAAGACAAAGGTCTCAACATTCTGTAACCCATTTGAGACCGTATGGATAAAGTGCAGCAGCAGACGCGAGTAGAGACTCATCGAGCCGCTGATATCACAGACGATGACCAGCGGTCGCGGCTTTTGTCGAGTCTCGCGCCAGGTAAGTTCTAGCAGTTCCGCACCGTACTTCAGATTGCGGCGTATAATTCTGCGCATGTCGGGTGAAGTACCATGGCGGGCAGGCGCTTTGCGATGAGTCTTGCGCATCCCCAGATGCCAGCGCATCTCCGACATCAGCTTTTTGGCTTCCTGTACCTCATCCCAGTTAAAAGATTCAAAATCTTTTTTGCGCAATATTTCAAGAGCGCTATACGCGGTCCCCTGAGTATCGCTCTGATCGTCGTCCTCTACAACCTCTCGCTCATCGGCATGCTTACGCCGATCGGTGGGGCGCATCTCCGGCTTCAGATCTTTGTGCTGCTCGTTAGAGGCGTTCATATGTTCAGCCAGACGCTTGAGCTCAGATGGTGGCAGGCGCATGTTTTTCTCGTCACGCCTGGACGCACCGGGAACGTCTTTACCCGGCTTTTTGTCCTGACTATGGCGCATATACCAATAATAGAGAAACATCTGATTAAAGATAGCTTCTTGTTCATGTTTAGAAAGGAGACAGCACTTGAGGGTATTGTAAAAATCCTCTTTATTGGTGATATCAATAGAGTTCAGCGTTTCGGCGAGATCCAGCATCCTGCCCGGCCCTACATCAATGCCCACTTCCCACAAAATACGTCCAAATTCGGTCAAACGATAGAGTAGACGTTTACCTCTCTCAAGCTCATAAGGTTCCAGGGGGAGAAGTTGCTGATCCGGTTCATCGGCGCTAGAAGGCAGGAGTGAGGCCATGTTCAGGAAACCCCCTGCGCTTTTTTCAGATACTTGTTCATGTCGCTGCCCCCAATTTTGAGAATATCATCCTGGTACTTGAGTAATGCTCCCAACGTCTCACGAACCGGACCATCCACGAGTTCTGTCTGTGCCAGAGCCAGGAGGGAACTGAGCCAGTCCAGCGTTTCCGCTACCCCTGGAGCCTTAAAGAGGTCAGCGCTACGCAGTTCATGCACAAAAGAACAGACCTGACGGGCAAGCCGCTCTGGCACATCGGGCATACGCGCCAGGACAATCGAGTATTCACGGTCAAGCGTGGGAAAATCAATCCAATAGTAGAGACAACGACGGCGTAGGGCGTCATGTATTTCGCGTGTGCGATTGGAGGTGATGATGACAATCGGGGGCTCTTTGGCGCTGATCGTTCCAATCTCAGGAATGGTAATCTGGAAGTCTGAAAGCAGTTCTAACAGATACGCTTCAAACTCTTCGTCACTGCGATCCAACTCATCGATCAAGAGCACAGGTGCCTGCGCTTGCTCTGAACTGATGGCCTGCAACAGAGGACGTGAGATCAGAAAATCCGGGCCAAAGATCTCCTGAAATTCGTTTCCAACGGCGCTATTCTTCGCCTCCATCATACGTATATGGAGCATCTGACGTGTATAGTTCCATTCGTAAACGGCGGTGTTGATGTCGATGCCCTCATAGCATTGCAGGCGAATCAGACGGGTACCCAGCATAGCGGCCAATACTTTGGCGACCTCTGTCTTACCTACGCCTGGCTCCCCTTCCAGAAGAAGTGGCTTATGCCGCTTCAAAGCCAGGAACACTGATGTGGCCAGACTTCTGTCGGCAATATAACTCTGGGCAAACATTGCCTTTTGTATCTCTTCAATGGTGGTAAATTGTTCCTGGTTCAACGCTGGAGCCTCCAAACAACTGGCTATTCAGATTTGTTAGTAGATGTATCCCCTATGTTATGCTATTCAAGAAGGTTGTGACAAGTTGTGACGCCCCTCCCTCCAGGATTTCTTAAAAGTCTTTTTCTTTCCCGCCCACCCCCGTTCTTTTTTAAGACATTTCGGGCGCAGCGCGACGCGCTGCGCCCGAAATGTCTCTTTTCTTTTCTTCTTTTGGGGTGAGGTGGCTTCCTTACGCAAATAAGTTTTTTCTCACTTTTCCCTCTGTCGCTTCTGGCGACGGAGCACATCAGTTGCTCTTGTTAAATGGGGAGGAGTGGCCTGCCAGGCCGATACAGAAGATCGGCAACAGAGCATTGAGAGGCTCGGAGGTCGCGCGGTCGCGCGGTCTCCGAGCCTCTTTTTTTCCTGAGAATAAAGAGAGTAGATGGCCTGCTATGCAGGCCGAGACTTAGTGCGCCGCAATGTAAATATTTCCCCAATCGTCAGGAGGGACAAGTGACTGAGCATTATCAACCACCCCTATGACATAAGGCTTGAGTAGATAATTCAACATAACTTGCTGCATAGGCAACCAGGCAACATCGTCGAGGAGTTGCTGCTCAATCTGATTATAAGCGCTCAAGCGGTTAGTGGAATTGATTATCTGATCAGCCAGAGCCATATCAATTTGTAAGGACTGCTGCTGAAGTGCCTCAGTGGAGTGATTCTGACCATAGTTCATATTGTTTTCGGGAGAATTCGCGGAAAACTGGGTCGTAATCCAATCCTGTGGATCAGGATAATCGGCGATCCAGTCCACTTTCCAGATCTGCAAGCTGGCATTGTTTGAAGTGTTAGAGATGGCTGAAATAAGCCGGGTACTATCGATCGGATCGGGCTTAATAGAGGTAATGCCCAGCACTTGTTGCCACATCTGAATGACTGTAGTAACCTCACTACTGGTATCAATCGAGGCATTAGAGTAGGTAAACTTGATAGTTGGAAAAGTAGAGAGGGTCAGACCTTCTTCATGCAAGCCTTCGTTGAAAAGTTGTCTCGCCAGGGTTGGATTGCCTTTTGTGCCGCTACCGGCGGGTCCAGTCAGAGCTGGATCGTAGCCCATCATGCCTTCGGGAACGATATGGTTGGTAGGAAGATACTGGCCGCCCCAGATGGACTGAGCAATGACGTCTTTGTTGATGGCAAGATCGAGTGCCTGGCGGATCTTCGTGTTGTCAAGAGGCTTGACCAGGTAGTTGAGGCCATAGTAAAAGATCCACAACTGTGGCACATGACGAAACTGATCGGTCAATACACTGGACTTTGGAAAGTCTGCGGTCGGAATCAGGGTTTCATCAACTTGATCAGATTGATATTCCAGATAGCTCGTAGCAGTATCTTTGATAAAGGGAAACGCTACCTGCTTTAGCTGTGGCTGTTTACCGTAGTAGTCAGGATTGGAAACGAACACGATACCGGTCCCGTGACTGTAGCTCTGAACCTTGAAGGGAGCACTCCCGCTCTGTCCTTTGTTGTCACTCAGATGGTCGGTCCATTTCAGTCCCCATTGATCGATAACCTTTTTCTCAACGACGTAAGAGGTTGGATAGGTGAGCGCCTGAAGAAAGTAGGCGGTGCGGTTCGTCACGTTGATTACGACGGTGTTCGCGTCCTGCGCGATGACGCCACTGCCAATGATTGTACTGAGTGTCCCGCTCATGCGTTCAGAGGCACCCTTGATCAGACCTAGATAGGTAAGCGAGACTCCATTCAGAGCTGAGATCTGAGGTGAGAGGGCGCGGTCAATACTATAGACGACATCCTGAGCTGTCAGGAGGGAACCGTCGCTGAATGTAAGATGTGGGCGCAAATGAAAGGTCCAGGTCAGTCCGTCCTGAGAAGCTTCATAGGATTGTGCCAGTTGCGGCTGCACCTGGAGATGATCGTTCTCCTGCACCAGTCCAGTAAAAACCATATCGATGGCCGTCACTGAGTTCATATCTGTGGCTTGAGCGGGATCAAAGGTAGAAATATCGGTATCTATAATCGGACTGCGAAAATTTTGCTGACCCTCTGGAGCTTTGACTGGCTTGTTATGCACTCGTTTAATTGGACCAGATAGACTGCAAGAGGTTAGCAAGAGTATTGAGATTATACAAAGGAAAGTGCATAGAAACTTCGTTGCTAGTTTCCCGAATGGTGACATAATGAGAAATTCTCCCGCATAACAAAACTTTTTTATCTATAAAATAGCTGTTTACACGGTTTTATATGCTAGCAATATTTCAAGATCTTGTCAACAAAAAACAGTTGATGCAGAACCTACATGAACTTTGACAACTTTTTCTCTATACTCAGAAGCGTGAGGTGAGTATAGTAAAACGGGAACGTCTTTTCGTTCGTAATAGAGTGAGAGGATGTTCTTAAGGATATGTCACAAAAAAATAGGCAAGACAATGTTCTTAAGCGAAGGAGCGACCATGAACTTTCCATTTCAATTTGGTGTACCACAGATTATATTATTGTTGATTGCATTAGGTGGATTCGCTCTGTTTCTCTACGCAGCGCATAGCCTCATCCGTGGCGAGAAGCACTATGGGCGGCTAACTCCGCAGGAAAAAGATGATTATTACAACTATGGCCGTCTGCCCAGACGTAAACATTTTCGCTGGCAACATGGCATCGGCGGCGTTTTGTTGCTCTTCATCTGTGCGTCCCTGCTCTGGATGACCTTCCTTATTCAAAGTTATCTGGGACTGACGGGCAATATCCTGGTCGCCCATGTCCAGGCTATCGATTCGGCCACTACTCGCAATGATATGACTGTTCTGCTAACCCTCTATGATCAGAATGGTCATCCTGTGATCACAAATGATCTTGAGGGGCATCCAACCCAGCAGCAGGCGTTTGATGTCAAAGGCAATGAGTGGATACTCCAGGGAGATATGATCAAGGTTGCCACATGGCTTAATATTGTCGGGATGCATTCAGGCTATAAGCTGACCCGTCTTGAGGGTCGCTACGACGATATAAATCAAGAGAGAAATGCTACGCATAGTGCCTACGAACTCAATGGGGGTGACGACGGATTTTTCCAGAACATGCATGCAAATCAGGGCTGGATCTCGCCTTTTATTGACGCTCAATATGGTAGCGGTGTCTTCAATGGTCCCGGCACCTATGATGTTTATGTCTCCCAGACAGGTCTGTATGCGATACAGGCGAAATCGTGATTGCCCCTCCCCCGATATGAGTCATCCCTGATTTTGGCAAAATGAGCAGACACTCCTGCTGGCGGCTGCGCCGCCAGATTTTCAGGGAGAAGTGGCTGAGTTTGGCAGCAGCTTTGCTGCTGCCAAACTCAGCCACTTCTCCCTTTTCTCGGGGGGAGGGGCGGCTTTGCAAGCCGCAGAGAAGTGAGGGATGACTCATATACTTCTTCTTTTTTCAGGGGATGCTTAATTGAACTCGCAAGGTGGCTATGGTTATGTTTGGACCCGAAAAGGCCAGAGCAAGATTGCCACCCTGAATGGCCGTTGTGTGCAGTGTATAA
>DAOTTL010000425.1:0-8318 GCA_034438135.1 Ktedonobacteraceae bacterium | reverse complement strand
ACCAAACAGGCCAGTTGCTCTTGTTATACTCTGTCGCCGCAGGCGACAGAGGAAGAAGCGAGAAAAGCCTCTACCTGTGAGACTTTGTTGTCGAAAGACACTGCCAATCGAGACCATCCCATCCCAAAGGAAGAACAGAGGTATTCGAGCAGGGCGTGCAACGCCCTGCTCGAAATACCTCAAAAAAGAAGGGTGGGGTGGGGCCATGCATGTGCCCGAGAATCGCCTTCGGCAACAGAGTCCTGTGAGGGGGCGGCCTGCTATGCAGGCCAAAAGCCTTTTCTCTTGATTTTCCAAAATCAGGGATGACTCATGTGGGGGAAAATATATTTTTGCTGGTTTTATGCTCCATATTTGTTAGAAAGTTCGTTTATCTCATACGATAGCGGTACTTTTCTGCTACGAGAGTGGTGATTATCGGAGATTGGCAGGGGTGCATGGTACCATTAGAGGCAGAGAAGTCCTGGTACATCTCCATTCCATCTACCTTTTTTGATTGATGGGTGTGCCCTCTTTTGTATAAATAGCTGTTCTGGTCAATGTTTTTCTCGCTCTATTATGCGAAGGAACTGAATGGCAAAGGATCAAGCATGAGCATTAGCGATCTAATCCCCAAACAATGGATAGGAGATTACCGTTTGCTCAGTCTGCTCGGTCAGGGGAATTATTCTGAGGTCTATCTGTGTGAGGATTCTTCCAAGGGCGAGCGGGTGGCTGTGAAACTTCTGAATCCTCAACTGGATGAGCGTGAGGTGAAGCGTTTTCTCACGCAGGCTGCGATCCTCAACAAGTTGGATCATCCATCGATTGTCTCCGTCTACGACTTTGGTCTGGACGAGCATGATACACCATACATGGTTATGAGTTACGTGCCTCATGGTACCCTGCGCCAGCGTTATCCTCGTGGAAGCCGTCTTCCTCTGGCAGCGGTGGTTAGCTATGTGAGCCAGGCTGCGAGCGCACTCCAATATGTACACGAGCATCAGTTGGTCCATCGCGATGTAAAACCACAGAACATGCTTTTGGACGCCAATGATCAAATTGTTCTCAGCGATTTCGGTACGGCCACTATTTCTTATAGCCTCATCCCAAATAGTGTTGATTTTGAGGGAACAGTACTTTACGCAGCTCCTGAGCAGTTAAAGGGGTGTTCACTGCGGAGTAGTGATCAGTATGGATTGGCTGTGATGACCTATGAACTGGTGACGGGATCGTGGCCTTTTATAGGAACGTTTGAGGATGTGACGCGTAAGCATCTTTTTGAGCAACCGCCTATGTTGCGTGAGAAGGGGATCGATGTCTCTATGGCGGTGGAGGATGTTTTGCAGCGTGCCCTGGCTAAGGATGCATTTCGTCGCTTTGCCTGCATTCAGGATTTCGCTGAGGCTCTGAGTGAGGCCTGTGTACTGGATGAGGCCCTCAAGCAGCGGCAGCGACCCGGAGTTTCTCCCAAAGGACAGTTTCGTTCACCACTCCCTTTTCGCAGTCGGGCATACGAAGCTTGATTTCTCAGATCTTTCATAGACCAAAAGTTGTTTTTAAAGTTCTCTCCCAAAATCTGCTATGCACATCTAGCACATCTACAGCAGCGGGCTGGCAGCATCGAAGAGCACCGGCCAGATCAGGCGGCCAACCGGGCGTTGTCCTGCGCGGACACGAGCCAGGTAGTCGGGCAGCGGGCTGGGACCAAGCTCACAAGCCATAGCCGCTTCCCATGACCTGCATGTCGCCTTCCCCAGAGCTTGCGCGGACGCCGAAAGTGGATGTAATGGCAGGGTAAACTGTGTTTCACTCATCCCCGTTTTCAGCTTTTTTGCCATCGTCTCGACCATTGCTCGTGCTGTTTCAGCGTCGTGTGCCAGGAAGCAGCGCGGTTGCGTTGGTTCGTTCTGGTGTACGCGGGTATAGCCAACTATGACACCGTCGCGTAGATAGACGTTTGCCTGAATGGCCGGATGGGGGCTAAGCCAGTCCAGCAGATCTCGTCCAGGGGAGAGTGTCATGTCCACTCCCTGCTCCTCGCGCTGCCAGAGTTCACATAGCGCTGGCACATCCTCATCGGCTGGACCGCGTACTTCGAGTAATTCATAAGAAGATAGCTCAATAGAAGATAGCTCAATGGGCAGCAGAAGTTGTGAGGAACCATAGGCGTGCGTATGATAGCCAAAACGTGGGTAATACGTCGTATGCCCAAGCAGAAAACTAACTGTATACCCTTTGGAAACTGCGATAGCGTGTCCCTCAGCAATCAACCGGCCCCCAACCCCCTGACCCTGATATACTGGCTGAACAGCGATAGGAGCGAGGTTGACTGCTGGAACAGTTGAGTCAAGCAGGCGTATCTGGTGAGGCGAAAAGAGTACATGTCCGACGAGATGTCCATTGATCTCGGCCACTAATGAAAGTTCGGCGTCAAACACCCGGCGCTGACGATGCAACGCGACGATTAGTGGCTCGCCCGTGCGATTGCCAAATGCGCGGGCGTGCAGAGAGGAAATTTCCGCATAGTCTGTGACGCGTTCTGATCGGATGAGTATCTCTGTTGTTGATGGCATCAGATGCACTCCTTATGTAGGATACGCACTAAATAATACGTGAACCGCACAGTTGTTGAACATTCAACAACTGTGCGGTTCACGTATTATTTCTGCGGTGACACAGTTTCCTTTATTACGAAGGATCAATAAATGAGCTTGCGTAGTATTTTCCTTAGTGTGACAGCATCCGCTGTCAACGGTCTCTAAAGAGAATAAAGTTGACCTGGCTTTGCCCAGATGTTCCGCTTTTAGCCAGTCACCTGCTCTTCGCCAACACTCTGTACGACCAGGACTTCGATCCCTTCGCGCAAGCTAGCAGCTTCAACACTCGGCTCGCTTGCAGGCTGTCTCAAAAAGAGTGCTACCAGCAAGGCGGCAACCAGCAGGCCTATGGCTGGAATGAGAAACATCGTATGTAATGTATCAACAAACGCCTGACTGATCGCCTGATGCAAGATCAGTGGATTAAGCGGGAGATGTCTGGTCTGAACCTGGCTGGCACCCGCGCCAGCCGCAGCGACCTTCTGAGCAATGGCGGCACTCACTGTAGCGGAAAGACCGCGTGCCGTAAGCTGAGATGTGATATTTCCCGGAAATTGTTGTAGGACGAAGACTCCGAGCACAACTATACCTAATGTAATGCCGACTGTGCGGCAGGTGTTCAGAATGGACGAACCCAGACCAGATCTCTGAGGAGGCGTGGCGGAGAGTACCGCGGCGGTTAAGGGTGTGAGCATAAGGCCACAACCAATACCGAACAGGGCAACTTGCCACCAGAGCACTACATAACTGACCGCCGGCTGGATGGTCGTCACCAGTAAGAATAAAGAGGTTGCGGTGATCAAAGCTCCCAGGACAATTGGCAAACGTGGACCAATACGGGTGGTGATTTGTCCCACAAAGGGTCCGACCGCAAAAATGCCTAAACTGGCTGGTAGACAGCGCAGACCAGCCTCAAGCGCTGTATCTCCTTGCACGTTTTGCAAGAACTGTACCAGAAAAAAAAGAGTTCCCAGCATTGCAAAACCCAGGAGTCCACTGGCTACATTGGCGACCGAGAAGCATCTGTTCGCAAACAGATGCAAGGGAACCATCGGTTCGCGTACCCGAGCTTCGGTCAGTTTTCTTCTGCGCATCTCTAAGGAGTTTTGTGTATCTCCATGGAATTTACAAAGACGGTTGTATCAACTAGAAAAAACTCTTTCATTCGAAAAATGACAGCTATCGCGCTGGAGGGTCTGCTAACTAACGTTGCAAAACCTTTCTGTATCTGCTAAAATACTATCTAATAGAAAGTATATTTTGTATACTATACCTTGGATAGTAATGATGATACTAGGAAGGTGCATCTTTGTCAAGGGAAACTGTCATGCAGAAAGAACCATCTTTTCATCATTTTCACGTGCAGCACTTCTGCCCGTTGGCCCAGACGTTAGAGCAGTTAGGTGATCGCTGGTCATTTCTCATTGTGCGCGACCTCATGCGTGGTCCACAGCGTTTTACAGATTTACAGCGCTCTTTGGCCGCGATTACACCCAAGCGGCTCACGGTCAACTTACGCACACTGGAGTCCGAGGGCATTGTCGAGCGCGACCGTGAAGAAGGTCGGCGTGAGGTCTGGTATCGATTAACGGCGAAAGGACAGGCCCTGGTGCCAGCGATCAGAGCGCTCACAGTCTGGGGGGTTGAGTACGCGATGCATGTGCCATTGCCTGGTGAAACAGTTCGTCCTGAGAACATGATGGGTGCGTTAAGCATCTCTCTCAATCAACGGGGTCTGCGCCTGCCTCAGCCAGTGAAATGGACGTTCTACTTTGGAGAAAAGCACGTGTTTACCATCAGCTTTGATGGCGAAAAATGGGGTGTTGAAGCGCTAGATATGCCAGATGCCGATGTACGTGTTGAAACGACCCCGGAGGTCTGGACAACATTTTTACTGACTCCAAAGGATGAACTACAGAGCTTCCTGGAAACGATGCACATCAGCGGGGAAAAGTCGCGTGTGGATGAATTGTTTGCCTTGCAGTGGCGGGAAGAGCAACCCTAGAAAAAAGAGACACCTATGATTGTCTTGCAAAACAGGATAGGGTATAGAAATGAAAGAGAGAAACCCATCATGGCAATCTACGAACAGCCCGCACGTCTTTTACAGCAACTTATCCGTTTCGATACAACTAATCCACCGGGCAACGAGCTCGCATGTATGCGCTTCATCCAGACTGTTCTGGCAGAGGTTGGCATTGACTCAACTCTGATTGCAAAGGATGAGAGGCGACCTAACCTGATCGCACGTTTAAAGGGACGTGGAGATGCGTCCCCGCTGCTGCTCCAGGGACACGTAGATGTAGTGACGACTACTCATCAGGAGTGGCTGCATCCACCGTTTGAGGGTGTTGAAGCGGAAGGTTTTATCTGGGGACGTGGTGCGTTGGATATGAAAGGTGGCGTTGCTATGCTACTCTCAGCCTTTGCGCGTGCAAAGGCCATTGAGACGCAACTCCCTGGCGATATCATACTGGTTGTTCTGAGTGATGAAGAGGTCAACGGTCAGTTTGGAGCCAGATATCTGGTGGAACAGCATCCCCATCTGTTTGAGGGAGTGCGCTACGCCCTGGGCGAGTTTGGTGGTTTCACCATGCATCTGGGCGGAAAACATTTCTATCCAATACAGGTTCTCGAAAAGCAGGGTAGCACCGTCGAGGCTATTTTGCGCGGTCCCGCTGGACACGGCTCATTTCCCACGCGCAACGGTGCAATGGCAAAGCTTGGCAGAATGCTAGAGAGATTAAATGCTCACCGGCTACCAGTCCACATCACACCCGTCATCGACCTGATGATCAAAGGGATCGCAGGAGCCCTGCCTGATCCCTTGCAAAGTCTCATACTCCAGTTACGCAACCCCGACCAGACCGATGCAGTCCTGGATATGCTGGGGGGTGTAGGACAAACCCTCGATGCATTGCTGCACAATACCGTCAACGCCACCATCGTGCAGGGTGGAGAGCAGATCAACGTTATTCCGAATCAGATCCTCGTCAAGATGGATGGACGGCTGCTCCCAGGTTTTACACCGGAGCAATTGATTGCTGAATTACGGACAGTTGTTGGGAATGATGCTGAACTGGCGGTAACCTATTTCGATCCTGGCAGTGCACAGGCCGATATGACGCTGTACGAAACGCTGGCCGGAATCCTGCGTGAGGCCGATCCAGAGGGTATCCCTATTCCCTATATGCTGCCAGCAGTCACAGATGGACGTTTTTTCTCTCGTCTGGGTATCCAGACCTATGGCTTTCTGCCGATGCTTCAACTGCCCGAAGATTTCAACTTTATGGCAACCATTCATGCCGCCAATGAGCGTATTCCGGTGAGTGTAGTGGAGTCCGGCACTGAAGCCATTTTCAAAGTTCTGCAACGTTTTGGTCAGTCCTGACAGCATATCGAGTTTCCTACTTCGTGATTAGAAAGGCCAATTCTGTCGGAAACTCAAAGCGTTTGATGGTCCAGCCGGTATTCTCTACCAGGGCATGAAATTTAGCTTCGTAATTTATCTCCATCCCTTTTGCCTTTCCACTCAGGCTATGGCTTGGAAAAGAGACCACGATGTAGTGAGCATCAATCGTTTGTAAGAGTCTGGAACCTGCCGACTTATCTATCTGTTCGAGACAGGGGATTGCTTTGAGAACAAATGCGATGTCCACTCTCTGAGTTGGACACGCCTGAACTACGTCGCAGACCTGGGCCTGACCCTGGAGCTGGAGCAGTCTCATAAAGGCAGTGAGAAAGGTCATCATATCTTTATAGATATCGTAAGCATAATATTCTAGCGGTTCGGCAAGGTGCATCCAGGGTAGCGCAAGTGGATTGAAGCCACAGGCAATGTCGAGTACGGAATGAATGGGAGGGAGATCAGCCAGAATTGTTTTATAGAACCGGTCCAGGATTGGCAAGCGCTCTTTTGTCGAGGCGTGATGACCCATAATCGTCTCTAAGTAGGCAAGGAAAGCATCTCGACTGCTAGCATCCGAAAGGCGCTCCAGGTCATTCAACCAGGCAGCATAGTTGTTTTTATCGGTAAGATATGCCCCTCCAATTTGATGCAACTTGTTTTTAGTGGCTTTGATTCCCTCCTTTAGATTGGAGCGTTTAGAGAGTTCCCGCGAGCCAATGGATCTAATAAGCTCATCACTTACTTCCCTATATTTGGAACTCACTGAAACAGTCTCAATAAGTTTCGCTAGCTGGTCGTTCTGCGTGCTCATGAGAACTCTCCCTCAGACGTGCCATTAACTGAACCATGAATCGAAGATTGTGAAGCGTGGTGAGTCGAAAAAAGAGGCTTTCGTTGATTTTGAAGAGGTGATGAAGGTATCCCAGGGAATAGTGAGTACAGGTCAGGCAATCGCAGTGAGGCGAAACCGCTGCATCAGATTTAATATACTTATCATCGGTGACATACATATAAGAAAACCACTTATCACGAAATAAGGGGGCGGTAGTATCTGTCTCAAAAACCGAGAGTCGGCCATTTCTGGCATCTTTGGTTGGCATTGAGCTGTCAAACATATCATAGCCAATTTTGTTGCAGGCAGCGATATTGCCTGGATGACCTACTCCCAGGGCGTGCATGGGAAATTCTCGTGGTATAAGTTCCCTGGTATAAGTGATGATATCTGTGAGCAAATTTCCGCGCTTATCGAGAGGCCAACCGCCGTACCCGAAGCCATCAAATCCGATCTCCAACAACGACTCGGCACAGCGTTTGCGCAGTTCAAAGTGTCCACCGCCTTGAACGACGGCAAAGAGGAGCGGTTGTTGATCTGGCGGAAGCTTCTTCTGGAGATTGATACGCTGAAACTCGTTTTTACAGCGGCTTGCCCAGTCAATAGTGCGCTCAACCGCGAGTTTTTGGGCCTCAAAGGGAGCATCTACATGGGTACATTCGTCAAGACATACAACAATATTAGAACCATAGGCAAGTTGGAGTTGGACAGTTTTTTCGGGCGTGAGGTGGAATTTACGATCGGACCCCTCGGGCTTAAATGTAATGCCGTCAGCAGTAATAGAGCCAAATTTGGAATTTTGCTGAATTAGTGAGTACGCCTGAAAACCTCCCGAGTCAGTCAGAATAGCGTGTGGCCATGCGCTCATTTTATGGAGTCCGCCTAAGGCCTGGATAGTTGAAGAGCCAGGGCGCTGCATCAAGTGAAACGTATTCATTTCGACCGCTCGAATCCCACACTGTACCAGGTCAGTCGCGTCAAGCGAACGAACAACTCCTAGTGTAGCGTCGGGCATAAAGATAGGAAGTTGTAACTGGTTATGTAGCAACTGTAGATAGTTTCCAGGTTGGTACACATTTGCCCTCATAGATTGCCGCTACCCTTTCGCTGTCGAAATACATAGATGGGGGATTCATTTGCCACTCTTCTTGCCCATTTCTTCCTCTGTATCTCATGTTTATCTGGTGGAACGGAGATTCATTATATAACTTTGTACGAGTATAGCGCATACGTACCAATGTCGCAACTATGAGCCATCCCTAACAGGGCTATTTCATTCTCGTGAGGAACCCTCTTACACGTATAGGTTTCTTGCCGATCTGCTGCGTCGGCCTGGCAGGCCACCCCACACCAGTTGCTCTTTTTGTCCTCTGTCGCCTCTGGCGACAGAGGGAAAAGCGAGAAGAAACCTCTCCTTGTAAGTGAGGAACCCCACCCCTGAGTGTAGGAGGAGTTGGAAGGGCGGTGCCACCGCCCTTCCAACTCCTCCTACACTCAG
>DAOTTL010000424.1:0-7722 GCA_034438135.1 Ktedonobacteraceae bacterium | reverse complement strand
AAACTGTTTATCAATGGACAGCCGATCGGTCAGGTGAGTCAAAGCAGCGCGACCCGGTTGATCGTCTCCATTAGCGCCTCGGCCAGACCCTACGGAACCTTCAACGTTGGCATACGCAACCCGGATGGCATGGCTGCCCAGTTGAGGTTTCAGGCCGGAAACCTCGCTAATCCACCAGCCGTCGATGACCAGCAGAGGAAAAACGGACCATCTATCGCCAATAAGACTCCAATCTCCGGCGACGACCACGGCAGACATGGCAAGGGGGGAGATGGATAAACTGTCCCAGATACCCTGGCTTGCAGTCCTGCATTCACTTCTCGCCTGATCCAACACGTCCAACACGTTCAAAAAAGTGTGCCTGCTCACCGTACCAATTCTGTAGATGTGGTATTCTTTGCTTTCAATATGCTATTGTCTATTAGTGACTTTGGTCTGGCCCTGGTCCAGCACAGCATGCTCCCCGTATCCGAGCAACAGCTTGCCGGAACTTCCGCCTATATGGCTCCCGAACAGCGCCAGGGATACGCCACCGCCGCCAGCGATCAGTATACCCTGGCTGTGATGGTCTATGAATGGCTCTTAGGAACCACTTGATCGTGTCCGGCAAAGAGTGTGATTCCCCGGACACGATCAAGCGGTTGGCTCTTTTTAGCTTGCAGTTGATCTCGTTCTCTGATATTGTAGAGGTGGACACCCCTCCTCTTTCCCTTTCGTAGATTGTCTCTCTAGATGTCCTGCATGCATAGGAAGAAAACGTATGAGCGAAACATGGATTCAGCACTATATCCTTTTAGCCTTTCGTATTCACAAGGTTGTTCAGACTACGTATGCAAGTCCATTTGTTGAGGCGTACTTCGGACCACCAGCGTGGCGACTTCAAGCGGAGGCGGAACCAGAGACGGATGCTCCCGATCTTGTGCGTCAGGCCGTAATGCTGACAGAAACACTCCCCACGCAAGGTTTTGCTCTAAGTAGAGCAGCCTATTTGAGGAAACAGATCAAGGCCATGGAGACCTTATGCCGGAAACTCTGTGGCGAGACCCTGCGGCTTTCTGAAGAGGCGAGAGGCTGCCTGGATATCTTGCCCACATGGACACCTGAAGAGCAGTTTGAACAGGCCCATGCCCTTTACAGGGAAGTGCTTCCTGGAACGGGTAATCTTGCGGAACGCTTGCACACCTATCAAACCGCTCTGGCCTTCCCTTCAGACCAAACAGAGACCCTGATAGACTTCATCAAGCAAGCATTTGACGAAGCACATCAGCGCACCAGCGCATTCCTCGAACTGCCTCAAGAGGAAGTGATTGAGATCGAGTACCGTCCTACATGGGAGTACGATGCTGCTGCCTACTATCAGGGGAACTATCGCACACACACCGTCATGAATGTTTCTGCGACTGCTGCATATCTATCACGCCTGTTTGATCACAAAGTGTGTCATGAAGGCTATCCTGGTCATCATACCGAGTATGTGCTCAAAGAGCAACAGCTTGCGCGGAAAGAAGGCTACTTTGAACACACCATTATCTTGACCCTCTGTCCCCAAAGTGTGCTCACCGAAGGCATTGCGATGGTGGCCCACGAAATGATTTTTGCAGAAGGAGAAGCAGAACGTTGGATCGTAGACCATGTGTATCGATCTCAGCAGAAAGAAGTTGATCCAACCGTCCTCTTGCAATTGCGACGCGCCAGCGAAATGCTAGGAGCAGTCTGGGAAAATGCAGCAATATTGTTGGATGAGGGACGATCAGAGCAGGAAGTAGAACAGTACTTCTCCACGTATATGCTGACTGCCAAAGACAAGGTTTCTAAAATGGTAGCTCATCTGAGGCATCCAATATGGGGATTGTACAACTTGACCTATGCAAGTGGTCAAAAGTTGCTCCGTCCATGGTTGCAGGGACCAGACAGGAACGCTGTTTACCATCGCCTTCTCACAGAACAACTCACACCATCACAATTTTATGGAGAGAATACACCGTTTCACAGGTAACTCATTCACCTCGTTCTCTATCCAGAACACATTTCCTCATAACCTGTTTTCTTCTCCTCAACAAGAATATTTGGTGGATGGCATATAATATATGTATACGTCGATCTAGTTATGTTGACCTCATAGTGCAGTGACGACACCCTCTGTGATGTGTTCTCTTTGATCCCTTGCAAGGATCTTCGATCGTTCGTTGTTTCTCTCCCTCAGTGACAAGGAGACCCGTGGATGACTCTACAACGCAAAACTTCCTCACCTCCGACTGTCCCCCAAACGCTCGTTCAGCGCTCAATCCTTCCACAGACGACCCGTTACCAGGGCATCAGCACCGCCTGGACGCTAGCAACTGCGGCGCAATCTGGCTGACGGTCTTCCGGTCCTGCGGACAGGCGCTCGTACAACTCGCAGGCCGACCATTGGACTGCAAGGCTGGATAAAACAACGCACCGGACAGGCCTGAGAGGTCCGTCTGGCTGCTCCCACTCGCTGTCATCTTCTAAGTTGAACCTCAAAGAAAGGGCTGGCTGTAATGGATATCTATCCCAAAAGCACCGAGTCATCTCGACCGCCTCTAGTGGACAAGTTTGAAGTTCGTCGCACCTTCCTGGCGCTCGCCCAGGCGGGACAGGTGATCGAATTGCGTATTTTAAGTGCCATAATGGCGGCGTCTCCCCATTTTCCCTACCAGGCCAGCGGTTACTTTAACAATGCAGATGCCTTGATCGATGCTCTGAAGGGTCTGAGGAGCGCCAAAGGGGTCTACATAACCCTGCATCCATGTAACCCGATGCTGCTCTCTCGTGCTTACAATCGTCTCAGAACCGCCGAAGAGATGCGCAAAGAGGCAGCGACCAGCGACCGGGACATAGCCAGGTTGCGCTGGCTGCTGATCGATCTGGACCCCGAGCGTCCGGCTGATATCTCTTCCAGCGGGTTGGAGCATCATCTGGCGCGGAACCATGCCATCACGATCAAAAAGGAACTGGGGGAACTGGGCTGGCCCGACCCATTGCAGGCCGATAGCGGCAATGGGGCACACCTGCTCTACCGCGTGGATCTGCCAATTGAGGAGGGAGCCAAAGGGACGGGTCTGATACACAGGGTTCTCAAGGGACTCGCCAGGCGCTTCGATCTGTCATGGGAGCGCCAGGATGAAGAACCCTTGCGCCTGCTGGTGGACCAGACGGTCTTTAATCCCTCGCGCATCTGCAAGCTGTACGGCACACTGGCTTGCAAGGGGGATAACACAGAAGAGCGCCCGCATCGTCTGGCCCGTCTGCTCAAGACTCCCTACGATCCACAGATAACCACCCGTGAGCTGTTAGAGGCCATCGCGGAACCTCTGCCCGGACCCTCACGCCACCATCCAACCCGACCACCTGTCCATAGCCGAACAGCCGAGAAGATCGGCGGCGCGTCCGTGAAACATTCCTTCGATTTGGAGGCATGGATTGATGAGAATCAGCTCAACGTAAGTGAGCCAGTAGACTGGCCAGATGGGCGGAAATGGCTCTTTCGCGTCTGTCCCTGGAACGAGGAGCATACCGACCGCAGCGCCTTCATCGTCCAGCACACCGATGGCAGCATTGACGCGGGCTGCCACCACAACAGTTGCCAGGACCACAACTGGCAATCACTGCGTGCCCTGTACAAACCAGAGGATAGCCAGAGGCAAAGCGGTCCTCCAGGTCCAGCAAGAAGAGGAACAGCAACCAGTTCAGAGCAATACCACACATCGTCCTCAACTGCAACCAACGCTCCCGATCTGACAGAGCTGGAAGAGGCGCTGAAAACACACGATCTCGCCCGCTGCCTGGAAAGCGTTCCCGCCCTGGCGCAACTCGACCGTCTGCTCTACACGCCGCAGAAACAGCGGATCAAAGAGACCTTTGGCAAAGAGATCAACTTGCGTCATTTGGACTCCGCTGTAGCGAAAGCTCGGAAGGAAGCGGGGAACGAAGGTGGACAGAAGAATCAAACCGAGATACTCGTATCAATGGCAGAGCAACACGCAACCCTTTTCACCGACCCTGGCGGCGTCTGCTATGCGCGAGTCCCCGTGCGGGAGCATGAAGAGACGCATCCGGTCCAGGAGCATGGGGGACTTTTCAAGCACTGGCTCATGTGGTATTACCACACAACATATGACGACATTCCCAATGAAGCAGCGCTGACCTCCGCCACTCAAACGCTCATAGCCAGAGCCACCTTTGAGCAGCCTGAGTGCCAACAGGTCTTCATCCGCGTTGGCTGGAGCGAAGGACGTGTCTATCTCGACCTGGCCAATAGTGAGCACCAGGTCGTCGAAATCACCCCGCTCGGATGGCATGTGCTTCCCCTCTCGCCGGTCTGTTTTCGCCGCTACAGGGGCATGCACGAACTGCCGCAGCCCACACGCGGAGGAACATTGGCCTCGCTCGACCCCTTTCTCAACGCCGATGCGGAGACTCGTCTGCTTGCCAAAGCCTGGCTTATCGGCTGCTTCCATTCTCAAGGTCCCTATCCTGTTCTGGCCCTGCACGGCGAACGCGGAGCCGCGAAAACCACGACAGCCAGAGTGCTGCGCTCGCTTGTCGATCCCTGCGTGGCTCTGCTGCGTTCCGCGCCCAAAGACATCCAGGCCCTGGCCGTGGCCGCCGCCAATAATCATATCATTGGCCTGGATAATCTCTCAAGCATGCCCACGTGGCTTTCCGATGCCCTCTGTCGCACCGCAACCGGGGCAGGCGATGCCTATCGCCAGCTCTACACCGACTCCAATGAGGTGATATTTAACTATACCCGACCCATTATTTTCACCGGGATCGAAGAGATCGGCACCCGCGGAGATTTTCTCGACCGCTGCCTGCTCTTGCACCTGCCAGCCATCGCAGACCAGGAACGCCAGACCGAAAAAGCGTTCTGGTCTGCCTTTGAGGTCGTGCATCCACTCATTCTGGGTGCGTTACTCGACGCGGTGAGCCTGGCTCTGCACAACTATCGCCAGACCGAACTGTCACAGAAACCGCGCATGGCTGACTTCGCGACCTGGGTGAGTGCCTGTGAACCAGCGCTCCTCTCGCCAGACCAGGCCGCTGGAACCTTTCTGAGTATCTATCAGGATAACCGGGAAGAAGCGATCGAGTTGGATATCGAAGCCTCGCAGATTGGCAGCGTACTGGTGCAATTTATGGAACAGTTGGCCCAACCTGAGTGGCGTGGAACCGTTCAGGAACTACTGGACATACTCAACGAGCGCACAGACGAAAGAAACAGGTCGGGCAAAAGCTGGCCCGCCGATGTCCGTGCATTGGGAAGTCGCCTCAAACGGTTAGCAACCAGCCTGCGCAGCATGGGCATCGCAACCACCTGGAAAAGAACAAAAGGCAAGCGTCAGATCATTCTGCAAAAAACGGCAGCACAGAGCAGCTTGCAAGGCACTTCAAACCCAGATTTCACGGCAAACCCAGGTTTCGTGGCAAACCCAGGTTTCACGGCAACAGAAGACATCGTCTACGAAAACCTGATAATAGAAGACATCGTCTACGGAGACTCTGAAGACATGGACTACGAAGAATTTGATTTATGATCTGTAGATCATAAGAGACAGGACTTCGCAAAAGGCGCTATTTGTCGTTACGACCGGGTCGCATCATTCTCTCTCCCATGCGTGCAACCATGCCGCGCGGAGCGAAGCGCACTGAGTTCGCCATCAGCGCATTCCGGCGACCCGCGACCACTGATGGACGCCCCTGCTCCAGGGCCTGAAACGCGACCTGCACAACCTTCTCTGGCGTCTCCATCGAGCCTAGCGCTGCATCCTCGGTTCCCACAACGTTGAAGAAGTCTGTACTTGTCGGACCCGGGCAGAGCGCCAGGACGCGGATGCCTTTGCTATGATACTCGCCCCACAGTGCTTCGCTAAATGAGAGGACAAAAGCCTTGCTTGCACCATAGACGGCCATATAAGGGACAGGCTGGAAGGCTGCGGTAGAGGCTACATTGATGATGGAACCGCTGCGACGGGCAAGCATGGCGGGCAGGAAATGATGCGTGAGATCGACCGTAGCCGCCACATTGAGCATAATTTCCTGCTGTTCTCGTCCAGCGTTAAGACTGTCGAAAGGCCCATGCGTACCGAAGCCAGCATTGTTGATCAGGATATCGACAGGCAGATCCAACTGCTGCGTAGCCGTAAACAGCTTTTGCCCTGTATCGAGAAGGCTGAGATCGGTGGCGAGAACCTCAGCGCGGATAGCGTGTTGGGCCGAGAGGGTCGTCGCCAGGTCGCGCAATTTGTCTTCGGAACGCGCAACCAGAATAAGATGCGTCCCCTGCGCGGCAAGTACGCGAGCAAATGCTGCTCCAATGCCTGACGAAGCTCCGGTGATCAAGGCCGTTTTGCCCGTGTATTTCGTCATCGTCCATTTCCTTTCTTGAAATAAATTCAACTTTCTTTATTTGAATGAATCTAAGCCCTTCTAACACAGTGCCACAGTCAGCGCAGGTTAGAGGCGAACTAAGAACTTCAATTTCGAATCTTTACAGTGTAAAGATACCATCTATGCGGAGTATAGTATATAATTTTTACAGTGTCAAGATAAGAACAAGCCATTTTCAAAGGGAAGGTAAAAATGAGGGAAAGTCAGAAGCAGGGACCCTATCATCATGGACAGTTGCGTCAGGCGCTTCTTGACGCAGCGCTTCATCTGATTACAGAACATGGCATTGATAGCTTAACCCTGCGTGAGGTGGCACGGCAGGCAGGAGTCAGTCATGCGGCCCCCTATCACCATTTTGTTGATAAGTCAGCACTTGTCGAAGCAGTAGTCGTGGAGTGTTTTCACGCCCTCACTCAGGCGTTACGCGAGGCAATTCTGGCTTCCAGCACACCAGTAGAACGCCTGAGTATCCTTGGACAAGCCTATGTGCGCTTTGCGTTAGAACATGCGGGAGCCTTTCGGTTGATGTATCGGCCTGAGCGCAGTCATTCTTCCATGCCAGAAAAGCCGGAGTATTTCGCGAATTCTTCGCTGATTGATGAAGCAGCAAATGCAACCTATCAAATACTTACTGATGCAATCATGGCCTGCCAGGAGGCCGGGTTTATTCCTGCTGGCGATCCCGGCTTATTGGCTCTAGCTGCCTGGAGTACCGCTCATGGCCTTGCTGTGTTAATCCTCGATGGCTCACTGGCCGACAAGTTGCAAGGAGCCCAGAGTGCAGAAGACGTGGATCAGTTGACAAAGGCAGTGACACAGACAGTGATTTATGGGTTACTTTCCTCGCCAGGAAGATGAGGGTTTTGTTCCCAAAGAGCGTGAGAGGGACTCATCAAATCAGGGGGGTGCCATCAATCGCAAAATTGATGGCACCCCTTTGATGCCTCTCTCCAGGCTGCTCTAAGAGGGGAGTGCCATCAAATCAGGGGGGTGCCATCAACCGCAAAATTGATGGCACCCCTTTGATGCCTCTCCCCAGGCTGCTCTAAGAGGGGGGGTGCCATCAATGACGCAAATTTCCCTCTCTTTTGGGAAAAAAAACATATATATATCTTTAAAAATCAAAGATATATCACTCTTTTTTAGAAAAAAAGGGAAAATTTTGCGTACATGATGGCACCCCCCTCCCTCGTTCGGCCCCACAAGCCACACAAATGGGGTGCCATCAATAATTAGCTCGATGGCACCCCCCTTGATTTGTTGGCACCCCTCTCCCTCGTTCGGCCCCACAAGCCACACAAATGGGGT
>DAOTTL010000423.1:0-2822 GCA_034438135.1 Ktedonobacteraceae bacterium | reverse complement strand
TTTTCTGGCGGCTGCGCAGCCAACTTTTCAAGGGGAAATGGCTGAGTTTGGCAGCAGCTTCGCTACTGCCAAACTCAGCCATTTCCCCTTTTCTCTGGGGGTGGGACGGCTTTACAAGCCGCAGAAAAGTGAGTGATGACTCACGCTCTTTTGGGGGAGGGGCAGCTTTGCAAGCATAAAAGGTAGAGATGATTCATTCTTCTCAGAGTGGGTGAGCGGGGAAAACACGACTTTTGAGAAACGCTGCGAATTGTCTGACACTACATTGAAAATTTCCCTGTGGTTGTTTATACTATGGTCATGGCGCGAGAGAAAAATCGTTCAGCAGAAAAATCGTATAGCATAACTATTGCCGACCAATGTATACATTACAGAGTCATAGGGGATGGTCCGCCCCTAGTCCTTATTCACGGCTTCGGGGTATCAGGACATATATGGCAACGGATATTGCCCTATCTCTCCCAACATCAGCAGATATTCATCGTAGATTTACCAGGTTATGGACAGAGTACGTTTAAACCTCCATGGAACCTGCGTGCTATGGCTCCGCTATTGATAACATGGTTACGCCAGATGCATCTCACCCCAGTCACGCTCATGGGACAATCAATGGGAGGAGCCATCGCGATCCATATAGCGGCGTCTGCTCCTGAGCTTGTCAAGCACCTTATCTTAGTTAATGCAGCAGGTATTCCACTCAATGCTCAATTACCGGAGCTTACACGACGCTCGATCCATTCTCTTCTTCAGCCAGGAAATGGCGGATATCCACTGGCTCTCCTTTACGATGTCTTACAGCCACGCTTACGGCTATTCTGGCAATCAGCACAAGAAATGATTCGCAGCGATTTTCGCTCAGAACTTGCCTCCATTACGCTACCTACGCTTATCATATGGGGTGAATGCGATGTGCTACTTCCTCTCTCTTTGGGACAGACCCTCCATGATACGTTGCCTCATGCCACCCTTGTCACACTGCCAAAGTGCGGACACCGACCGATGCTTGCTCAACCAGAGTTACTGAGCAAACTCGTCATTGACTTTCTGCAAAACCCGGCAATGTAGAGGCAGCGAAACGCTGCAAAACACCCACCGCTCTCTTTACTTCTGGGGTTGGGTGGGAAGAAACAACTTTCACGCAGATCTGAAGCAGAAGAGATCAATCATTGCATCTTAGAGGAAAAGAAGGTACAATTACCCCTATAAATCCCTGGTGAAACGGGCATAGATGCCCATTGGCATGAAGTGAAGGTGGGCAGGATTTTCCTGTTGGGGTTTGGGGTAGCACCAAAAATCCCCCTTCTAGCCGGGATAGCCTCTTAAGCAAAGCTTGAAACCTTACAGCAGCAGAAACTATTCGTGGAGCGCAACGAGTAAAGAGGGAGAGGATCTACACGGCTATGCCAACATTTTTAACTCACTGGCGGATTCTCATTGAAACTGCCCGCCAGAGCGAGGACGCTGGAAGCGACCTTGGCTCGCTCATTATCGATGCCGCGACCATGCGCAGACGAGCACACGGTTGGAGCACTCCACCGCTGACAACGCCAACTGGCGCAGTTTGGGATACCGGTCCCCTGCCAGAGATTGATTTCTATTTTCCTGGCAGCGATATCTCCGCCATGGCCTTCCTCGGCTCACTTGCACCTGATATCATGTACTACTTTGAACGCTACTTCCGCCAGAGATATAGCGATCACTATCTCCACACTCCTCCCTCAAAGCACATTCAGAGACCCGAACGTCCCCGCCAGTGATCAGAACTGTTTCATACTTCGCGTTCAGGAGATCTCGTGATTGCCTTCCTGGAACAGCTCGCTCTGGTACCTGCACCAGCCCTGCGCAGTCAAGCTCTGGCCTTTGCCCTGGGCTATATCTCGCACATCGCGGCAGACCTCGCCCTTAATCCCTGGATCGATCGTCTCGCCTCCCTCTTACGACCTCATCGCATGCCTGGTTCTCATTTCTATGTCGAGTTGCGTTTAGATGAATATCTTGCCAGTGGCTACTTCGAACATCCACGCTACAGCATGCTGCATCAGCCATGGGGAGACTATATCGAGCCGGTTGCGAGAGAACTCAGCGCCCAGGGAACTCTGGCAACGCAAATCGTGCAACTCTTCTCCTCGGCTACAGAGATCTATGAACTGACGGAAGAGGAAAACGAGACACTCCCACAAGATTTTCGTCAGGGATTGAAGGGACTGAAACACTTTCTGAGCGGACAAGGGCGGTTTCGCTGGCTCAGTCTACAGGCCTCACAGCGAGGCGAACCCAAAGATCTGGTCACAAAAATGCTGGAGGACACGCAAAGAAGCGAGGAGGGGCTTGTCTCGCTAGAACAGGTCATGGGCTATGCATTTCGTCTGAGCGAACATCTCTGCCGTCAGGCACTTAACTACTATAGCGCTCTACGCAACTCTCAGGGCGGGGCCAGTGAGCGAAGTTCAAGACGAACCGCTCTGGTTCATGATTTACGCAACTGGAACCTCCATACTGGCTACAGTACAGAGGTTTCCTCCAACCCTCGCTTACACAACTGGACCCATTTCGCGGATCTCTGGACTCCCCTGGAAGCTCAAGCAGAATTATCCTCTTTGGAACAGCTAAAAGCAAAACAGAGCCACAGCACAGCTTAAGCCGAACTATAGCTCTATCTTTTTTTGTGTATTTTATTGGCACGTTATGAAAAGCTGTGCCGTTTTAGCTAGTGGTTCACAAGCAATGTGAGAACAAGAGCCATGGCGGTACAAGCAAGGATAGACATAAAAAGAAGTAGGCGAATTATCGCCATTTGAGCGCGATTATCTATAGCGACAGCT
>DAOTTL010000422.1:0-5864 GCA_034438135.1 Ktedonobacteraceae bacterium | reverse complement strand
ATCGGCGAGGTCGCGTCCAGACGCTGACCACAACGCCGACAGAAGCGCGAACTGCTGCGATTCTCCTGTCCACAGGCACTACAGGGATTCTCTGGCACAATGGTTCGTATAATGATATTACTGCTGCCCTCTATGTCGAGCAGAGTTGGCCCCTCTGATGAATGCGATATCCCCTGAAGGGACGCTTCCAGTGCCTGGATAAACTCCTGACCCGTAGCATAACGTCTCGCTGGATCATTATCTATAGCACGAAAAATGACATTATCTACCGCACCAGGTAGCTCCTTGTTGAGTTCGCTGGGACAGGGCAATGTGACTGCATGACTGCGCACAATGGCCTGGAAGGGCAAAAGACCGGTTAACATCTGGTAGGCCACTACACCCATAGAATAGATATCGCTGGACGGTTCAGGCTGACCGTGAACCTGTTCCGGCGCAGTATAATGCTCCGATCCCAGCGCCCAACCACTCTGAGTCAGTGGACGTTCCTTCTGCATAGCACGCGCGATTCCAAAGTCTGCCACCACCAGACGACCATCATCCTGGTGAATTAAGAGGTTAGAGGGCTTGATATCTCGGTGCACAATCTTCTGAGGATGCAGATGGATCGCATCAATCGCCTCCGCCAGATCCCGCAAATAACGCCGAGCCAGGGAAAGTGGCAAAGGCTTCTCAGCCTTTAACAAACTTTTGAGCGTTCCACCAGTTACCAGAGGCATAACCAGGTAGAGCTGCTCACCGTCCTGTCCAAAGTTGAGCACTGGCACGATATTCTTATGCTTCAATTGATGGGAATAGCGTGCCTCGCGTCGGAAGCGCTCGACAGCAGTGGTCTCATCCATATTGCGTCCAACGGCCAGAATGACTTTCAAGGCCACTTGCTGCATCTCAAACGTATCACTGGCACGATAAACCGCTCCCATCCCGCCCAATCCCAGAAGCGTTTCAATTCGATAACGCCCGGCAATTACGGCATCGGGGAGCAGACACTGACAATTTGGTTTCAAACACTTAATGGTTCCCGGCGCATAGTCGGTACTGCAGCGAGGATTAGGACAACGCGGCATTGGTTTTCCTCGTTTACCATAAAATCATAAAGTGAAGAGGTCGTCAGTAAAAATATATGCGGATGCAGGACAAAACGACCGTCCCTCCTGGACCCTAACAACTTCCTCATTATAGGTATATACGTAAGATGGTTGAAGAAGTTGAACCTATGCCCAAAGCATGTGAACAATCCATACATATGCTTTGGGCATAGGTTTCTAATTGATAATTATGCTCTAAGCAAGTATTATATAGGTATACATTGAAAAAACTACCTGAGGAAAAACGATGCACATACTTGTAATAGGTGGAACACGTTTTATGGGACCCTACACCGTCAGAAATTTACGGGAAATGGGCCATGAAGTGACTATCTTTCATCGAGGAGAACACAAGGCAGAGCTGCCCACAGGCACCCAGGAGATACAGGGCGACTTCAATCAGCTCACCACATTGACCGATGCGCTACAGCGGCTGGAACCAGAGGTTGTCTTGCATATGATGGCTGTCACTGAACGACAGGCTCAGGACCTGCTGACCGTATTTACGAGCGTGGCACGTCGCATTGTCGTTCCCAGCAGCCAGGATGTCTATCAGGCCTTTGGACGTGTCAACAAGCGGGAAAGCGGTCCAGCCGATCCCTCGCCCATTACTGAGGACTCTCCATTGCGTAAAAACCTCTACCCTCATCGCAATAGTTCACCCAGGGCGGTAGACGATCCTGAACGCTGGATGGACGATTACGACAAAATTCTCGTTGAGCGCACACTTATGGGTCAGACCCAACTACCCGCGACAATACTGCGCCTGCCCGCCGTCTATGGTCCTCTGGACTATCAACATCGGATGTTCCTCTACCTCAAACATATGCTCGACAAACGGCCAGTCATTCTGCTAGAGGAGAAAGAAGCCGCATGGCGCTGGACTCATGGGTATGTCGAGAATGTGGCCGATGCCATCGCCCTGACCATCACCGACGAACGCGCCAGTGGACGAGTCTATAATGTTGGAGAACCGTTTACTTTCAGTCTGAGAGAACGCATCGAACAAATCGCTCTGCCCGCAAACTGGCATGGCAAAATTGTTGAACTTCCTGCAAACCGCGTACCAGAGGGCCTGCGCTGGAATATTGATGCTGCTCAGGATATTGTTGTTGATAGCAGTCGCCTGCGACAAGAACTGAACTATACTGAACGCGTCGAACTCACAGAAGCTTTTCGGCGTACCATCGCATGGGAAGGTTCTAACCCACCCTCACAGATCGACCCACAGATGTTCGACTACCAGGCCGAAGATCAAGCCCTGGCCGAACTTTAACAAGAGAAGGAAGTGAAGAAAAAGAGACATTTCGGGCTATACGCAAAGCGCATAGCCCGAAATGTCTCTAAAAAGAATGGGGGCGGGGCTATTCGCCCACAAAGCCTTGTGAACTACAGCCCATTCCAGGCATAGGTTGTATCCGGCTTCACATTTGGACTATTATACGCCATCGTAATCAGCGTGTGAGCCTGAAGCTGAATGTTATTAAAATCGCCCTTATAGACCTGACCATTGACATACACCGTCCAACCATCGGTCAGCAACAACTGACTGGGAAAGCCCAGGCTATTGAACCCACGGTTCCACACCTGGAGGAACTGGCCAAAAGCAAAGGTCGAGGTAATCGGAGATTCTATATGCACCACACCTGAAGTATCGTGCGTATGTAGCCAGTAGAAGCACGTTGACTGCCCGGTCTGACTATCGGTAGGAATGCCTACATACTGAGGAATAAGCGATGGCTGACCATTTATATAAATCGACGCATGCACATGTATATGCAAGACGGAACCTTCACCGGCATCGCAGTAGATATTGTCGATCGGCTGATAATCGCTATTATAGATTGCTTCCGTATAAGTTTGAGAGGATGAGACCCCCTGAGCAGCCGGGTGAGTCGCATGATAGGCAAAATAGATCACCAGGCTGCCAATCAGAATCACAACCAGACTAACGGCGATGATGGCGAAGGTCTTTGTGCGTGCTGCCCGGCGCTGAGAGATCATACGTTGTTGGCGTTCGGACTGACGACGCTCATATTTGGCGGCCCCTTTATGCAAAGATTTACCCGCAGGGAGAGAGGATTTCGCGCCAGTAGTTGTACTTGAAGTGGTGAGTTGTTTGGTAGCGACACTGGTTGCGGACGAAGTCTTCTTCTCTGTACCAGAGGAGCCAGTAGAGGCGTCATTGCTTCCGGTCAATGGCATCTCACTAAGAGAATCATTGCTGGATGTTATGGCGGTCTTCTTCGCCGAGGTTGACGTTACAACTCCAGTTGTTCCAGGCTTGCGTGCCTGATTACCCTTTTTGGAAGGATGTTGAGATCTTTGTTTAGTCATATTCGCGTCTTTACCTTCACTAGCTTTCCAGAAAGTTGGAAACCTTCTTCTTTTTGAAAAATCCTTCGTTCATACTTCCTGAGCGAAAACCTTGGAGATCAACGGTGACATAGAGATAGCCGATCTCACGCAGACCCCTGGTGATTGTCTGGCTCATTTGGTCTTCAATTAAACGTGGGAGTTCAGCACGTTCTACCTCGATACGCGCAATCTTGTCATGATGACGCACACGCAACTGATGAAAGCCCAGTTCATGTAACAATTTTTCCGCCCGGTAGACCATCTGGAGCGAGGCCACATCTACTCTCGTACCATACGGGATACGCGAGGAGAAACAGGCCATTGCTGGCTTGTCCCAGACAGGCACCCCTAGAAACTTTGCCAGTGTGCGAATCTCTGCCTTGCCAAAACCTGCCTCACGCAATGGAGCACGCACCTGGAACTCGTGGGCAGCACGTTGACCAGGACGAAAATCTCCCAGATCGTCAATATTCAGGCCATATGCGATGTGTTGGAGATTGTGCTGTCGTGCTAGCAACGAGAGTTGCGTAAAAAGCTCTGTTTTGCAGAAATAGCAGCGATTCACATCATTGACAACATAACGTTCGTCTTCCAGTTCATACGTTTGCAACGTCAACAGAGGAATGCCCATCTGAGCAGCTACCTCGCGGGCCGCACCTGTCTCTTCTTCGGCATATGCAGGTGAAGAGGCGAGCGCACCAACAGCATGCTCGTTGAGGACATCATGAGCAACTTTGAGCAGGAGACTACTATCAACCCCTCCTGAATAGGCAACCAGAACAGAACCCAGGTCGCGCAGAATAGTCTGCAAAAATTCATATCTGGTCTGTAAATCGGCATTGAGAGGTTCAACCTGGTCCTTTGATGCGGGCTCCAGGTGCAGATTGTTGTACATACTCAGGCTCACTTCTGCTTCCAGGTTCACGGTGATAGAGAATAAAGAATGAATGCGATCAGTACAATACCATAGTAGGTTTTGTACACTCAGGCGTTATTATAACATTTCGCGCAAGAGCGCAGAGAGATCTGTCCTATTTTCTCCCCAATCATGAAAAATGCTGCGATTTTTTGCCTCTTCTCCTCTGAAGATATATAATGACTGCTATGCAACATTCATCGCAGACAGCAGCTATTATTCTGGCGGCAGGCACATCCAGTCGCATGGGCGCACCGGGCAACAAGCTTCTCTTGCCCCTTCACAATCGTCCAGTGCTGGCTCATGTCATCGAGGCTGTTCTGGGCTCGCAGGCCCGTCCAATTCTTCTTGTGCTGGGCCACCAGAGCGCTGAAGTCAAGGCACGCATCGCGCCCATTTTAGAAAAAAATACGCTCCAGATAGTTGAAAATCCCTCGTACGTCCAGGGCATGAGCACCTCGATGAAGGCCGGACTACATGCTCTTCTCGCTCGTACTGAGGAAAACCGTCCAGCCAATGTCTTCTTTCTTCTGGGAGACCAACCAATGATTACGCCAGCGATACTCGATCAATTGATTGAGGCTCGCGTTCAAAGTGGAAAACGCATCGTTCTACCACTATACCAGGGTCAACGAGGCAACCCGGTGCTCTTCTCGTTAGATTTTGCCCCGGAACTGCTCCAGGTGGGCGGTGATGAGGGCGGACGACCCGTTCTCAAACGCTACACTGACGAGATTGCAACCGTCGAAATAGGCGAGCAAGCAGCGAATTTTGACGTGGATACATGGGAGGCTTACCAGGAGGTCCAGGCCGCCTGGCAATTGCGTCAACTAGAATAAGTGTGGAACACGGCTTTGACTTCACAAAACAAGGTCCAGGCCACCTGACAGTTACGTCAACTAGAATAAGTGTGGAACACGGCTTTGACTTCACAAAATAATGAGGTCCAGGCCGCCTGACAATTACGTCAACTAGAATAAGTGTGGAACACGGCTTTGACTTCACAAAACAACAAGGAACAGGCCCGCTTCTGGCTTGAGTACAGCCAGGAGCTATCTGGCGCGATCCGCTATCGAGAAGCGCTGGCGGCGATCGAACGTGCGCTGGCCCTTGATCCGACAAGTGTTGAGAGTCGGTATGCCAGAGGCACGTACCTGGCGATGATCGCCGAATATGAGCAAGCGCTTGCAGATTTTGACTCTGCTCTGCAACTCAATCCTACCTTCGTACCCGCGTGGGATGGAAAGGCCTGGGCGCTTGGGATTCTTGGACAACGGACAGCCGCTCTGGAGGCGGTCCATCGAGCGTTGGCGCTTGATCCTGAGTATTTCGATGCGCTCAAACGGAAAAAACGCCTGGAGGCAATGGAAGAAAAAGAGCCGTGAAAAGCTTATGTATTGCTATTGATAGCGGTTTTTGCAAAAACATCTATCAAAGACTGCTCTATCTCTCGCCATGCCTGACCTCGAACCTCTTCCAATGTACAATGAATCTCTCGGATC
>DAOTTL010000421.1:0-4007 GCA_034438135.1 Ktedonobacteraceae bacterium | reverse complement strand
CCCACTCCCTTTTTCTTAAGAAAGAAGTGAGGCTGGTTGACGGGGCGTGTGCCCCGTCAACCAGCCTCACTTCTTTCTTTTTTCGGGGGAAGGAGGGGCTGTGCAAGCCCCAGAAAAGGGAGGGATGGTTACTACTCAGGTGCTCTGGCCTATCAAAGCGGTTGCTTTGACAAGATATGGGCTGAAAAGGTAGAATGCAACAAGATCAGGTCATAAACATTGGTCAGAAGAGCCTGTGTTGCCGTTCTTGATCGATCAACGAGAGAAAACCTGAAGGATTGAGATGATAGATGTCTGCATATTAGGCACTGGTGGAATGATGCCCATGCCAGAGCGCTGGCTTTCATGCGCCCTGGTTCGTTGTGGAGCTAACCTGGTACTCATCGATTGTGGAGAGGGTACGCAAATCCCCTGGAAATCTCTAGGTTGGGGCTTCCGTCAACTGGGGGCAATCTGTCTGACCCACATGCACGCTGATCACGTGGCGGGTCTGCCCGGCATCCTATTTATGGTGGCACATGCCGGAAGAACTGAGCCGCTTGACATCTACGGTCCACCCGGAACCTCTTACGTGGTTGATGGGCTATGCCGCATAGCCGCAGAGTTTCCTTTCCCCATACGCATTCATGAACTCAAAAGTGGGACTCATTTCGAACTCCCTGGCAATCTGCATGCCTCCTGCTGTTCAGCCGTTCACGGGATTCCCTGCCTTGCATATCGCATGGAATTGAAACGCCAGCCCGCTTTCCAGCCAGAACAGGCGCGGGCGTTAGGGCTACCGGTTCAACTCTGGTCCCGCCTCCAGCATGGAGAGACAGTTGAATATGCAGACCAGATTTTCCAGCCCGCACAGGTTCTAGGCGCACCCAGACGAGGTCTTTCTCTGGCACTGATTACTGATACACGTCCCACTGAACAGTTAAGCGCCTTTGTAAACGATGTAGATCTGCTGATCTGTGAAAGCATGTACGATGACCCCGAGGACCTGCCTCTGGCGAAAGCAAACGCGCATATGCTCTCCACAGAGTCAGCTTCGATTGCCCTCAAAGCTGGCGTCCATCAGTTGATCCTGACTCATTTTAGTCCCAAAATTGGTGATACACGCGGCGCAGAAAAGCTGGCCAGGCGCGTCTTCGCCAACACACGCGCCGCCCACGATGGCATGGTAACAACGCTCGCCTTTCCAGACTAAAGACGAAGAAGAGGAGAGAACCTGTCCGGGCAGACAGGTTCTCTCCTCTTCTTTCTTCTTAAGCACTAAACGCTAGCTGGCTTCAGGAAAGAGCCTCTGACCCTGTGCCTCCTGGCGATCGACCAGAAAAGCGCTTGTCGCCTCCAAAGCCTCACGATCTACCGCCTGAGCACGTTCTTCAGAGATTGGCCCAACCATTTGAGATCCCTCGGGCTGCTCCTTGAGGTTGCGTTCAAAGAAATCGAAGACCTTTTTCAGATAGGCGGGCCGATCGTTAAAGTACGCACCGCAGTGATCAGCCCCCTCTACAATCCAGAGTTCTTTGGGTTCCTGAGCCGCCGCATAGAGCACCGGTGCATCGTGCGGGTCCACAATCGAGTCTCTATCTCCATGAATCAAAAGAATAGGACGAGGCGCGAGTGACGCAATATCCCGCAACGGCTCCACCTGACGAAAATGATAGCCAGCACGCCATCCCAGCACATAATCGGTCAGCCAGGCAAAGGGGGCCGAGGGCATATGGAGTGCTCTCCGCACATTGTAATCGACAACACTGCTATGTGTAGCAAACGAGCTATCCGCCACAATCGCCTGAATATCGGGCGTATGCGCACTACACATAATAGTAACAGCCGCGCCCATCGAGTAGCCAACCACACCGAGCCGCGTACCAGGAGCACGCTCTTTCGCATACGCCACAGCCCCCATAAAATCCTCCATCTCTCGATATCCCAGCGTCACAGGCGTCCCCACCTCAGCTCCGTGTCCATAGTACTCAAAAACCAGTACATTGTGGCCAGACTTCCAGAGGAAATGAGCGATGCCTAGCATATCCGTTTTGCCGGTACGATAGCCAGGAGAAACCAGAATGGTCGTTTCCGCACCCGAGCGAGCAATAAACCAGCCACTAACCTTATGTTCACCTTTACGTGGAGGAAACTCAATCGTCTCAGCAGGTAAATCCAGTTCAAAAGGAGAAAAAGTGTAGTCACTGAAGGGCGAAAGTTTCTTGGGACGAATAAGCGTCTCAACGATGTAAATAGACGCACCACTCAATAGACCCAAAATTCCCAGTGTACCCCCTACTCCCCCAAAAATGACCTGTTTCCACGACGGACGACGAAGTTTCGATAAAGGGAACAGTCGCATTGCGGAACCAACCTTTCTAGTGCTTGACCGAGGAATGCAAAGAAACTGTTTTTCTCTAGAAAACGTATTTTCTAGATCTTTTATGCCTACTCTAGATACGTTTGAGCAAGTCATAAAGTGAAAAAAATGCGTCTAAGCTTGATAAATACGTCAAAAAAAAGAAGAAGGCACAACCCAAACCCCAGATATTACATCACCTTCCTGACTCTTCTCCACCACCAGAGACGCCCGAAAGTAAAACGCTCGTACAAAGAGCACAAATAAATTTTACATATTTCTGACATTTTCTTGAAATTCACCTGCTACAGTTCATAGTGTACAGAGACGCTGTATGGATCAATGAGAATCACTGATAAAACCATTCCATTCGAAAGTAAAACGAAAAAATACAAAGAGGAAGGAGGTGTCATAAACAAAAATCAGCATAGACTGTGCATAAAACCAACATCGAGGCCCTAAGAACGGAGAGAGGATTTCAGGCACCTCTCTCCGTTCTTCACGTTGAAAAACTATTGTGGATCGAGCATTGCCAGCGCAGCTTCGTCCAGTTTGAGACTCGTTGAACCCATCAGTTCACGCATTTGCTCAACCGTAATAGCGCTCGCAATTGGTGCACTCACTCCCGGACGACTGAGCAACCAGGCCAGCGCTACCTGGGCAGGCGTCGCGTTATATTGCAGAGCCACCTGCATCAGCCGGTCCAGCAGATCGAAGTTCTTCTCACTCCAGTAACGCTTCTGCACACCAGTCGCACGCTTAGAGTCAGGTAAATCAGCTCCCTGACGGTACTTCCCTGTCAGAAATCCTGAGGCCAGCGAAGAGTAGGTAACGACACTGATCCCCTGCTCAACACAGAACTGCTGTAACTCGCCCTCGTACGCATTCCGATCGATCAGATTGTAGAGTGGCTGCTGCACCTCATAGCGCGGATAGTGATGTTCCTCGCTGATCTGCAATGCCTCTTGCATGCGGGCAGCGCTATAATTTGAGGCACCGAGTATACGCACCTTGCCAGCCTGCACCAGTTCAGCAAAGACACCCAGAGTCTCCTCCAGTGGAGTCTGTTCGTCATCCCGATGAGCAAAATAGACATCGATATAATTCGTCTGCAAACGTCTGAGAGAGTCCTCTACAGCGTTGAGGATGTGTTCACGCGAGAGAATAGGGATCCGTCCAGCAGGATTTAATAATCCCACCTTCGTTGCAATAATGACACGATCGCGATTGCGGCGCTCGTGCATCCATTTACCAAGGACGGTCTCCGACTCGCCTCCCTTATGACCCGGTATCCACATAGAGTAGGCGTCGGCGCTATCGATAAAATTGCCGCCAGCCTCTACAAAGGCATCGAGAACTTTGAATGATGCGTTTTCATCGGCGTTCCCACCAAAGACATTGCCGCCCAGACAGAGCGGCGAGACATTTAATCCAGTTCTTCCAAGTTCGGACATGAAAAATTGTGGCTCCTTAAGTTGTGTTCTTTACAATTTTTTCCACTCTTATTAAAACATGAACCAGCAGTCATTCATTCCAATGTCCCTATTATTCCACTCAGGGATGCGCAAAAGTCATTGCTCAAGAGTTGCCTGGCTCGAAATACCTCTTTTCTTTCTCTGGGATGGGGTGGTTTCGATCAGCAAAAGACTTCGGCAACAGAGTCACAGGA
>DAOTTL010000420.1:0-13212 GCA_034438135.1 Ktedonobacteraceae bacterium | reverse complement strand
GGGGAAAGAAACGCCTTCTGCGAAGCCCTGAGACCCTGAAGGATGCGGCTTGCATTGTATCAGAATCCAGGATGCTTCAAACTTATCTTTGCCTTCTCCTGGTGCAAAAGTGTTCTTTAAGAGAGCCAGGTTGTTTTCGCGGAGAAGTGGGTTGGAACGCGGAGAGAGCGCTCCATCTTAGGATAGCCAACATAGAGAAAAGCCACGATATGATCCTGAGGATGCAAACCCAACCATTTTTTGATCAGTGGATCAGCAGTCGCCTCGCCAGTACGCCAGATAGTTGCCAGTCCCATCTCCTCAGCGGTCAGCAGCATATTCTGAACCGCTGCTGAGGCCGCCTCAATATTTTCCAGGATATCGCCCTTCTGGCGCAGCATATCGGGTAGTGCAACTACAATCAACACCGGAGCACGTAAAGGTTTCCCTCGCTCCCGACTCAACTTTCCCAGGTTCTTCTCACTGAAAGGGTCAGAGAGCTGGCGGCGCAGTGACTCCTCCATAACCGCCCCAAGTTGCTCACGTGCTCTTCCGGTTATCACAAAGAAATGCCATGGCTCTGTCACATGGTGACTGGGAGCATAGGTTGCAGATTCGAGAAGACGCTCAATCTGTGCACGCGGGGGAAGTGCCGGGAGCATCTGACCGATGCTCCGACGCCTTTTAATGACATCAAAAACATTCCCAGAAATCGATCCCGCAAGAGCGCCAGCCGCAGGAAGATCGACACGAGTGGTCTCCCAGCTCAGGGGGGCGCTAATCGTGCGTAAGCTTACGTTGGTAATACGCAGGTGAGGGTTCGAGGTCTTCTGGTTCGAACGTGCAGCCCTCAACATAGCATCAACGGTTTTCAGACCACTGTCCGTCTCCACTACATCACATGCAAGCATAAGTCTGTCCGTCTGAGCATTTATTAGATCTATGTACATCCCATTCATCTTTCTTCTCACTAAGGGGACAAAGACCACTCTTGACAAAATGCATACTTACCTGACCCTTGTACAGGCGCGTGTTCATATAGAGAGCGGAGAAAAAAGGTCAGCAAATCCCTCTACCCGCGAAAAATGGTATTTTATGGGATCACCTATGTGCGTTGAAACTTCCGGGAAAGGTTACCTCTACCGCCAGACGTTACGCGTTCCCTAACAGAATCGCCGCGAGGAAGACAAGTGCTCCACCTCCAACAACCTGTATAATCGAAAGAAACCAGTTGGTCTTAAAGTATTTGTGCCGGATAGCTGCGATCCCCAGTAGTTCGAGTACCACGACACCATAGGCCACCAAAAGTGCTATTTGAATGTTTGGAATAAGAAAGGGAAGCGCATGCCCGGCTCCACTCAAGAAAGTCATGAGACCCGTAACTCCGCCACGCAGGAAAGGTTTGCCACGTCCGGTAATCTCCCCATCATCCGAAAGCGCCTCGGAAAAGGTCATGCTTATGCCGGCTCCCAAAGCTGAAGCCATGCCGACCAGAAAGACCGTAAAAGGACGATGGGTAGCAAATGCAACGGCAAAAATAGGGGCCAGGGTTGAAACAGAACCATCCATTAAACCAGCCAGACCCGGCTGAATGATTTGCAATAGAAAACTTTTATCTGCGTCTTCTAGCTCGTCTGGCTCTACTTTCTGCCAGGATGGATTCATTGCGGCAGTAAAAACCGGCTGAGGAGCATAACTGTACTGATCCGCAAATGGCTCACCCTGCCTCATATCGCGATGCCATGAACTCGCCTGTCCCACTGAGGCAGATGCGCTCCGCTCCTGCCTGGGCGACCAGGGAGCAACCGCCTCCTGCTGAACAGGTTCAGCCCTCAAAGGAATAAATTCCGGCTGACCCGATCTCTGAACGACTGGAGCAACCGCAGAAGTTGGACCAGCAGACACTCTGGCACTGACACTGTACCATTGCTGATCAGGTCCCACAAAGCTAAGCCGAAACAGTGGCGCATTCTCGGCCTGGGGCGCAGGAGGAGATGGCTGCCTCACCTGCTGGTACTGCATTTCTGGTCTCAGTGACGGCGGCGTCTCCTGCATACTGATAGCGGGCATACGCCCCCCCGTCACAATCGGTGGACGTATCTGCCACGAACCACTTACGTTCTCTTCCTCCATCCCCGGAAATGCTTGTGGATGCATGTAATCGCCGTTTGTATCCTGTTCTCTAGGCTGAAACATGTAAACCATCACCTTACAATCTTTTACTATTCCTGTCACTTTACATGAACAGACATGCATATGTTTATGTGCTAATTTCAGCATACATCCCGCTACAAAGCATTTCAAACTAGCTGAGATATTTAGTACTTGTAGGGGGCTTCGCGGTTGAGGTTTTAAAAGATACATGTATAAATCAAATGGAAGAGGAAGGAATATGCTTATCAGCACTTGAGCAGATAAGCAATCTTCTCTTAATGCATTCTTTTCTATGCCCAAAGTGCTTATCCATTCCTGAAGGGATTGTAAATGCAACTTTTTCTATGTTATAATTACATCGCTTTCATTGTTGCATGGTCAATCCCATGCTCTCAAAAAAAAGTAAGTGCGTGAGGTATAGATGCCTGTTACTCGCTGCCTTAACCATTGCCCTTCTCATAATAATGCCATTCACTCCCATCGAATGAAAGGGTTCATTATGTCAACTAGCAAAACCTTCACACTTACGCGCCGGTCTTTCCCATCATTAGTCTTGATTCTTATGCTTTGCGGTCTATCGCTGTTATTGAGCGCGTACGCCGTAGCCGCCAAAAGTGCACCACGTATTGGAGCACGCACGGCAGGCATTTATTTGACCAAATGGAACGGGAAAGCAGGGCCAAGCTTCGCTGACTGTGAGGCTGCATTCAACATTCCCTGCTACGATCCAAAGCAACTTCGCAAGGCGTATGATCTGACGCCAATCCTGGACAAGGGTTATAACGGCAAAGGGCAGACTATTGTGATCATCGATTCCTTTGGAAGTCCAACGGCATTGTCTGATCTCAAACAGTTCGATATGGACTATGGACTGCCCAATCCACCATCGTTTCAGCAACTTGCACCGATCGGCAAAGTTGCCTTTGATCCCACCAATAACGATCAAATCGGCTGGGCAGAGGAAACTTCGCTTGATGTGCAATGGTCGCACGCGATGGCTCCTCAGGCTAACATTATTGTGTTGACCAGTCCTGTTTCCGAAACTCAGGGAGTACAGGGCATGCCCGAGTTCCTGAAATTGGAAGAGTATGCGCTTGATCACCATCTCGGCAAGATTATCTCGCAGAGTTGGGGCACAACGGAAAATACCCTGTTCACCACCGCTGGCCAGAAAGTCTTTGACGGCTTTGAGGCATTCTACAAACGAGCGGCTGCTAGCGGCGTGACTGTTTTTGCCTCCGCAGGCGATGCAGGCACAGCCAATCCCGATGTTAACGGCAATACCTACCCATTCCCAACCGTTGGATATCCCGCCTCGTCCCCCTGGGTCACGGCGGTCGGTGGAACCAGTCTCTTTGCTGATGTACATGGTAACTACCAACACGAGACGGTATGGAACGATGGGCCACAGGATGCAACTGGCGGAGGCATCAGCCAGAAGTTTAAAGAGCCCTTCTATCAGTTCGGTCTGCCAAAAAGTGACCAGCAATTGCTCAATGGTCACCGTGGTCTGCCCGATATCGCTTTCAACGCCGATCCTAATACACCGGTGCCTGTTTTCCTGGGCTTCCTGGGTGGCAGCAATAACGGCTATTATCTCTTCGGCGGCACCAGCGAGGGTTCGCCAGCCTGGGCAGGTATTATGGCGGACGCCGATCAGTACGTTGGTCATCCAATTGGCTTCTTGAACCCATACCTTTACAATCTGGGTCTGAGCAAACACGAGGCTTCTAAAGTCTACCATGATACCACTGTAGGCAATAACAGTCAGCCTCCTATTCCCGGCTATGATGCCACACCTGGCTGGGATGCAACGACCGGTTGGGGCACACCGATCGTTGAATCACTCTTTCATGCACTCAAAAGCTTTTAAGAATGATTCTCTCGCATCCGTTCGCCATGGAATAATTGACATGAGTTAACAGGCAATCTATACAGCGAGGAGAGACTGTTGGTTACCAGCAGGGGAGTTGGAACCAGCAGTCTCTCTTTTTCTGCAAGTGATTATCTTTCACGTCCTGGCTACACTTTTACAACCTGCCATATGCCATGACCACCGACAGTAACATCACACTGACCCTGACTATTGACGCTACAGTAGTTGCCGGACATACTCATGTCTCCCTTAACCGTTCCCTGAAAGAGGATTGGAGCAAGCCCCGAAGAGTGAACTGTGAACTGGATGTTATTGTTTGTATCTACAGTTCCTGTAAAGGGTCCATCCCCCAATAATGGCGGCTGCACGGTGAACGTGCCGCTGATATTTTGCTGACTCTGGTTGATTTGCAGGGTCATGTTGGACTCAATATTCGCCAGGGTGTTGGTGGCTGTGCCACTATAATTGCCAGCTACCGCTGGATAAGTTGCCGCTGGTGAGGGTGAAGGAGCAGAGGTTGGACTGGGCACAGGTGTGGGACTGGGCGCAGAGGTGGCGGTGGGCGTGACTCCTGTTGTAGCTGTGGGCGTGACTCTTGTTGTGACGGTGGGCGTGACTCCTGTTGTGACGGTGGGATGTGCCAGACTGGACACGGTGGGCGTACTCCGCTGCACAAGGGGATTGAACGGATGGAATGTCAGATCAATAATGCCCAGACCTATCACTCCCCCCAGGAACAACATTATCAGCATGATAATGAGGATGCGTCGTCTGCGCTTCCCTTTAGGCTGATTGGACGGTGGACGCGATAGTGTCGATTGAACCCCATGAGCGACCGCTGATGGCGGAAGCGGCGAGATAGCACCAGGAACCGGTACGATACGCACTTGCGGCGGCTGTGGCTGTAGTGAGCGTGGTTGTGGTATAGGGGTTTGCGGCTGTGGTGAGCGCGGCGGCTGTGGTGAGCGCGGCGGCTGTGGCAAAGCTGCCTGATAGACCAGTGTGACATTTTCCGCCGCCGCTGACACGGTAGGCATGGTCAACGTCTCCTCACCAGCATCGGTCATGGCCTTCTCCAGAGCCTCCGCAAAAGCTACTACTGAAGAGAAACGCTCCTCAGGCAGCTTTGACAGAGCTTTCAAGATAACCGCTTCCACTGCCGCAGGCAAGCCCGAGGTATGTTCCTTCATAGGCGCTGGCTCGGCAAGGGCCTGTTTCGCAGCAATCTCCATAAAAGAGCCGCGAAAGGGGCGCTCTCCGCACAACCACTCATAGGCAACGATTGCCAGGGCGTACTGATCACTGGCGGCCCGTGGATGGGACTGAATCTGCTCAGGTGCCATATAGGCAATGGTTCCCGCCGCCTGCGCCTCCTCAAATTGCGGATAATGGGTACTCTGAGCAATCGTCGCCACACCGAAATCACCGAGCAGTACCTTATCATCTTTATCGAGCAGCATATTCTCCGGCTTGATATCACGATGAATAAGCTTCTGATCGTGCGCATATTGCAGAGCCGAAGCGATCTGTTTCACATAGCTCACGACCAGCGGCAGAGGCACACATGTCCCCACGGGATGACGCTGACGTAACGTTCCATGAGTCGCATAATCCATGACGAGGAACGGTGTGCCATTCTCGATACCAAAGTCCAGCACGCGAATAATATGCGGATGGATCAGATTGACCAGTAGACGCGCTTCATGCAAAAATGTCTCCATGTCTACTTCCCCAACATGCGCATACAGTACTTTGATTGCAACCTGATTTTTTAAATACACATGCTCGCCAATATAAACTTCAGCAAATCCCCCTGCTCCTAGCAACTTTAAGAGCCGGTAATTGCCAAATTGTTGTCCAATACGTTCAGCCATAACTCATCCCTATAAAAAATATATGCAAATCCTATTTATTTCTTCACGTGAAGAAAGGTGCTTTTGAGGACAGACCAGACTCTATCCTCTATCCCTCTCTCTGGTACGCGCCTCTTCTATCAGGAGGGCTCCATCGCCTCCTGCCTAAAAAAACGTTTTATGATTGGCAATATGTCACATGGTAGGACACAATCTAGCTTGCGTCAACTAATCAGCCCATTCCAGTCAGGGTTTCGCAAAAGTCACGACTCAGCAGTGGCCAGACGCCTCTCTAAAAGAGCAAGATGGATCAGACAACATTCTCCTGTACTACTTTGCTCAGGATCGGTGTCTCTCTCAATGGTCGATAGCATGTAGCGGCCAGGGCTGCTATACCCTGGGGCAAAAACAGCACTATTACCGCCCAGATCGGACCAATCCACTGGATCAGGAGACCAGTGATCAGCAACCCAAGGGGCTGTCCCCCGAATGCGACCAGGCGAAAGAGGCTGTTGACACGCCCCTGCAAGTGGTCCGGCGTGATGATCAGACGATAACTAAACTGGGTGGCATTAAAGATGGGCACGATCACAAAGCTCAACGCTACTGCCATACCAAGAACCGGCAGATTGGGGGCAAGCGCAAAGGCCAGCCAGGTAATGGCCCAGAGCCAGGACGACCAGATGGTTAGCCAGCCAAAGGGAACGCGCTTCTGCAATGGCGTAGCCAGAAACGAACCCGCAACACTCCCAATGCCGCTGCTCGCAAAGATAACCCCAACCATAAACGGGGTCGCGTGCAATCCTTGAGCCAGGACGATCAGGATCAATGCATACCCATACACAGGAGTTCCTAACCCCAGGTAGAGTATGGCGAGAAAGCGCAACACCGGAATGCGCCAGAGCCAGATGAACCCTTCAGAGATCTCTCGCCAGATCCGACCATGTGCCTGAATACGCTTTGCCTGAAACGTTGTGCGCATGAAAAACAGACTCACGACCGAACAGAGATAGGAGAGTGCATCCAGCAAAAATGGTACAGCGCGTCCCAGACCGTAAAGTATTCCGCCCAGGAACGGACCCAGCAGCCAGGACACGGAATCAATCGCCTGATTCTGGGCCGTGGCCGCAGGAAGTTGTGCTTGTGGAACGATGCGGGGCAGACAGGCAGCTTCGGCCAATGAGAAAAAAGTGAAGAGGATCCCTTCAATCAAGGCGACAAGGCCCAGTTGCAGAAAACTCAGCCGGCCCAGCCAGAGAGCTACGGGAATACTACCCAGGGCCAGGACACGTCCCGTATCGCACAGCAGCATGACTTTTCGACGATCCCAACGATCTACCAGCGCACCTGCTGGTAGACAGAAAACCGCAAAAGGGAGACCGCGTAGCGCACCTACTATCCCTGCCTGAGCCGGTGAGGATGTAAGCGCCAGAACCAGCAGCGGAAAAACCAGTTGTGAAACCTGAGTACCGATGCTGGAGATCATTTGTCCACTCCAGAGTAATACGTAGTCGCGATTACGCCAGAGCGGCGGAAGACGTTGTGTCTCACTCGCGTTCAACGGTTCCTGCACCTCGCCAGAAAGTCCCGTAGTATGCGGCGTTTGCGAGGAATTTTGTCCCTGTGACATATGCTTTGCTCCCTCCCATCCAGGATTAAAAGAACACAAACTTTCCCTTACTGTAAAGGAGTGGGTACAGTCCACATCCGCAAAGGGAAGAAAAGACTCAGACGATCCTAAATCGCCTGTAGAGCGGATTGTTGCTAGCAAAAAAATTAGCAGCTATACTATATTGATTTTCGTGCATCAGTTAAGTATAGTAAAAGTAACATGGCGGATCTTCTACATACTTCACTGCTCTCTTACGATAGACTTTACTCTCAATAAGCGAATCTTAGTGCAGCCAGCAAATTTTGACCCGCCTATGAATAAAGGGGGAGAGACCATGCTCCTTGAGGGGAAACAATTTGGGCGCTACCGTTTTGAGCGCTTGCTCGGTAGCGGCGGTATGGGCGAAGTTTACCTCAGTACAGATACTCTTATTAATCGCAATATCGCTATCAAAGTAATTAGAACTGAAAATTCTGCCACTGAGGCCGGACGGGAGGCAACACGTCTATTTCAACGAGAGATGAAGGCCATCGCCGCCCTGGATCATCCACACATCTTACCTCTATTTGATTATGGCGAGGATCATCTCAATGATATAGAGCTGGCGTATATGGTTATACCCTATCGACCTGAGGGTTCTCTTCTGGCCTGGGCGCAGGATCGAGCTGGAACACCTGCGCTGAGCTTTCAGGAACTCTCCTTTCTCTTGAATCAGGCGGCGAGCGCCTTGCAACATGCTCATAACCGTCAGATTATTCACCAGGATGTAAAACCGTCTAATTTTCTCATCCAGGCCAGTGGGGAAGATCCTACGCGACCGCACCTCCTACTTTCCGACTTTGGGGTCGCAAAGCTGATGACTGCGGCCTCCAATGCCAGTCAATCTATTCGGGGCACTCCAACCTATATGGCTCCTGAACAATGGCAGGGCCACCCTGTGCCTGCTACAGATCAATATGCCCTGGCTATGATGGCCTATACGCTGCTGACTGGACAGCTTCCGTTCCATGGCAATATCACTCAGTTGATGTATCAGCACTCTACAAACATACCACACCCTCCCAGCACTTTGAATACGCATGTTTCCAGCGCGATTGACACAGTTATTCTACGCGCACTTGCCAAGGAACCTGAGGCTCGCTTTGCGACGATCGCGGCATTTGCCCAGAGTTTTCGGGAAGCTGTGCAGCAGGACGTTGATAGACGCAAGATGAGCAGCCTCCCCACGGTACCCAGCAGAGTTACTCCCCCTGGAAATATCCCTCTTGCCCGTGAGGAAAAACTCGATATCCGCGCTACTCTGGCACTGACCAGAAACGAGGCGCTCCATGGAACCCGCCGCACGCTGACACTCCCAGGTGGACGCCATGCAACGATCACGATCCCACCAGGCTCTTATGACGGTCAGGTCGTCAACCTGGCGGGACAGGGAGAGGCAAGACCCGATGGCCGGGTCGGCTCACTGATCCTGACCCTTGCGGTCCAGCTTACGGAGGAGATCCAGAAACTCGCTGATCCTGACGATCTGACCCGCACGGTGCTTTCGTCCAATTCTCAGTATATAGCCCCACGGCCCGCTTCTCCTTCCTCACAGACAAAAACGGTCCAGCCTTCTCCTGAACAGACTTCACCCTCCCCGGTCTCCCCTACCGCTGCTACGACTGTTTCTAAGCCCGCTGGCGAAGGGGTTCGTCCTCTTGATCCCGTCTCATACGCCTCATCGATAACGGCCTCTTCTCTTCCAACGCAGGAGTCCCATACACCTGATCTTACACCCCCCACTGCTCTGGTTGTGGAACCGACTATACCAGCCTGGGAAGCGCGTACCTCTGAACTCGCGTCACCAACACTTCTCCTGGAACAGGTCAATGCGACTGACCAGGAGAAGAAACAAACAACCACCCAAATTTCACCCACCGTTCCCCAGGGAAACATGACCATACCAGCGGGAAAGGCCCATGTCGAAGATGATCTGTCAACAACGCTACCAGCCACGAGAAAGCTGGTACTCCCTGCCCCTGCAAGCACTGCGACCCGTACACGGCGTCGCAGAATCGTCAGGATTGTCCTGATCGTCGTCCTTCTTCTTCTTCTAATTGCAGGTGGAGTGGGAGGACTACTGTTCTTTCAAGCTAACCAGGCCACCACCCGTGCGCATACCAATGCAACCGCGACGGTCAACGGGATCGCAACGCATACCCAGTCAACCAGAGTTGTGCAGCAGGCTCAGGCAAACGCGTCAGCAACCGCACAGACCATCGCGGCAAATCCCTATCCGGCCTACCTACACGGCTTCGGTACAGGCACGCTGGCACTCTATGATCCGTTACAGGACAACAGTTATCACAACAACTGGGATGAAAGCGCCAGTTGCAGCTTTATCAACGGAGCGTACCATGTGACAACACCATTGCACGTTGCTCCCTACTACTGTGTAGCAAACACGCCTGATTTCAGCAATTTCGTCTATCAGGTACAGATGAACGTGATCAAAGGCGATCTTGGCGGCTTTGTCTTTCGCGTCAATCAAGGCAAAAATCAAGACAAATTTTACCGCATCCTGGTTGGTCGGGTTGGATACTATGAGATCCAGGTCTGCAAGGGCGTCACTCTGTCCTGCAAAGATCTACAGCCCTCAACCCTTGGCGCATCGATCACAAAGGGCTTGAACCAGCCAAACCAGCTCGCCATCGTAGCTCAGGGAAGCACGTTCTCCCTCTATGCTAACGGACAACATCTCACAACGGTTCAGGATGGAACATACTTTCACGGTCAAATAGGCGTGATGGCCAGCTCGATTAGTAATCCAAAGGGCGATAACCTGGGCAACCCCACGGATATCGCGTACACAAACGCCGAAGTCTGGGTCTTCAAGTAGAAGAGAGAGAAGCCTCTTAATCTACGTTTTATAAAGACGTTGAGGCGCGAACGATCCCAAAGCTGGTTTATCGATGAAAGAAGTAGAGGTCATCCCTACTTTTTTGAGGCTTGCAAAACCGCTCCTCCCTCTCGAAAAAGAAGAAGTGGGGCTGTGTGGCGGGGCGCATGCCCCGCCACACAGCCCCACTTCTTCTCAAAAAAGGGGGTGGGGTGGCCTACATAGCAGGCCGAACGCCTTTTGGTCTGCTTTTATAAAAGCAAAGAGATTACTCACAACTTCCAGGTGAGTTGGGCATTGACCTGTCCACGGTGGCCGTAGATGATGCGTGACCCACCGAACGCCACCAGCGTTACTTCTTTCTCTTCGCCCGGTTCGAAACGGACTGCGGTTCCAGCTGGTATGTTGAGATGCATCCCATAAGCCAGGGCGCGTTCAAAGTCAAGCGCACTGTTTACCTCAAAGAAATGATAGTGACTGCCAATCTGGACTGGTCGATCGCCGGTATGACGCACCAGTAGCGTCACGGTGGCACGTCCGACGTTAGCCTCGATCTCGCCCGCTGCGAGCAGGTACTCTCCTGGTTTCATAAAGACACTCCTTTCAGTCTCAATGCTGAATGGGATGATGAATGGTGACCAGTTTCGTCCCGTCCGGGAACGTGGCCTCAACCTGAACCTCTAAAATCATCTCGGGTATGCCGTCCATGACGTCCTCGTGACTCAGGATCGTGGTTCCAAAGGTCATAACCTCGGAGACGCTTTTCCCATCGCGTGCGGCCTCCATGATCTCGGCGGTGATCAGTGCGACCGCTTCAGGATAGTTCAATTTGAGACCACGCCCCTGGCGTTTACGGGCCAGTTCAGCCGCGACAAATATCAGTAGCTTCTCCTGTTCGCGCTGCGTTAAATGCATAGTGTTGATAACCTCCTACATTTTCAGTAAAGCTTACGTGGAGGCACAGCCTCCTCGCCATAGAGCGCGTACCTGGCGGCCTTCCAGAAGGCCAGCAGGCCGGGCGCGATCTCATAGCCCCTACGACTGACTGCTCGCACGAGCAGACCGTGGGCAACCAGCGTACTTACACCCCAGACTACGTTGTCCGGTTGGGTAAGTTGTAGAGCCAGTTCAGTCAGGGTTTGCTCCAGTTCTGTCCAACGGGCAGCGGACAGACCGACCCGGCAAATAAAAAAACTGCTATAGTAGAGATAGTTGCCCAGACGAGCCGGTGAGGACAGCCGCGTACGCTGTGGTTCGAGCTTGAATCGTTCGCGGGCCAGCGGACGAGTAGCGGTCCGAACCTCTGTGTCGAGTTGAAGCAGTTCATAGGCCAGACACTCGCCGCTTGCCAGCCGACCCGGCGCGACGGTTTCCCACCAGAAAAGTCCAGCTCCCTGCTCCAGTTTGATACGTGTATGCTGCAAGTAGCGCGAACCGGCAAAGGGAATTAGTTGATCCGGCAAATATTCGAGCAACCCCCCCTCGCGCACACTCACGGTACAATCCTGCCGGGCACACGGCTCACCAGAACGGCTCCGATAGATCCGCGTGGCCCCGGTGGTGGTCAACTGAACACGGGCGGCAGGTCCGACGTTGATCTCGACGGCAAGCTGATCTCCGCTCAATACGCCACCTGAGAGATTGTGCAGATGCAGCAATGCCCCACCGTGCTCCAGCGGAAATGTGCGCACAACTCGTAGCGGAGGCTCCTGTTCACAGCGGATCAGGCTGGTTTGCCGACGCTCCTGGTCGTAGGTAAAGTCCAGGTGCAGGCGACCCCGTACCCGTTGCGCTACAGAGTTGTCCGCGCGTACTTCCTTACTCACTATACTATCACTTAACCTCATTGAGCTTCCCTGATACCCTGCTTGAACAGGGAGATCTGGCAAAATTTGCGGTCCGCGTATCAGGATACTGCATTAGCTAATAAAAAGCCTCGTCGTCAAGGCAGGATGGCGCATGCTGCCAAGTTCCACAAGCATTGTGAAGCAAGAGAGAGCATCATCATCGGTCAACGCGTCTGCACTGCGTTTAACTGTCTCGACTACTGTAGTATGCAAATGCCAGAGGATCTGACTGGCCTGGCTCTGTCCCAAAGGAAGGAGACGCTGACAGGCAGAGATAAGACCGATCAGGTTCTGCTGGAGATAGGCCTGACCAGCATCTAGCGGATCGGCGTGGAGGAGTCCACTGACCAGACCAAAGGCGAGACTGTGATGGGTTTCGACGGCTGCTGTCTTTGCCTCTTGCACAAAACGAGGCAGGAATGGATGGATCTCTAAGCCCAGAACCAGTTGCAAAAAACGGCGTCCCAGCGAGGCACTGGCCTGACGACTCTCACGAGCGGTCTTGAAGGCGGAGAGTTGTGCGTTGAGATCTATCCACTCCGCGAGACTCTCGCTCAGGTTAGCGGGGGTGAGTCGGGTTGCCAATCGATGGGCACGTAGACAAAAGGTGCATTCCAGCGCCCCACTTTCCATCAGAAAATCACGCAGGAACCCCTCAAGTCTTTCTACGTCCAGCCACTCCTCGGCCACCAGCATCTCCAGACCCAACGAATGGGCTGCCGCCCCTATTGGGAGCGCACTATCAGCCAGTTGAAGTAACTCTAAAAAAGCACAGGCGTCATTCTGCATACGCCATTATAGCATGATTGTAGCTATTCGTGATATAGAGGCGAATCAGAAGAGCTATGAGTCATCTCTCACTTTTCTGCGGCTTGTAAAGCCGCCCCCCCGAAAGAAGAAGCGAGCCTGGTTGGCGGGGCAATTGCCCCGCCAACCAGGCTCGCTTCTTCTTTCGGGGGGGCGGCTTTACAAGCCGCAGAAAAGTGAGAGATGACTCATAGCTCTTCTGATTC
>DAOTTL010000419.1:0-17062 GCA_034438135.1 Ktedonobacteraceae bacterium | reverse complement strand
ATATACGCTCTGAGCTATGGAGCTATGACTTGTTACTGCACTGCATAGCCAGAGAGCGAGGAGCAGCCTCTTGATGCCTAAGCACAGCGGACGACCCTCCCATGGACAGCAGGAGCCACATTGATTTCGATAGGTGGTATATTATTTAAAACGACTACATTGAAAGAAGAGAGGGCATGCATATGGTGACATCTTCAGTACTACTCCCTCCTGGAGGACAATGTATCTTGTTTGTTCTTGCCCATCCTGATGATGGAGATTTTATTTGCGGTGGTACTGTAGCCCAACTCGCTGAAGAGGGACGTGAGATTCATTACCTTTTGGTTACACGAGGTGATAAGGGATCAAATGATCCTGACATGACCCCGGCTCGTCTGGCAACCATTCGCGAAGAAGAGCAACGCAATTCTGCCAGATTGCTCGGAGTGCAAACCGTGACCTTTTTAGAAGGCTACTACGACGGGGATGTTGAGGCGACCTTAACATTGCGGCGCGATATCGCTCTGGTGGTACGTCAATGGCGACCTGATGCCATACTAAGACTTTGCTCTTTAGCTCCAGAGATACATTAGAGGAACAATGCCTCCTGTACAAGCGGAAGATCCGAACTTAAGCTGACATTAATCCAACCTAATAAATTCAAGTCGCGAATAGATTGACTGATCTCCTCATCTTTCAGAGGAGGGTTACGCTTTTGTTTCCAATGTTTCACACCCTCAAGAACTGCCATTTCTGAGACCTTCCCCTCATTCGTCTGTTCCAGAGTTAGCGCTGTAAAATGGACAGTTGCTGCCACCTCTGCTTCCTGAGTTCTCATTCTCAAGAAAAGATCACTGATGCGTTCAATAAGAGGTTCCCATTGAACAAGTTCAGAGCGGAATGCTTGCTCAGCATCTCTATAGGTTGGTCCTGGCTTGACTGAAAACATGTTTCCAAGCCTTGTTTCCTGAATAAGACCATTGTTGACGAGTCTTGTCGTTAGTTGATGAATATCAGATGAGAATGGACCGTAGCTTCCACGTGTAAATTGTAAACCCGTTGGTAATCCCAGGACCGTAGCAAAGTAGGCAATCTTTTGAAATGTGACCCTGCCTATCGGCCAATGGTAGGGTTCTCGCTCAATCCGTGCCAGAATCTCTACCAGACCTATGTACGCCGGATGTATCTTCCAATGTTCATGCTGAATACCTTCTGTGGAGGATGAGACCTCCGGCTGTGAGAGGAAGGATGTCTCTATCTCTGCTGCTGGTGTGCCATCTGGCGCATAAAGTTCGATAGGTATATCGAGGCGACTTAGATAGCGATACAGCATAGGACCTACGACACGCCACTCTAATTGACCATTCCCACACCCTAGAGCAGGCATCGCTAATGAAGTAATCCCCCACTCGGCATACTGTCTCTCAAGATATTCCAGGCCAGAGATAATGTCAGAAAGTCGAGAGATAGAGCGCCAGTGATCTTTTGTTGGGAAGTTTATAATCCAGGGAGAGCGTAATCCTCGATAGAGATATGGTTCTCCAAGGCGAACTTGTTTTGCATGGCAACGAACCAGATAATCCTCATACATCTCAGGATAGCGCTTTTTAAATTCGAGTTCCAGACCTTTTCCCATCACACCTACACAGTTGACCGTTGCATTTCTATCGGTGATAATCACGCCTTTGCCATCCAGGATTGCTGTGTTCATTCTAAGAACACAAATCTCTGCATGAGCATCTTTTCTCTTAAAGAGCATCGGGTTTTTTGCACAAATATAGACATTCGCATAGTCATGCAATGTGTGGTTGTCAGAACCTGGCACTATTTTGATTGTTCTTCTCTCTTGAACTTCTTGCATTGCTACCGACTCATGTGGAAATCTGTTTGCAAGCGTAACCCTGCTGCTGACAACGCCTCCGCTGTTCTAACGAGGCTGATACCGGGCGTAGCGTTGTGGATATTTCTCAAGTGCTAGACGTTTGGAAGGCTTAGCGTTCTTTGCAGGGTTCTCTCTCACTCTCCCCACTCGAATGTGGCGCGAGGCTTTGGGTGAGCCATCACGCCAGGAGCCAGTAGACCTCGGTCCACACCCTGGCGGGATCGTCGTTGTGGGGTCCGTAGACCTCCCATCGCGTGCCGGTCTTTCGCTTTCCCTGCGCGGCGCACCAGTCAATCACGGCCCGATGTGCCTCCCCCAACTTCGAATATGGTCCCCAATGCACGGTCATCGCCACCTGCCCAACTGGTAGGGCCGACGCTATCACTCGTCCAGTGAGCGGACACGGAACGAGCAACTCGACTCCAACCTCGATATGTGGCACATCGTCCCAATACAGTATGATAACGCGGCAGCCTCGTGAGATCCCGCCTGCGTGTAGGCATGCCCACACCTCATCACTCAGTTCCCGCCACAGCCTCGGGAACTCCTGCCACGTGGTCGTCATAGGCACCACCGCCGTTGGGCGAGCCTCGACGTCCGTCATCGTCACCTGATAGCTCATGTTTCCTCGTGTGTGGCCAGGCATCCGGTATTTCTCGCAAAAGACGCCCCATTGATATCGGTCAAAGTATAGCAAATCAGTTGAACATTTGTCTGGTGATCAACATGTATCATCAAAAATATGTCTGACTCAATCTTATCTTCAAGCTGTTATAATTGATGTTCTCGAAATAGAGGCAAACTCCAAAACGCTTGTAGGGCAACGTCTCATCATGAGGCGATGCCCTACAAGCGTTCATAATTAGGAGGATGAAACCACATGCTGTTGTAATCCTGGCAGCAACTCATAAGGTGAAGGGCCTGGCAGTAGATCCACGATTATTTTTCCTCTAGCGAGAACATTCTTATTGCACGCTGTCTACCTTGCTACAGACTTAACAAATTCTGCTTCAATGCGCCTGCGCCAGGTTTCGAAGGCTGTTTCGGGTCCATCGGTAGGGATATTTTGGAGCGCGATATCCGTTTTATCCGCTGCCGCATTACCAGAGAGTTCGCACAGAATCTCACAGGCCAGATCAGTATGGGGAACCAGATTCCCGGCTCGCTGACGGCCCTTCGCTCCAATAGCAGCTCCCAGAGCCAGTTGCGCCCGGTATGAACTCGCCACTTTTGTCAACATCTCAATGGCTGCCCGCTCTGCGCCTCCTGCATAAGCACAGGCGAACCCTACGCCACTCCAGATATCTGCCTGACGAGTTTCAGGAAAGGGGTTGATAAGTGCCGACATGCGCTCAGGATCTGCACCATTGGCGAACCAGATACTTCGCCCCATCCCTTGATCAAAAACCCTACGAGCAGCGGCTGAAAGATATTCTGGATACTTTTGTTCTACGATAGTGCTCTGCCGTGCGAAGATGCCATAGCGGAATCCATAGCCGTCAACCATAAACCAGCGCAAAACTGGTTCAAATGGATGAAGAAAACGTTCTGGCTCCTTCTTAAGCCTGGCCAGAGCCAGTCCAGCCCCAACATAAACAGGATATACATAGGGAGAAGCTGAACCCGCCAGAAAGAGCAGGAGGCGTTTCTTCCATGGTAACATGCAATCCAACTGCATGAGTCCCATGCCAGCTCCTTCATAGGCAAAGCCGCGCAATTCTGGCGCAACGGCGTTCAGTCGGTGCACAACAGCCTCAAGGTTGCTATTTTTAAGTGTGGCCTGATAGTTCTGTATGACAGTGAGGAAGATATTGCCCAGATATTTCTCGGACTGGGTAACGCCCTGGCTAAAAGCAGCAACTTCTGGGGGAAGGCCACCCATCATAGTCTTACGGAGTTGTCCTAAAGAAAAAGCCATGATTTTATCTCCTTATGGCGGGTATTCTCTCTACTGACAAAGTTCATTTTGATCTGGCTCCTGCCAATTTCCGCAAGAACGCCTGGATACTGCTGGACAGATTTCAGCAGCAATAGCAATTCGCGACTGTCAGAGAAAAGTCTCCGAGTGCTTGCGAATTTTGTCGTGGAAGTGGAGCAATCGTTACTTTTGAGGATGGAGCGTCCTTAGAATCCTTTCAAGCACCCTTTTTCTTTTTGCTATAGCTCTATTTTTGCTATAGCTCCATCATACGGGTTAAATCAAGCTACTTATAAGTAAGATAAAATAAAATAGAAGATTTATCAAGCCCATGAGAAGTATTTTTTACCTTATTTCCAATGAAATCATTCCTTTCATATGCAACTACTTCAATAAAATGGCTATTTTGCATGTATTAGTTCTTCACGAGTACTTGCAGTAAAAGATCGTTGTCCAGGCATCGCACTCCTGGTATCTTTGCTTGCCAGGTGAAATTGGGTGATGTACTGAGATAGATAGGGATATTCCACCCAAAAGCATTAAAAAGCTTATCAAGTGTATGGACAAACGAAGCTTTCAAAAGAGTATTTAAGGCAGAGAGAGAGGAAGATCAAAAAATGGTACCAGCGAGGGTGTCATGAAGATCATTATCTCTGCTATTTGCTGGTTTGAGACCCCAGGAATGAGAGACACTAATTGAATCCCAAACGCCTGGTACTTGCCAGTGGCCCTGGCTTTCCTGTACAAAACATAGGCTGCCTGTCCATTGGCTTGTGTTGGAGATAGGCGCCAATGAGCAGGTTTCTCAGGATCAAATGCTGCCATGCTGAGCATGGCCTGGATCGCTTCTCGTCCTTGATACCACGAAGCAAAGGGCGGCATGCTCAGCATGGCATCTTCTTTCAGGAGTGCTACAAGTCCAACCACATCATCATTTTCCCAGGCATGCACATAGCGCTGCAAGAGTATGCTTGTTGCAGTATCAGCATAATTCACCGGTTGCACTTTTTGCTCATCCCTCTGATAGTTTTTCGTCAACGTCACGCGAGCTCGGCGCAAGGCACTGTTGACAGCCAGTATCGACATCACAAGCAATTGTGCAACCTCTGCCGCATGCCAATCTAGAACATCTGAGAGGATTAAAATAGCCCGTTGTCGAGGTGGAAGCAATTGTAGGGCAGTGAGAAATGCGAACGAGACACTTTCGCGCCTGGTATAGCGGGCTTCAGGGTTATATGTTGTCTCATCCAACCAGGCATCTGGGAATGGTTCCAGCCAGGGAACTTCGGGAGACGGTCGTGGAAGTGAGCCATCGGGTTCTACTACGGGATAGGTAACTGTTGGCAGTGTACGCGGCGAACGTTTCTTGAGGGTGTCGAGACAGGCATGTGTGGCTATGGCATAAAGCCAGGTTCGTAGCGAGGACAGGCCCTTAAAGGTTTCAAAACGCTGCCAGGCGCGAAGCATCGTCTCCTGCACCAGGTCTTCCGCGTCGTGTAGCGATCCCATGAAGCGATAACAATGCAAGTACAATTCCTGACGATATGGTTCGATGAGAGCACTGCTATCGGACAAATTGGGAGTGAACGTCACCGCATCAGTGGACTCGGGGTTGCTAAGGGGGCTGTGAATTTTACTTTGTTCAGGTGTCATACTACTTCCTTGATCTCCTCAAGATGTACGGGCCAGTGTGTGAACTCAGGGTACATTATAACATAGTTTTTATTTACACACTTTTTAAGTGCCAGGAAAGCAATTTGAATATAGTAAGTGATGTTTGCATATAGTTTTGCGTTTTCTGTTGTCTCCCTTTATGAACAGCTACAGGAAACGGACTATAGCGTGAGCGCGTCACAATACCGTGTGGCTGAAAGTAAACTGTCTGATGAAGGAGAATAGATACTTATGCGTACTCAACTGCAAGTTGCTGATATTGGGGATTTTCTCGATCAGCCTTTGAACGCTATGGTGGCCACATTGCTTTCTAATGGTGAGATCATGTTGATTCCGCAGTGGCACGAATGGCGAGATGGTGGCTTTAATCTCTTTACTCTGGCTGGAGGTCTTAAACATCGTCGTATGGAGCGCCATCCCCAGGTCAGCGTCACGGTCGCAGAAAATAGTGGCATCAGGCGTGGTGTACAGGTGCGAGGTATCGCACACTTCAGTTATGATGACGTGACCGAGATGTGTCAACGGATTGCACTGCGCTATATGCCATCCGAGCGCGTAGCTCGCTTTTTGCAGTCGCTAGAGACAGTTGCCATGGTCCACGTACGCGTCGAGCCGGGCAAACTACAGATCTGGGATTCTGCCGACGGTGTACCCGGATGGATTACAGAAATTGCCAAACAGAAACAGAAAAGTAGCAGTTCCTGAGCAGTTGCGCATAGTTTTGCGTTTCTCTATCGTCTAACTAAGCAGAAGATTTGTATGGTTAGCAACATATTTTCTGCAATCACAACAACATCTGTGATTGCGTAGATAAAAAGTAAGGAGTTGCTTTATGAGCGACACGACAAGTACAGGTATCAGTGGCCCTGGCTTCATTTCTCTGCAAGTTCGTGACCTGGCGGCGGCAGCAGATTTTTATGAACATAAGGTCGGACTCAAGCGCGATCCCCTGGTATTTCCAGGTGCGGTAGCGTTTCTGAGTTCTCCTATCCCCTTTGGTCTTCTTAATAGACGCCCAGAGGTGGACCTGGATAGCTTACCTACGCCTGGTCTTGGGGTAGCTCTCTGGCTCAAGGCGGATGATGGGCAGGCCGCTTACGAAGCGATGAGTAAGAACGATGTGACTATCCTGATGCCCCTTTTCGATGGACCATTCGGCAAAACGTTTATTTTTGCCGACCTCGATGGTTATCGCATTACTGTTTACGATCAGAACACTATTATCAAAGAGCGCATTCCAGGCTCAAAATGACCGCAAGCCATCTGGCGCACATAGCTTGCAGAGAAAGAGTCCGTCGGATTTCTTTCTCTGCAAAGATGATGTTCCGTGAAGGACGCTATGCCATCTCTTTACTGAAGGATGCTATTACACCTACCTGACTGAGGAAATGTTCATGGAAGCTCTAGCACTCGAACAGCAGAATCAAGAACCGTTGGCGAAGTTCCCCCAGTGTCTCCAACATGAGAGTTGGACACGTCAGCAGTTGCTGAACTATCAGCAGCATGCCCTGCGTATCTGTCGGGACTATGCTTACGCGCATTCCCCTTTTTATCAGCGCTTTCATCAGGGGTTGATGGATCGTCCACTGCAGGAACTCCCAGTGTTGACCAAAGCTATGATGATGGAGCAGTTCGACGATCTGGTGACGGATCGGGCCATTCGCTTACACGCTATTCGCCAGTATCTAGCTGATTCTCAGGCAAAAGGACCTTTTCTTGATCAGTATCAGGTAGCCGCGACCTCTGGTAGCACTGGCGAACCCGCCGTTTTTCTCTACGAGAAGACCGAGGGAACCATTAACGGTAACTCTTATCTGCGCTCTCTAAACTGGGGTTCAGTTACTCCAACCAGTAAAGCGGCTGTTATCGCTACAACGGCACCTAATCTGGGTTCATCAAAACTGCCCGTTGCTGTCAAGGGACAGGCATTGCCACGCTTAAATCTGTCCGCTACCGCACCCTTGGAGACAATCGTTCAATCCCTTAATGAGTTTCAACCAGAGGCCCTGCTAGGCTACTCATCAATTATTGCTGTGCTGGCCGATGAGCAGCGGGCAGGTCGGCTGCTCATCGCTCCCCGGGCGATTTTTTGTGTCGCAGATACCCTGAGCAATGCCATGCGTCAGCGCATCGCAGAAACCTGGCAAACCCAACCGTATAACTCGTATGGCACAACTGAGGGAGGTATGCTGGCAGCGGAGTGCTCAGCACATCAGGGCTTGCATCTCTTCGATGATTTCTCGCTGCTGGAAGTGGTAGATGAACAGAATCGTCCGGTACCGCCTGGTGAGCAGGGGGATAAAGTGCTGCTGACGGTGCTCTTTCGGCGCACCCAGCCTTTGATACGCTATGAACTCAGCGACCTGGTGCGTCCATCTCGTCTGACGCAGTGTGCCTGTGGTCATCCTTTTGCCCTGCTGGAGAACGTTGAGGGGCGAGCGATCGAAGTCCTCTTTTTTCCTTCAGTTACAGGCAAGCAAGAGCGCACTTCTCCCTATCTGTTTCATACTGTGTTTCACTCACTGCCGCTGACGGGTTGGCAGGTCGTTCAGCAGGCGGATGGGCTGCATGTCTTTCTGACTGGCGTGTCTTCTGAACTCACAGATGAGCAGGTACGCATAGCACTACAACAGAAGTTTATTGCTCAGGGGTTGATGGTGCCAGCCATCGAGATCCATCGCGTGAGTGTACTCAGGAAAAATGCTAACGGGAAGACACCTATGGTCCTCTCCCTTCTGAAGTCCTGATAGTGAGTGCTGACCAGAAAGGATTCTCTCTTTAGCTGGAAAGGAAAAGTTCATGGAAGCTCTATCGCTCGAACAGCAGGATCAAAAACCGTTAGTGGAGTACCCTCAGTGTCTCCAACATGAGAGTTGGACACGACAGCAATTGCTGAACTATCAGCAGCATGCGCTGCGGGTCTGTCGGGACTTTGCTTACGCGCATTCCCCTTTTTATCAGCGTTTCCATCAGGGGTTGATGGATCGTCCATTGCAAGAACTACCGGTCTTGACCAAAGCTATGATGACGGAGCAGTTTGATGATCTGGTGACGGATCGGGCCATTCACTTACATGACATTCATCAGTATCTAACCGGCGATCAAGCGAAAGGACCTTTTCTCGGTCGGTATCAGGTAGCTGCAACCTCTGGTAGCACCGGCGAACCCGCCGTTTTTCTCTACGAGCAGACTGAGACCACAATCAGAGGAAATACGTTTATCCGCTCCTCAAGCTGGGGAGGAGCCACGCCTGCAACTAGAGTCGCCTCTGTAACATCAGTCGCTCCCCTGGTTATCAGTGGGAAGCAGGCAACCAGGTTGCATTTGGGGGCAACGGAACCGTTGGAGACAATCGTTCAATCTCTGAACGAGTTTCAACCAGAGGCCCTGTTAGGCTACTCGTCAATTATTGCTGTGCTGGCAGATGAGCAGCAAGCGGGTCGTCTGCACATCGCTCCTCGCACCGTTTTTTGTGCCGCAGATACCCTGAGCAATGCCATGCGTCAGCGCATCGCGGAAACCTGGCATACCCAACCATATAACTCTTATGGCACAACTGAGGGAGGGGTGCTGGCAGCGGAGTGCTCGGCACATCAGGGCTTGCATCTCTTTGAAGATTTCTCGCTGCTGGAAGTAGTGGATGAACAGAATAGGCCAGTGCCTCCGGGTGAGCAGGGGGCCAAAGTGCTGCTGACGGTGCTCTTTCGGCGTACTCAGCCTTTGATTCGCTATGAACTCAGTGACCTGGTGCGTCCATCTCGTCTGACGCAGTGTGCCTGTGGTCATCCTTTTGCCCTGCTGGAGAATGTTGAGGGGCGAGCGATCGAAGTCCTCTTTTTTCCCTCGCTCACGGGCAAGCAAGAGCGCATTTCTCCCTATCTGTTTGAAACAGTGTTTGATCCACTACCGCTGACAGGTTGGCAGATCGTTCGGCAGTCGGATGGGCTGCATGTCTTTCTGACTGGCGTGTCCTCCGAACTCACAGATGAGCAGATACGCATAGCCTTGCAACAGAAGTTCATTACTCAGCAGTTAGTGGTACCAGCCATCGAGATCCATCGAGTGAGCATGCTCAAGAAAAATCCTAGTGGAAAGACTCCTATGGTTCTCTCTTTGCTCCCTTAATAATACGTCTTGATTAGATAGAAAGAAGATCATGGAGTAAATAGCATGAGCAGCAATGTGCTAAAGGAGAGCAGCGTGGCAGATGTGCAAGAGCCAGAACCAGTGAAAATGGTTCTACCCATCTACGCGTTGTTTACGGCGAATGTCATTTCCTATATAGGCAATACCCTGACCTTGCTAGCTGTTCCCTGGTTTGTTTTGCAAACAACAGGCAGCATCGCGCAGGCAGGAATTGTAGGCTTTTTCTCCCTCATATCTATGATCGCTTCGAGCTTTCTCAGTAGTGTTCTGGTTGAGCGAGTAGGTTACAAATATACCAGTGTCATGGGGGATCTCCTGAGTGGACTGACTGTACTGCTTATTCCTCTTTTACATAACACGGTTGGACTATCCTTCTGGGAATTGCTGGTTCTCGTATTCGTGGGAGGAGTGCTCAGAGCACCTGCGAATACTGCTCGCGCTACTCTGGTGCCTAATCTGGCCGATCTGGCCCAGATGCGCCTGGAACGTGCCAATTCCTTTGATGAAGGGGTATCGTACATGGCCATCCTGGTGGGTGCGCCATTGACAGGTTTCCTGATCGCTGTTATAGGTTCAAGCAACCTGCTCTGGTTTGATGCAATCTCCTTTGTGATTTCTGCATTGCTCATTGGACGTTTTGTGCCAGCTCATTTAACGATAAAAAAGCGCCGGAAAGGGGTCCAGACAAACCAGAAGCAAGGATATTTTGCATCTCTGGCCGAAGGCTTAAGCTTTACGAAAGATCCCATTCTCCTGACTCTCCTGATCGTATTTATCGTTATTAATATGCTCGCCAGCGCGAGTTCTGCGGTGGTTATGCCCGCTTATACACTGCAAACCTATCATAGTGCGATCCCCTTCGGTTTGCTCTATGCAGCATTTAGTGGAATGGGCTTTGTAGGAACGATAATCTTTGGCTTTATTGGACATCGCTTTCCGCGCCGTTTGACGCTTGGACTCTGTGTGCTCATCGGAGGAGCATTCCGCTTCTGGGTTTTGCTCATCCCCAGTTTCCCGATCCAATTGATCTGGTTTGCGCTGGCCGGGCTGGCCTTTGGTCCAATCAATCCACTCATCTTCACCGTTATTCAGGAGCGAACTCCACGTGAGAAGCTTGCGCGAGTAATGGGCGTGGGGAGTGCAATGGTTATGGGTGGCATGCCCCTTGGAGCACTGATCAGCGGCTTTGTCGTTATCTGGATCGGCCTGCATGCAACTCTCTTTGCAATGGGAGCAATCTATCTGCTGGCAACTCTCTCCATGATCGTAAATCCACAGTTCAAGCATATGGAGAAAAGTTCTGCATAAGTTTGCTACTTCTGTCGGCTGACTGCTCAGGCATCGAGAGCACCTATGGCGCGGTGCGATATGTGTCAACGTTGTGCCACTAGCTAAAAAAGGAGATCCTCTATGGAAGCCGTTTCTGTTGATCCGCAGAGCCAACAATCGCTGGAGAACTTTGCGACGTGTCGCCAGCATGAGGGCTGGACGCGCCAGCAGTTGTTAGATTACCAGGCGGAGGCCTTGCAATCCTGCCGGGAATATGCTTACGCACATTCATCTTTTTATCGGCGTTTCCATCAGGGGTTGATGGATCGTCCATTGCAGGAATTGCCGGTCTTGACCAAAGGCATATTAATGGAACATTTCGATGATCTGGTGACTGACCCTGCCGTTCGTCTGGACGATGTCAGGCAGTATCTGGATCGCGCAGATGCCGGTAAACTCTTCCTCGATCGCTATCGCATTGTTGCTACATCAGGCAGCACAGGACAGCCAGGCATCTTTATCTACAGCCGTACAGAGGGAGCCATTATAGCAAACTCTTTTTCGCGTTTCCAACATTGGTGTGGCATAACTCCCGAAAGTAGGGCCGCTGTTGTGGCCTCGACCGCTCCTGCTCACATGACATCGCAATTTCCCATTATAATCGATGGACAACCTGTGCCGCGTATACAACTGGCCTCCAATGACTCGCTGGAGAACCTTGTCCAACGCCTCAATGACTGGCAACCAGATGCTTTTTTTGCCTATCCTTCAATTGCCTCTATTCTCGCTAACGAGCAACGCCAGGGGCGTTTACATATTGCTCCTCGCTCGGTCATTTGCTCGGCAGAGGCCCTTCTGCCTGAAATGCGGCAACGGATTGAAGAAACCTGGCAAACCAGACTCTTCAATGTATATGGCATGACTGAGGCCGGGGTTCTGGCATCGGAATGTCCGTCTCACCAGGGGTTTCATATCTTCGAGGATTTTTCAATCATCGAGGTAGTTGATCAGAACAATCGCCCGGTTGCCCCTGGCACATCAGGGAGCAAAGTCTTGCTGACTGTGCTCTTTCGCCGCACACAGCCGCTGATTCGTTACGAAGTGCCTGATCCGGTGCGCTTTTCTGCCAGCGAAAGTTGTCCATGCGGTTCCCCTCTGGCTTTGCTTGAGATTATCGAGGGAAGGACGGCAGAGATGCTGTATTTGCTCTCAGATGAGGGCAAAGAGCAGGGAGTGTCGCCTCTTCAGTTTCAGACGGTCTTTGATACTCTGCCCATTGGTGGGTGGCAAATAGTTCAGGAAGCTGATGGCTTGCACATTTTTTTAGCAGGCGCTTCCGAGCAATTGCGCGATGATGATGTAGTGGATACTCTGAGGCAGATGTTGACCAGAAGAGGTGTGGTAGTTCCTCCTCTCCAGCTCCAACGGGTTGCTGGTTCCGCTCTCATCAGGAACGCCGGTGGTAAAGCTCCTATGCTGATTTCCCACGTGTCTCGCCAGGTAGACTGACAAAAGAGGGAACGGCAACTTTTCAAAAGACTTGCAACGTTGCCGTCCCGTTTCCCACGCCTCTACACTTAGATTGCGACGAGTTGCCACTGCTGGTTGGTGCCACCATCCGAGGGCCATTCGATCACCGAAATACCCTGCGTGGTAGAGGCACCATCGACATCGGCGTAGAGTCCACTGCTCTGGTTGACCAGATAGTAGTAGCCGTTACCAGCGGAGACCAGATTCCACCACTGATTGGAGCCATTGGTATCATTCCATTGATCCAATTTCGTCCCCTGGGTTCTGGAACCACTCGGATCGTCGAGCAGCAGACCGCTGTTGCGATTGACCAGCTTATAGCCGCCATTGGTCGGGACCTCCTGCCATTGCTGATTGGTACCGCCGTGGTAAGGCCATTGGATCGCTGCCACGCCAGTCGCGGTTGAGGCTCCGCTGATGTCCAGAACCATCCCGCTATGGCGGTTGACTATCTTGTAGTACCCGTTGCCACTGCCCCCAGTTGTGGGCATCGGCGTCGGCGTGCCCGGATGGGCTGTGGGCATCGGTGTGATAGGTCCATTGCCCGGAGATAAGATGACCAGGTTCAGTGAGTAGGGAGCAATGTTTATGCTGGAGGACGAACCAGACGAGGATGTGATGGAACTGCTGTTCTCCCCATAGGTATACACAGGCGCGTTGGCGTTCGCAAAGTAGCCATTGAGGCCGAGCGACATCGTATAGGAGTTATTGGGATCTTTATTGATCAGCAGCACCGCCAGGTTTCCATTGGCCTGCTTCACCGCGTGAACTGCAACCAGGCTTTGATTGGATGAAGAGGAGACCATCGTATCTCCTACCGTCCCCATAGAGTTCAACATCTGCAAGCCATAGTACGCAGGTAAAGGTGTATTGACAGCAGGTTCGCATCCACCGGCACAGCCGCCATTGGCCAGCACGCCATAGTCACCATATTGAGCATTGCCATAGAGTGAAGAACTGGTATTGCCAGCCACGGCACCATTGTGCAACGTCCACCAATCGACATTGGCAACGCCATTCTCCAACCATGAAGTGTAATCGTCGGCCAGGAACAGGGCATTGACGATACTGACGGTCTGTTTCCCTGGTTCGGAAGAGACCGAATTGGTCTCTGTAACCATGATCTTCACCGCGCTGGCATGGGCACCACAGTACTGATTGATTTCAGTGCGCAGCGTGGAAACCATGCTCGCAATTTTGTTGGGGGCCGACAGCAGGTTCGCATCGGATTCGCTGCCTGGATTCTGCGGATACCAGTGAGGAATTACATAGTCGATGGATGAGCAAGCGGTTGAAAGAACGGTGGTATTCCAGGGTTGTGGGGATGCAGAATTGGTTGATCCATCGGGCCAGTTGCCTGGCGTGGTGACGACTGCACCAACACTGATAGTTGGATCAACGGCCTTCATTGCCTGGCTAAAGGCTACAACGTTGCTGGCATAGGTAGCTGGACTATGTGTATGACTATCATTTTCCCAGCCGCCTCCATAGGTGCCATTCCCATAGACCTCGTTGCCGATCTCCCAGTATTTGATGCCATACGTGTGGCCGGTGCTACTTCCACCTGAGTACGTCGGGACGGGACCTTTATAGCCTGCTCCACCTTTGTTGGCATACTGGACCCAGCCAGCAGCCTCTTGTGGTGAGCCCGCGCCATAGTCAGTCGTGATAATCGGTTGCGCACCAGCCGCCTGGGCCATACGCATGAAGGCATCAAAGTTATTGTTGCCCCCCGAATTATTGGATTGCCAGTGATAGTCATCTGAAGTTGAGCCACCGGGGTAGCGCAAAATAGTAATGCCTGCGTTCTTGACCGCAGTGGTAGAGGCACTATCAGTCATATGCGAATCCCACACGGCGGTATTGAGACCCTTGCTGGCGTTGGTCAGAGTGCCGAGAGATTGGTTAGCATTGATCGTAACCTGGCCAGTCCTGGCCGCAAAAGCTCTATGAATAGCGCTCCAGGGAGCTACAACCAGGAGTACGCAGATTACTATACACAGCAGCGTTATAGTGATGCCTCCAACTCGATATCGACGAGGCAGACCGGCAAACTTCCTTGTCATTCGTCTTATTTCCTTTCTTAAGTAAAGGGAAAGGTCCGGGCTTTTTGCAAAAATATCCAGAACCATCCCGCTATGGCGGTTGACTATCTCAAATGAGCAGAGGAAGAAGAGAGTGCAACTCGTTCGTCATTGATAGGGGATGTGAACTGCATCCTCTTCTCCGTGCATCGAATGCTTCTAGACCGCGGTCAAGCTCCACTGCTGGTTGGTGCCACCATCCGAGGGCCATTCGATCACCGAAATACCCTGCGTGGTAGAGGCACCATCGACATCAGCGTAGAGTCCACTGCTCTGGTTGACCAGATAGTAGTAGCCGTTCCAGCGGAGACCAGATTCCACCACTGATTGGAGCCATTGGTATCATTCCATTGATCCAATTTCGTCCCCTGGGTTCTGGAACCACTCGGATCGTCGAGCAGCAGACCGCTGTTGCGATTGACCAACTTATAGCCGCCATTGGTCGGGACCTCCTGCCATTGCTGATTGGTACCGCCGTGGTAAGGCCATTGGATCGCCGCTCCGCCATTGGCGGTCGAGGCTCCGGTGATATCCAGAGCCATCCCACTATGGCGGTTGACTATCTCATAGTAGCCGCCGCCGTCGCCGCTATTCCCAAGCGAAATCAGGTGCGTCTTGTACCCCTGACCGAAGTTGGTTGGCGTTCCGTTATAGTTGCTAATAAGCGCTGGCGTGCCAGAGCAGCTATAAGGGGCCCAGCTCCAGGCCAGATAGCTGATGCCATGTTGATCGAGCCAGGTCATCAGCCCATTAATAAAGCCGGAGGCACAATCATTCTCGCCCAGTTCGCCAGCAATAACGGGCACACGCGCAGCTACCGGAGCGATTTCCGAGTTCCAGCAATTGATATTGCTACAGGCGTTGAAATTGTAGATATGCGTCGAAGCTGCCAGGTTATGATCGGGATCGCTCGGCTCGTTCGCCAGCCAGCCAGTCAGGTCATTTGAATAGGACAGACCACCCAGCATAAGGATGTTGCTAGCTCCAGTGTTACGCACAGTATTGACCAGCGTTTGCATGCCTGCCACTGCGAAATTCGTACTATTACATGAGCCACTGTTTGCACTTGTGCTGCCATTTTTCCAGCAGGACCAGCTAACGCCATACGGCTCGTTGAATAGATCGAAAATAACAGATGAATTGCCTTTGAAGGTATTGGCGACCGAGGTCCAGAAGGCAGGGGCGTGGTCCAGGTCGGGCATGGGTTGCTGACCAGTCGCCTTATTGTCGCCAGAATTGGTCCAGTGTAAATCGATGATTACGATGATCCCATTCTGGTTCAGCAAATTCACATAGTTGATAAAAGCCTGGTGGTACTGTGAGGTCGAGAGGCCACCAGCGGGGTATCCATTAATGCCAAGCCAGCAATCTTCGTTCATAGGGAGGCGCACGATGTTCACTTTCCAGCTAAGCATGGCATTGACCGAAGTCTGATCAACCGGTCCATCGAATGTATTGCCGCCAGGACAAGAATATTCGCCACCCATGCGGTCAACGCCATGAGGGGTAATCACCTGACCGTTGCCGGACTCAATAAGATTCCCGACAACATGCAGTCCCGTCGCCACGCTTGCGCTTGCAGCTTTCGATGCAGTGACTACATGCATGGTAAAAGTCAGTACCGTTGTGCATAAGAGCACAAAAATAAGTGGGATAGCCAGGGTTTGGATACGTTTTTGCTTTTTCATAGCATCTCCTTCTCCTTGTTTTCAGCGTGTGCTTTCAGAGTATGGAACAGTTTGAATAACACTGGATATCACTCTCAATGCGCCAGGCATTAAAATACTGCCGCCAGAAATTGATAGTATTGCGATCCAGGATATTCGAGAGATCGAATAAGATCGGTCGTCCACTCTGTCGCAGAGCGTTCGACCACTCCTGAGCATCCTATTGATCGAGTCTCCAATTGCATCGATTTTAAGAAAATCGACGCCCCAGGAAGCGTATTCATCTGCCCAGGAGTTCAAGAAGTCCTGAGAGGCTGTACTATAGTTGAGGTAGTACGTAAGGTTGCCGAATCCACCATAATTATCCTGGTATTTGCTGGTGTTGGCGGCATCTCGGGCATGATAGCTTGTGCCCTGAATAGGGGTATTCTGATTTACTGCGGCCACGGGAATTCCCGGGTCACATAAATACCAAATGTAAGTCCAAGACTGTGAATGTATTTTTCCGCGTGAGCTGGTGAGACACTTCTTTCACTGATTCCCCAGAAAACAGTGTTGAGAGTTAAAGGCAGCATGATTATCATACCGCCTCTCCAAATTTTTTTTGCTTTCCTTGCATGATTTTCTCCACAGAAGCAGGAAATTCCCGCTATGATTATTGAGAAATAGATTTCTTTTACAACGCGTTGTGTTAGTACCTATACCTCCTTTCCGCAAAGATTGCGCGGTACATGTCGATAAAATGTACGATCATATGCCCATGCTACATCTAGAACACTATTTGTTTATACATCGTAATTTACCGATTCTACTTTTACAATCGTACCAGGAAGAAATTTATTTTGTCAAAAAAGTTGATAAAATAGGATATCAGTCACCCCCTCTTGTGTATTTCTCAACCTTTGCCACCGTC
>DAOTTL010000418.1:0-2727 GCA_034438135.1 Ktedonobacteraceae bacterium | reverse complement strand
TTGCAGCTTTCAAACGATGAAGAGAAAAATAAAACAAAAAGTCTCTACCCTCCCAGATACAGGCACAGATGTGATATACTATTTTATATCTGAGTGTAGCGGTCGGATTTATCTTTTGCTAGTATATAATGGTTAATTGGCATGCTGCTACACATCAGCAAAAGAACGGACGCGCAAAACGAACCTGTGCGTGTTGATTGAGGATAAGGTATATGGCGAACACGATTACTGCCGATATGATAATACATGATGTGGTGAGCAGTCACCCGGAGACGGTGAAAGTTTTCCACGGCCATGGGCTGCCGTGTACAGCCTGTGCTGTCGGCTCGCGCGAAAGTATTGCTCAAGGCTCGCGTACTCATCGCTTTAATCCAGAGAAACAAGATCTTTTACTAAAGGATTTAAACGCATCTGTCAGAGGTGAGCCGATCTCAGTGGCTCCCAAAAAAGCGCCGGTTGGTCGTGGCATACCGCTCACAATGTCCTCGGCCAGTCCCGATCGCAAGATAAAGCAAGTCATAGCTATAATGAGTGGTAAAGGTGGAGTAGGAAAGTCATTGGTAACCGGTCTCCTGGCCGTTTCTCTGCGTTCTCAGGGGTTACGCGTCGGGATTCTGGACGGTGATATCACGGGTCCCAGTATCGCTCGTATGTTTGGTACACACGGTGAACCATTGAAATCGGCCAGTGGGGGCATAGAGCCGCTGCGCAGTCGCGGAGGCATCAGAGTCATGTCAATGAACATGTTCCTGGCCAATGAGAGTGATGCCGTCATCTGGCGTGGTCCTATGATCTCAGGTGCAATCAAGCAGTTCTATAGTGATGTGGATTGGGGCGATCTTGACTATCTACTGATCGATCTGCCTCCTGGAACCTCGGACGCTCCTATGACCGTGCTCCAGGCTCTGCCAGTGGATGGCATTGTCATTGTCTCATCGCCACAACTGCTGGCCAACATGGTCGTCAAGAAGTGTATTAACATGGTACAGCAGCTCAAAGGCGTCATCGTTGGAGTTGTTGAGAACATGTCCTACTTCCAGACTCCTGATGGCACTCGCTACGAGATCTTTGGTCCCACCAACGGTCCCGATCTGGTAGAAATGACTGGCTCGCCTCTTCTGGCCCAATTGCCAATCGATTCAAACCTGACCTCGCTTTGTGACGCTGGCAGGGTTGAAGAGTATTCCTCGGAAGCTTATCAATTGTTGGCCACAAACTTTATTAACTCCCTCAAGATTAAACGCTCATAAAACAAAAAGAGGATGGCATAGTTTAGGAGGCACAAGCGCCTCCCAAACTATGCCATCCTCTTTTTTAGGAGATGACGAGTCATCCCTCGTAACTACTCAGGTGCCCTCTGCTTGCCGCCTGCGGCGGCGAATAAAAAAAGGATGTCGAGCAAAACGGGCGGGGTACCCCGTCCGTTTTGCTCGACATCCTTTTCCTCTGTGGGGTGAGGCGGTTTCAGCAGGGCATCTGAGTAGTTACCATCCCGAACTTTTCTGCGGCTTGCAAAGCCGCCCCTCCCCCGAGAAAAGGGAGAAAGGGCTGAGTTTGGAAGCAGCATTGCTGCTTCCAAACTCAGCCCTTTCTCCCTGAAAAGCTGGCAGCGCAGCCGCCAGCAAGAGCGTTTGCTCATTTTGTCAAAATGAGGGATGAGAGATGATTCATATTGGAGATCTGTTAAACGGTGCGAGCAAAAGAACCTAGAACTTTGCAAAAAGTTGTATGTTCCGCCAGATCTGCCAGGGCTTTACGTACAGAAGAATCGTCTCTATGTCCCTCGAAATCGAGATAGAAAACATACTCCCATATCTGCTGACGCGACGGACGAGACTCCAGTTTGAGCACATTGACATTATTCTCCGTTAGAAAGCCCAGGCATTTATAGAGCGCACCGGGCTGGTGGGCTGTAGCCATAACCAGCATCGTTTTTGCCTCGCCCGACTCTCGTGGCGCGGGTTCGCGTCCCAGGGCAATGAAGCGTGTATGATTATCTTTAATGGTCTGAACGTTGCGAGCCAGTATCTCAAGATCGTAGATTTCAGCGGCCCCTGCGCCAGCAATTGCCGCCACGCCCATCAATTGCTCATCTCGTAACATCTTCGCGCTGCCAGCAGTGTCGTAGGTTGCCACGATCTCTACACCCAACTCACGCAGAAAAATATCGCTTTGTGCCAGGGCCTGGGGATGCGAAATCACCCGTGTAATATCCTCACGCTTCTGTCCCTTCAGTGCCAGCAGGCAGTGATTGACAGGATGGCTGATCTCACCTATCACAAAAAGATCGTGCTGACGCAGCAGATCATAAGTATCATTGATACTGCCTGCCTGCGAATTCTCGACCGGTACCAGGCCGTAATCAACTTCACCGGAGGCGACTGCGCGAAATACACCAGAGAAACTCTTACAGGGAACCGGGCTGGCCTCTCGCTGAGAGCTGTCATTGGTGCGTCGGCCAAAATAGACTCTTACTGCCTCATCTCCGAAAGCTCCTGGCTCTCCCTGAAAGGCCACCTGGAGGGTTCCATTGCCTTGTTTACCTATCTCTACAGTCGTTGTATGGCTATCTGGCGTATGCGCCATGGATTGCACTCCTTACCGCTTGAGCTAGTAATAATATGTTTAGCTACAAAAGAAGAGCGCGAGATCAGGATCGATCTCGCGCTCTTCGCTGTATGCGATGCCTACTGTACATTATAATGGTATTTGTGGTAGTAAACCATC
>DAOTTL010000417.1:0-4250 GCA_034438135.1 Ktedonobacteraceae bacterium | reverse complement strand
AGGCTCGCTTCTTATTCGGAGGGGAGGAGGGGCTTTGCAAGCCCCTGTAAAATCAGGGATGACTCATATACTCAGCAATCTTTTGCAACAGGTGTTACAATATAGAAAAGGAGAACCATTGCTTGCTGGCAGAATGTCCATAGATATGCAGTGAGAAGACACGAGTTCAGAACGTCAGAAATTGAACCTTTCTCAAGTTTCCCTTTCGGTACAGAACGGCCTGATTTGAGGGAGAAAGGCCATAGAGCCGAAAAATCACGGCCAACTTTAGTCTTATGGATGCTATTGCCAGAGAAAGAAATGGGGCTTTATACTAACAGATGACAGGCCTGTGTTTCATTTTCTGATTTCTCCCCAATGTAACTGCGGTTGTAATTTGACAACATAGCTTGCATACACTATCGGAACTACTATACAGATGGAGGTTTCTGGACAACATGGCACAAACTGGCTTCACAATCTGGTTTACTGGCCTCTCTGGCTCTGGCAAAAGCACGCTTTCCGAAGTCATTCAAGCTCGACTAAAGGACCTTGGACGCAACGTCGAAATTCTCGATGGAGATGTCGTCCGTACTCATCTGAGCAAGGGACTGGGCTTTAGCCGAGAGGATCGCGATACAAACATTAAACGCATCGCCTTTGTCTGCGGTCTACTCACACGCAATGGAGTCACCTGCATCAGCGCCGCTATCGCCCCCTATCGCGAAGCTCGCGCCTGGGCTCGTCAGGAAATTGGAAATTTTGTTGAAGTTTATGTCAAGTGTCCGATCGAGGTTTGTCGGGCGCGTGATGTGAAGGGACTCTATAAACTGGTTGATGAGGGAAAGATCACTGGATTTACAGGTATAGATGATCCCTACGAAGAGCCTGAAAATCCTGAACTTATAGTTGATACTTCTCTAGAGACAATTGAGGAAAGTGTAAACCATATCTTTGCTAAACTGGAAGAACTCGGCTATCTGACCTCTCAGGAGGCACAGATTGCTGTTAGCTAGCGCTCTGTTTCTTTCAGATCACGATTTGTAGCATTCATCAAAGAAACAAGGTGCCTCTGCTGTGAATCGGCAGGCACCAGTACGAACGAAGGAGCCATTTCTCGCGAATTACCCAGATCGTAAGAAGATAGAGGAACTCTTTCAGAGGAAAGGATTGAGAGATGCCAGAGAGCACTGACGGTTTGATTGCCCCACACGGAGGCACACTGATTATCAATCAGGCGGAAGGTGAGGAACGTGCTGAGTTGCTAGCACGAGCGTCCGCCCTACCCCGGTTTCAGGTGGAAGCACGCCATCTGGCTGACCTGGAAATGCTTGCCAACGGCGCATACAGTCCCCTGACGGGCTTTATGAACCAGACAGACTACATGAGCGTTGTCAACACAATGCATCTCGCCAACGGTCTCCCATGGTCCATCCCCATCACGCTCGCAGCGACCCCCGAACAGGCAGCGACATTTCCCGAAGGCTCACAAATCGCACTGGTTGATGCTCAGGGCACTTTACAGGCAGTGATGACTATTGAGGAAAAATTCCCTTACGATCAACAGTACGAAGCCCAGAAGGTCTACCGCACAACTGATGAAGCCCATCCGGGCGTGGCTTTTATCTACAGACAGCCACAGATATTACTCGGTGGTCAGGTACGAGTAGTCAATCTGACAGAACAGACATTCGCGGATTATCGCTATACTCCCACCCGTTCGCGTCAACTCTTCGCTGAGCGAGGCTGGAAACGCATTGTGGGTTTTCAGACGCGCAACCCCGTCCATCGAGCCCATGAGTATATCCAGAAATGCGCACTTGAAACTGTGGATGGTCTCTATCTACACCCTCTGGTTGGGGAAACTAAAGGTGATGATATCCCCGCCGATGTACGTATGCGCTGCTACGAGGTACTCTTTGAACACTACTATCCCAGCAGCCGCGCCATCCTGGGAGTACTGCCCGCAGCCATGCGCTACGCAGGTCCACGCGAGGCGATCTTCCATGCCCTGATGCGCAAGAACTATGGCTGCTCCCATTTTATCGTAGGACGTGACCATGCCGGTGTGGGCAATTACTATGGCACTTATGATGCCCAGTACATTTTCTCGGAGTTCGATCCAGACAGCCTTGGCATCACTCCTATGTTCTTTGAGCACTCTTTCTTCTGCCGAGCCTGTGACTCCATGGCCACACCTAAAACCTGTCCCCATGGCAGCGATCAGCACGTCATTTTTAGCGGAACCCAAATTCGTCAGATGCTGCGTGCTGGCGAAGTTCCGCCGCCGGAGTTCTCACGACCTGAAGTCGCCCGCGTCCTCATCGATTCCATGCGCCAACCTGTCGAATCTTCAATGGATTAAACGTGATCGAGAGAAATATGAGTCATACCTAACTTTGCTGGGGCTTGCAAAGACCCCTCTCCCCCCGAAAAAAGAAGAAGCGAGCCTGCCTGGCGGAGCAAATGCTCCGCCAGGCAGGCTCGCTTCTTCCGAGAAAATGGAGGTGGGGCGGCCTGCATAGCAGGACGAATGCCTTTTTTCCTGATTTTGGAAAATCAAGGATGCTCATACCTCTCTCTTTCTAGAAATGCTAGCTCGCCAGGCGACGACTATGGGTGAGTTGGGAAACGAGTTGTTCGCCAGCCTGCTCTCCCAGTACAATACCGGGCAGTACGCCTAGAGCGCCCAGTCCCTCAATCGCCAGACCTGGAGCGGTCATTCCCAGATTACGTATGCCTGGAACCATATCATCGGTCACGTTCAGATCAACGCCCCATGTATACGCTGGTTCCTGGTCAGCCAATTCAGGCAGCCAATGGCGTGCGCTATTGATCAGAGAGCGATAGTGTTCTCGGGTATGTTTGCCATCTCCCACACTCCCGTAAGATCCGCCACTGACCGTAAGACGACCGTAACCAGGACGATAATCTGCGTACGTATAGGGAGAGGAGTCCCAGAAGAGCGGAAAATCTATTGGGAGATCGATCCCAAAGGAGAGGGCAAAAATGCGTGCAGTGGGGCGTGAGGTTGGTCCAACAGCGTTGATTACCCCACCAGCATTCATCGTGGTGCCGTCAGTCATTGTAAGTAGCCAGGCAGTCCTTCCAGTAGCGGTAGAGAACTCCTGATAACTGGCCACCTGTGAGCGACCAAACATCTGCACCCCCATTGCACGAGCCTGCCGTGCCAGATGGGCCAGCAGAGTCAACGGTTGGATACGTCCCTCATCCGGTAGCCACATGGCCCTGACAACTCTAGTAACATCCATTCGTCCACCAGTAGCAAGAGCAACCTCCTCAGCCGACCATAGTTCCGCACGCACACCCAGAGCAAGTCGTGCCCTGACCTCCCGTCCCAACATCCTCGCCTCCTCAACGTTCTCGGCCAGACTCAAAGCTCCAGTCAGATGGGCCTGTAAGAGACTTTCAGGATATTTTGCCTCCTCAACAAGCCTGAGCAGAGTCCTGGAAGTTCGCGGCCAGAAACTTGCAACGGCCCCCTCGGGGTCCAGATCAGCCACCCCCATATTCACACCAGCACTCAGAATGCCCGCGTTTCTGCCAGTTGCACCCGCACCTAAACAATGGGCAGCCTCCAGCAAAACGACCTCTGCGCCAGCTAAACGCGCACTCAGAGCCGCGCTCAAGCCAGCCACCCCTCCACCAATCACCACCACAGCCACCTCGCCATCTCTCACTTCCCCGCGCGAATCCAGACACAACTCCGCCTCCACAGAGGCGTTCACATCCTGCCACCAGGGAATAGTTTCCTGTAGATAGTCATAGTTCGAGGTTCGCAGTTGCCATGTACTGCGAGGTAAATGATAAGGTTCCATAGATCTCCTGGACGGTACGATTGCGATAAAGATAAGGCTACATTAGCTTCACTATATGGCATCTGTGCTACCTGAAAACTGGCGTGAGATCCATGGATAAATGGCACCCGTGCCGCCTGAAAACGGGAGTGAGAGTCATAAAGGAGTGCGAACAACATTATTCGCATCTATCCTTCTCACAAAAGCTTGTAGGGAATAAGCTCCCTAAAAATGGCGAGCCGAACTCTTCTTTTTGTCGGCACCGCCGCTGAATTTTGATATACTTCTATTATACACCAGAACCAGGGCATTTATCTGCCCCGCAAAGGTTGTTCAGGTTGTCGCAAAAGTCATTTCTTTCCCCGCTCACCTACCCTTTTTGGATGGACGGTGGCAGCGCGGACGCTCTGCCACCGTCCATCCCGTGCTCCTGGGGAGGGGTCTGGCCCTTAC
>DAOTTL010000416.1:0-18470 GCA_034438135.1 Ktedonobacteraceae bacterium | reverse complement strand
CTATACTTTAAGGATGGCCGAGATAAGCGTTCTCACTCAGTTAGAGAATTTGCTTCAACAGCGCGGTTTACTTGCGCCAGGGGAGGAGTTTCCAGGTGTACTAGCGACAAATTCTGGGATCGATAGGGTCAGGCGCGGGTTTGTCGTTGCAGAGAAGGCTGTAATTGCGCTCTCTATACGCTTCTGTGGCTTGAGTGAATTACCAGAGTCGTTTGAGCAATTGGACTCTCTACAAGGGTTGGATGTAACCGGGAACAGGCTGAGGAGTTTGCCAGAAAAGCTTGGAAAGTTGTCTCATCTGCAACGACTATACATTGACGAGAACGAGTTGACTGTCCTGCCAGAGTGGCTTGGAAAGTTGTCTCATCTGGTAGAACTACATGCGGATCGAAATAGGTTAACGTCTCTGCCTGTTACTATCGGTCAACTGACGAAACTTGAGACACTGCGTTTGTACGGTAATCAATTGGAGTCTCTGCCGGATGCGCTGGGTCAGATAAGTGGTCTCAAGGATATCAGTGTCGGCAACAATCGATTGGTTGCTTTGCCTGATGTGCTCTGGCGGTTAGAGCAACTGGAAGTGCTCAATGTAGCAGAGAATCGACTGGCACACTTGTCCGATGGGATTGAGAGACTTGTCCATCTGCATACGCTGGACATCGGTCACAACGAATTGACCTCACTCCCTGCTGCGCTTGGAAGGTTGAGCAATCTGACCTTTTTTCTCTATATGAGCAATAATGGCCTGACCCGGCTTCCTGAGTTCCTCTGCGAGAAACTGTCTAACTTGCTCTACCTCAACCTTACCGATAACCAATTGACAGAACTTCCTGTCAGTCTCGGCAGACTTGCCAGTCTTAAGGAATTGAGACTCTACAATAACAGACTGGTGAGTTTACCAGAGTCACTGGGCGAACTAACAAAACTACAAGAGTTACATGTGATGAATAACCATTTGACCTTCTTGCCGGAGTCGCTCGGGAGATTGACACATCTCAAAGAGTTACACCTTTCCACAAACAGACTGCTCACACTGCCAGAATCCCTGGGTCAGTTGAGCAGTCTAACTCATCTCGACGTACGAAATAATCGGCTGACGGACTTACCAGATTATATGGACGGTTTGAGCAGTCTGACGCATCTTGATTTACGGGCGAACCGACTCATCACACTTCCTGACAGTATCGAGGGACTCACAAAACTGGAGAAGTTGGATCTACGTTGGAACAAGCTGTCCACCCTCCCAGCCTGGCTCTTTCGACTGGAGCAGCGTGGCTGTACCATTTTTTTATAAAGGAGGAAATATGAGTCATCCCTCACTTTTCTGAGGCTTGCAAATCCGCCCCTCCCCCAAAAGAAAGAAGAAAATGATGAGTTTGTCAGACACGAAGCGGCTGACAAACTCATCATTTTCTTCTGGAAATATGGCGGCGCTGCCGCCAGAGAAGGGCGTTTGCTCATTTTTCAATCTGACCCGTTGGAAATTGCCTGTGCTTTATCGTATACTGCTCGCTAAAACGGTATGAATCAGCGAGAGTCTAAAATAGAGGACAAAAAAGCATGCCTATAGAGCAATATCCGGTCGATCGTGCATCATTAGAGCGCGATAGCGAAATGACCTTTTTTATCGCCAGCGGACCCGGGGGTCAGCACCGCAACAAAGTCTCCAGCGGAGTACGCCTGACTCATCGTCCAAGCGGCATCACAGTTACAGCAACCGAACGAAGATCACAATACGAGAATCGCGAAGTGGCCTTTGAGCGTCTTGCTCAAAGACTCCAATTCTTGCAACGACCCACCGTTCCTCGCGTGCCCACCCGACCGGGTCGGGCCAGTCGAGAACGTCGTCTCCAGATCAAACGTCGCACCTCACTCAATAAAGAACAACGCAAACCGTTTCATCGAGGTGACGAATAATAGCATCTTTCAGTCAGAAGGAACTGTTTTAAGGGACCATTTTAATAAAAAAATCAGGAGTTCACACGTGAGAACATTTTATAATGCCCTGGCAGCTCATAACCTGGATCGACTGGCCGCCCTGAGTGATGGTATATTCGCCGTCGCAATGACCCTCTTAGTTCTCGAACTACATGTGCCTGTGATCGACGTTTTGCACGTACAACAGCCTCTTTGGGCCAATGGAGCGCTCCAGCCCGAACAGGTGCTCTGGAATGCCCTTGTGAAGCTTGCCCCCAGTCTGCTTGCGTACTTTATGAGTTTTATGACCCTTGGTATCTTCTGGGTAGGTCAACAGACACAGCTCAATTATTTTAAAGAAGGAGACCGTCATCTTACCTGGATCCATCTTGCTTTTCTTTTGAGCATCTCTCTAATGCCTTTTTCAACCGCCCTGCTGGCAAACTTTATCACCTATCGCTTAGCTCTGGTTATCTACTGGTTTAATATACTTTTAATGGGTATCTTACTTTTCGTTAGTTTACAGTATGCAAGCCATGCTAATCTGCTGAAAAATGAGCAGGCCAGCACAATGTTCTCAGTAAACTCGCGACGGATCATCACTGCCCAGGGCTTATACGCTTTGGGCGCTCTTTTATGCATCTTCAATACCTACTTGAGCATCGGTTTCATCGTCCTCATACAGCTTAACTATGCCATCGCTCCACGCATTGGCTGGCTTGAGCGCATATAACACGCGTGTATAACTGACTCGTTCCTGCTCTTCTCTGCGTGTTTGAATGGAAGACAGGATTTGATTCTGCCGTGCTTTTGAAGAAAGGAACATTTCTGATGGAAAGACGAAGATATACGACCAGCAGTCCTGTGGGGACAATCCAGCCAATGCCTCAGTCGGTGCCGGGACCCGATCCACAGCCCGTTCCAGTGCCAATGCCTCAGCCAGTGCCGGGACCTGATCCACAGCCGCTCCCCGTTCCGCCTTCTCAACCTGTGACATTACCTGATCCACAGCCGACACCCTTGCCTGATCCGCAGATTCTGCCGACCCCTGAAATGTAACCAATACATTTTTTCTCATAAGAAGAATAAATCTAGTTCATGAGTCATCCCTACTTTTGCAAAAGCAGGTCAAAAGGCTCTGAGCCTGTATAGCAGGCTGCCCCTCCCCCGAGAAAGAAAAGGATGAGTTTGTCAGCCGCTTTGCGGCTGACAAACTCATCCTTTTCTTTCTGAAGACATGAGTCATCTCTGACTTTTCTGCGGCTTATAAAGCCGCCTCTCCCCCGAGAAGAGGGAGAAATAGCTGAGTTTGCAAGCAGCTTTTCTGCTTGCAAACTCAGCTCTTTCTCCCTCTCAATCTGGCGGCGCAGCCGCCAGATTGAGCGTTTCCTCACCTGAGGCAAGCCCCCTTTTGAAAAACTCTGAGTGAAAAGACAAGTACACTTGACAAAATGGATACCATCAGTTACAATAAGACAAGTATACTTTACAAAAAGACACCTGTGGTTGACATATTCTATAGTGATTAGTAGCCAGAAAGGACATTGTTCGTATGAATCAGCCAGTCTCAAAGAACAGCGAGGCTTCAAAAATGTACAATCGTGAATTTCTTAGCGCGATGGTGGCCTACGCAGTTCTCCTTATTGCCTCGGTCTTTCTGATCAAACACAGCCCGTCCTCAGCCTGGTGGCTCATACCACTGGCATTGGTCCCGATGATCCCTCTCATCTTTGCGTTGAGGGCTTTTCTGCGCTTTTTTCATCGTATGGATGAGCTACAGAGGCGTATTCAATTGGAGGCATTTGCCCTTAGCTTTGGCGTCACGTGTTTGGTGACGTTCAGCTATGGTCTGCTTGGAAATGTAGGCTTTCCAGTCATCAGTTGGGTCTGGATTCCTCCATTTATGATTGCACTTTGGGGCGTCGGTGCGGCTATCGCGTCACGACGGTATCAGTGAGCCATTGGAGAGTACGATGAGAAACCGCTTGAAAGTTCTGCGGGCCGAGCGCAACTGGTCACAGGCCGAACTCTCTGAACATCTGGGCGTTTCGCGCCAGACCGTCAATGCGCTTGAAACCGGGAAATATGATCCTAGTCTGCCGCTGACATTTAAGATTGCCCGTCTTTTCCAATTGTCTATCGAGGACATCTTTCAGGACGATCCAATATTAGAAAGCGAGCCAGCGAATGATTGAAGCGCAGTCTCTTCCCAGACATTTCGGAACATTTACAGCCGTCTCGGATGTTTCGTTGAGTGTCTCAGATGGCTCTATCCTCACGCTGCCTGGTCCGAATGGCGCGGGTAAAACGACGACGGTACGCATGCTCTCAGGACTGCTGGCTCCGACCGAGGGGACTCCGGGTCTTTGCTCTGGCGGTTGCAGGCATCTATGCGCTTGAACTCTTGCTACTCATCTTCTCAGCAGCAACCTGGCGAGGTGAAGAGATTATGGCGAGACTCTAAGGGGAGAGAAAAGGCCTCAGGCCTATCCCGCAAAATCTCACGTTCGCAGGTAGCGAGTTGTGATATAATGCCGTCATCAGTCACCAGAGAGCACATATTGTCATCGTGGTTCATAACCAGAAGAAGACGCAAAAATCTTCAGAGCACTAATGGAAATGTAGCATGAAAGAGATCGACATAGTGAGCCAGGAGCAGCTTGCGGAAAACATCGCGTGCGTCCGCGCAAGCATTGCAGAGGTCGCTGACAGGGTAGGACGTGATCCGGCAGAGATCACACTTGTGGCAGTTTCCAAAACCAAGCCAGTAGAACTTGTCGAGATGGCGTATAATTTGGGCGTAACCGACTTTGGCGAAAATCGTGTGCAAGAAGCACTAACAAAAATTGAGCATCTCATTTCCAAAGACCTCAACTGGCATTTGATCGGCCATTTACAGAGTAACAAAGCCAGCAAAGTAGTGGGACCATTTTGCTGTGTACACAGTGTGGACAGTTTGCACCTCGCGCAAGTTTTAAACCGACATGCACAGGAGCGAGGTCAGCGTTTACCAATACTCTTGCAGGTCAACGTAGCGGGTGAGGTCAGCAAAGAGGGTATGACCCTTGAAGAGACTCCAGAACTGGCCCGTCAAATAGTCGCTCTACCAGCCTTGCGGGTTGAGGGTCTGATGACTGTAGCTCCCCTGGTAGAGGACCCGCAAGAAGTTCGACCAGTCTTTCGTGAACTACGTCTGTTGCGCGATCGTCTAAGGAAAGAAGCGCCGGAAAGTGCCTGGACACATCTCTCGATGGGCATGACTGATGACTATCGCGTTGCCATTGAAGAAGGTGCAACGATTGTTCGGGTAGGCCGAGCAATCTTTGGGCAGCGACAGAAGCCCTAGTGCATTTCCACTTGCCCTTTTCGGTTTGTGGATGTATCCTCTTTTTGTGGGTAGTGGTTCCAATGAGTTTTCTTGGCCGCCCTGCTTAAAGGGATCAAAGCAGAATAGGAACGAACAGAAAATGAGCGCACAGGATATTCAGCAAATGTTACCAGGCAGGCGTGTCCGGCAGAACCATGCTCTGGAGCATGCAACCATCACCATCTTAAGCACCTTCATCCCTGAACTGCGTGTAAGTGCCCGCTCGACTTCTCGTGGTTTCACCGTTTTTGGAGATGTTGATCTTGGTCAGTTGCGGCGAGCTGTAGACCAGGCTTTGCAACGTTTGCAGGCGGGCGAGGCCGAACTGGCTATTCACCCAAACTGTGGCACAAATCTGGTTGTTGGTATCTCATTGCTCACCCTCGGTACCATGCTCGGCATGGGTGCTAGCCGACCGAGAACACGCATCACCTCTGCCGCCCTTTCCTCGGTTGCCGGTATGGTTGCGGCCCGACCGGTAGGTCAGGTGGTTCAGAAATATATTACTACCCTACCCGATCTGCGAGGCGTGCGCGTAAGCGCCATCTATCGACGAAAATTACTAGGCTTCACTGTTGTTGAGGTTCGCACAATACAGGAGTAACTCGTATGTTGCTGGGTATTCCGCCAGAGCATGGCTTTGTTTACGGCATCATTGAATATGGCATCGCCATTTTGCTAATCGCGCTACTGATTCGTGCAATTGCATCATGGGTACGTATAGACGAACGTTTCGCGTTTATCCGCTTTCTAGTGAAGATGACCGATCCCTTTATTCGACCAATTCGTCGTCTTGTACCTCCTATTGGGATGCTGGACGTTGCCTTCATTCTGAGCTTTTTTCTGCTCCTGACCCTGCAAACGCTTTTTCTCCAGGCTCTGCCCATTGGCTGGTAGTTGTTTCAGGAGTATGTTTGCTCTAACTAAAAAGAAGGATGACCTGCATAAGCGCGTTGAGCCGATGCAGGTCATCCTTCTTTTTAGTTAGAGCAAAAACTTTCCCTCGATATTCTGGTCCATCTGGATAAAGCCTTGTGGCGAAACGTTCAGGATCACAACAGCCTTATTGATGGGGTCTCCATTGGACCCAAAAGCAATCTGACCGCTTACACCCTGGAAGGCTTCAGAGCCATTCAAATGGCTGAGCGCCTGTTGCATTTCGGTTAGCGAGATCGTCGATTTCCCGGTGTTTTTGGCTGCATTGAGGAGAGCCGTTGTCGCATCGTAGGAGAGCATCACATCACTATCTGGACGGTTCCAGCCATAACTACCCGCCTTGTGTGTATTATTGGGATCCAGATCATTCCCATAATTCACAAAGAACGCAGGTTTTTTAGAACTATAGCCCAGGATATTCCAGACATCAGGATAGGTAAATGAGGTGAAGTGCAGGCGATTCCAGGAGATACGCGAGCTAGCCTGGTAACCGGAGAGTTCATACAAGGCGTCGCCGCCCATCACCTGGATTTTTCCAAATGAACCACTGGTCGGCAGGTTAGTTAGCAATGTGCTGATATCGTTTGAATAGCCTGAAAAGTAGAATGCATCAGGTAGAGGGTTCATATGTTTCAATGCATCCTGCAACGCTGCGGTAATCGTTGCCGAATTTCCAACGGTATAGTGTTCGGTTGTAAGAACCGTATTTCCGTCCGCCTGGAATTGGGCAGTGAAGTCGTTGGCCAGACTGCTGCTATATGGATCAAGCGGATCCCCGAAGACAATAACTTTCTTCGCATGCAGATTTTGCTCCACATACTTTGCTCCTGCAACTCCCTGAAATTTGTTTGAGGGACAGACACGAAAGAAGTATGGAGAGATGCCAGTAAGCAGATCGCTGGAAGCGGTGCTTGAGACGGTTGGGATCTGTGCGTCTTTGAAAATGTTATATGTCTGACTGTTGTACGAACTGTATGGCCAACCCATCACACCGATGATACTGGTGTCTGCCTTCGCAGCCTGGACAATTTGGCGTGCTACCGCCGGTGAGTTAGTATTGAGGCTGCCAGCATTCGCGATAAGCATCACGACTCCGATGCCATTTAGCAGAGAGCCGTCATTAAACGTCTTCTGAGCCACATAGGCCCCTTGCAGGTCATCACGACCTACACCAATATTTGCCCCGCTCAGCATTGTCGCTACTACAACCGTCACATGGAAGCCACCTGCTGCTAGAACCTTCTGATTCTCCAGGTAGATATCAGCCTCAGGATCGTTTGTCTCGGTATTGACCGCCTGTTGAAAAAAGCTCTGAGCCTGACTTGTATTCCCGGATCGAAGTGCGGCAGACCCCTGTTGTTTGAACGTGCCATCTGGTCGGGCGACATCAAAAGTGAAAGTACCATCACTGACGCCGATGTACTCTCCGTCCGCCGCTTTTGTGGCACCGATGCCATTCGTGCCTATTGCAGAAGACGTGGGGGTAAGGGTTGGAGTGACATTCGTTGTAGGACTTTTGCGTTGAAGTAGCGCAAAAGCTCCGTATCCTGCGGCCAGGAGCAGCAGCAAGATCAGCAGGACCAGCAGAATATTGCGCGATCTATGGTTATCTGGCTGTTTTTGTGGCTGTTGTCCCTGATAAGGTGGATAGAGACCGGGTGGAGTTGAAAGTGGCATTGGACGTCCAGGTATAGGTGTAACTGGATTAACGACCGGCCAGTTTGGGTTCGTCCCGGAGCCGAGCATACTGCCACCGCCGGTCATCGTCACAGCAGTCATTTGTCCCGAAGAATTATAGATATTGAGCGCACCAGAAGAGATTCCAAAGCGATTATAGAGGATCGAATCGACATCACTTTTCATCGCCGAGGCGCTCTGGTAGCGCTGATTGATATCATTTTGCAGGGCACGTATCAGGAGTTGTTCGACCTCTGGCGAGAGCTGCTTATTGAGTGTGCGAGCAGGTGGATAGGTAAAGGGTGGATAATTGCGTGGGTCACGATTTGTCAGGAGATGATGGAGCGTTGCTCCCAGCGCATAAAGATCGGAGCGGGGATCAGCATTCCCTTGATACTGTTCGGGAGGAGCATATCCAGGAGTGCCCAGGGCCGACGTCTGTTTGCGTTTAGCGTTGCGTGCCACATCGGCGCGAGCGATGCCAAAATCAACAAGATGTGCCTTTTTATCTTTCGCGCCAATAATAATATTTGCTGGCTTAATATCTCGATGAACAATAGGTGGAGTCTGTTGCGCCAGATAGTCCAACACATCCAGGATCTGCGATGCGTTAATGAGTACCTCGCGTTCCAGCATGGGTTGATTCAGCCTATCTATGCGATCCTCACAATTTTCCCCTTCAACATATTCCTGCACCATAAAAAAGCGCGAATTCTCTTCGAAATTATCTGTAACATTCGGGATAAGGTGGTGATCAAGATGAGCAAGTGTAACCACCTCGCGTTTAAAGTTAGACTCATCTTCTTTTAGCTTGATAGGGTCACTGTTACCCGAAATGAGTTCTTTGATGACTACCAGCTTATTGTCCAGACGTTTGTCAGTTGCCAGGAGTGCCGCTCCCATACCTCCCTGGCCGAGCACCTGTTTAATGATATAGCGTCCGCCTTGCAAAGGTGTACCGGCAGTAAGCGAGCTAGAGTTTCCTTGCGTGTTAGAGGCAACCACCGTGGGAGCAACAACGGTCGAGCCTGTATTCTGAGGCATTTGTCGTCCGCAATTGCTACAAAAGCTCACTCCATCGCGGTTCTGAGCCTTACAGTAGGGACATTCCATTGGTACACACCTACCTTCTCAAAGTCAGGGTTATGCGTCAAATTTCCAGTCTGGTATTTCTTATTGATTATATGTGATTTCTCTCTCAGAGTCGAGAGCGAATCTTGCAAGTAAGGCTCTTTAAGTTCTTATATGTGTCTTCTTCTAAGGTTGATCTTCTTGTGAGCGTGTTTTTCATAGATGGCTTTCTCCCTTTACTAGCAATAGACGTAAAAAAAGAAACAATGTGAAATGGTCAGCGAAACCTTACGTCGTCGAGTGCGTGTATTGTATATGTAAAGAGAAATATATGCAATTAAAGAAGAGAAGGATGAGTTTGGAAGCAGCAACGTTACTTCCAAACTCATCCTTCTCTTCTTTAAACAATTATGAGTCATCCCTCATTTTCTGCGGCTTGCAAAGCCGCCCCTCCCCCGAGAAAAGGGAGAAAGGGCTGAGTTTGCAAGCAGCAACTCTGCTTGCAAACTCAGCCCTTTCTCCCTGAAAAGCTGGCGTCGCAGCCGCCAGCAAGAGCGTTTGCTCATTTTAAAAAAAGGAGGAATGACTGATATCCTGGCGGGGAAGTCAGGGATACAAGATAGCAGTTCTTGCCAGTATGTAAGGTCATCCTTGCAAGAAATAATGTCTGGCTCCCCCTGAAAGGATGGAATACTACTCTGATATCCTGTTCTACAGGAACAACTCGGTTAGAGATGTTGACAGCGCAGTGAGATGATGCCTGGTGCGAAACGATTAGCCTTTTGAAGGTATTCTTGCTCGTTTGCTTCGATCATCAACTTGTGCATAACCACCACATCTCCGTCGGGGAGGGGTTCAGCCGGTTGCAGGCATAGTTCCATGACCGCGCAGCCTTTATCGTAGACTTTGACCAGACCGCCAGCGCCAGGAATGCGATATACTCGCTGCTCGATCGTTGGACTGATCACTTCGAGGTAGCCAAACTTAATCAACTGCTGATACTGGCCTTCGGATAACATTTCGCGTAATAGAGCTTTAGCACGGCTCTCAGCCGAGAGGTGTTCGCTCATCGACTCGCGGAAGCGTCCCACGCGACCATCAGGTGTCTGTGAGAGGTAATAAATAGCCAGCAACAGGAAAAGAAGCCAGATACCAAGAAAGAGGCTTAGCGTTTGCAACATGGCCGTTCTCCTTAGCCACCGACTACACGAGGCACCATCACAATTTGCTCAGCTGTAGGATCGAACTGTTCAATACGCCCTAAAGGTTTACCGGACTCAACTTTGAAGGCGGTCGCGCCGCGAGCCCGCTCCATCTGAAAGATTCGTTCGGCTTCACGTACAGCCGCAGCTGCCTCAGAAGAACCTGCTGCCGCCTTTTCCTGATCCCAAACGACTCGATCATCTCCTCGTCGGGACATGACCCGTAGCATACCCATGATCTGTTGCCTTCCTTTTCGTACTCAAACATACTCGGTTGGAGCAGCTTCAGACAAGGACAATGTGCACTGTTCCATGTGCCTGCCGCTCCCTTGACGCTTGATTACCCCATTCCCTTTCGCCCCAACCGACCGACTGACATACACTGGAATAGAATGAGCATAGCATGCAATTCTCATAGAGTCAAGGGGATTGATGATGTGATCATCTGAGTCATCCTTCATTTGATGTGAAGAAGCTGCACTTGCTGTCGGCTCTGCATGCCTCAAGCATGAGACATCGATTCGTGTGGTGTCTTTCAGCTCTGAAAGCCCTGAAATGGCCAGTACTGCCAGGGCCAGCGAAATTTTTTGGGCTTCTCATGTTTTGCTGGCTTAGCAGGTTTTTTTGGGGGAGCAGAAGGTTTTTTTGGAGGATTATGAACCTTGCCGGGGGGGATCACAGGTCCACTATGTGCTGGAGGAGGTGTTCGGGTCGGAGCTTGCGCTTCAGGTTTAACAGGAGATGGTTTTTGAGAGACCACAGGTATTTTCGAGGCTGAAGGTGTTAGTTCGGTACCCCTGACCGGTATCTCTGACATCGTTGGTACATTCGTTCTCTGGATGCTGATCATTTGGGCCGTATTTCCTGCGATGGCGGGAGAACTTGCTCCACAGATCATGCCAAGACCAACTGCGCCCAACATGAAGAGCATAGCTACCGCAACGCTGGCCGCTACCACAGAACGTGAGCGTGAGCGGTGTCTTTGAAGGAGTGCATTGACTGTACTGACTGGCTTGATATTGATCGTGACCCCGCTACTATCCTTTCTCTCATCTTCGGCAGAGCTGGTTCTGGTCAAAGCTCTCTGGTAGGCCTCGGCAAATCCTTGAGCATTGGCGAACCTGGCATGGGGCTTCTTTTCCAGCGCACGCATGATCACTTTTTCAATCGCGGGAGTGATCAGTGGATTAAACGATGAAGGCCAGGGAGGAGAGTCGTAGATATGTTGCCAGCAGGTGGCCACAGGAGTTTTTCCTTTGAATGGTACGCGTCCTGTGAGCATTTCATAGAGTACTACACCAAGCGCATAGATATCACTGCTGGGACTGGCAGCTCGGTCTACCAGCTCCGGGGCCATATAGTAGGGGGTGCCGATCAAACTGCCTGTGTCAGTGAGATCGCTGCCTGCCTCGAAGTCTCTAGCCAGACCAAAATCGGCCAGCCAGACCTGATTTTTCTCATCTAACAAAATATTTGCTGGTTTGACATCGCGGTGGACGATTCCCATGTCGTGCATATATTGCAGTGCATCCGCCATCTGGATCAGAATTTCGCCTACCTCAGTGCTCTCCAGTGTACTTTTAACCAGACGCTCCTTGAGCGTTCCATGTCGCATATAAGGCATAACATAGTAACAACTGCCACCCTGCTCCCCATAGTCCAATATAGGTATGATATGTGGATGTATCAATGCACTCTGCGCCTGTACTTCTTGTTGGAAGCGCACGTAATCCTCTTTATCTGTCTGTTTGAGTATCTTAAGCGCGTAATTCTGTTCGCCGCTCTTATCATAGGCTAGATAGACTTCTGACATACCGCCATGAGCCAGGAGACGCACAAGCGTATACTGTCCAAGATTTTTGCCTATACTCTCTGCCATTTTTTGTACTTTCTTCCTATTAGTCCTGTGCTACTTTTTATACGCTCTGCCTGACCGATATGTAACAGTGTTTATTTACTTCAAATTCTAGGAGAAAACGTGCTGAAGTGGCCTGACAAGATTGCCCTGTCTTGCCGTGCATGTCATACGTTTTCAATTAATTTCAGGTATAGGAGTATTTTTTATATGCGTTGGAAGGATTAGTCTTTCTGCGCACAAAATACGAGAAAGAAGGCCAATCCGTTAAAATTATCCTGACCTATCTCGACGATAGACTGTTGAATGAGGTCATTGAGCCTTTCCTGGGTGGCCATTTGTTGATCGAGGATCGTTTTTCTCATGGTATTGATCATGATTTCGATCCTTGTTGCGGGATCAGATGGCATACTGGGTCCCATTAAATAATCTTCGACATAGGCCCGCCGTTCAATATTTCTCCAACCAGCTTGTTGTAATAAATTACTGGAGACAACATTAACGCCGAGGTTACGTCCATCGGGTGAAGGTGTTCGCCCCATATTTCTCAGGCCTTTTAGAAAGAGGCCTGCTAATTTCTCGATAGCTGGACTTGTAGTGATTCCCCACTCGCTTTCAGTAAAACGAATATAGCCGCCCGGTTTCGTGATACGCAGGCACTCTTTAAAAAAAGCGAGCAGATGTTTCGCACGCAGGAGAGCGAAAAGCTCGCTCACATTGATGAGATCAAAGTAGTTGTCAGGGAAAATGCAATGTATCAGGTCTGCTTCCTTTTCAACCCAGACAAAGCGAATGTTCTCAATCTCCTCAATCTCTGCCTGCCCCCGGGTAGCGTCCAGTGCACTATGATGGCTGTTTAAACAGACCACCTCTACTTCCGAATGTTGACGCGCTACACTTAGTGCCCAGGTGCCTGTCCTGCTTACGATATCCAGCACCCGTTGAAACCCACTGAAGTCGTTATGCCTTTCCGCAAAGAGGCCACCAGTGCTCTCAATTCTTAAACGATCCAGAATGGTCATATGGGCGATTTCCAGGTCAAAATTCCCACCTAATGAAGAGATGTTCTGATTACATAGTGGATGATCTACTGGCATTCCACCTATCCTCCTCTCAAATTTGCTCTATCGATATGGCTTCACTATATTACCACAATGCAGCGTTTCTTTAATACTTGGCTCGCAAGCCTGACCCTGCGAACAAGGCTTCGCAAAAGTTGTTCTTTTCCCACCCACCCACCCTTTGTAGATGGATGGTGGCAGCGCGACCGCGCTGCCACCATCCATCTTGTTCCTTTGGGGAGTGGTCTGGCCACTGCTGAGCAGTGACTTTTGCGAAAGCCTGGCCCTGCCCTGTGAATCCAACCTCTTGTGGTAGATTTATCCCTGTGGTACAATAAGGTTTGGGCGAGGACAAAAATTAGTCCCCGCCTGTCATTTTGAGAAAAGCGAATTGTAAGAAGATGGAAATATCCTGGCTTGGCCATTCTTGCTTTCAATTGCGCGGCAAGAAAGTCACCCTGATTACTGACCCGTTTTCGCCTCAGGCTGGGGAAGCGTCCAGTTTGGGTAAGATCTCCGCCTCCATTGTTACCGTCAGCCACGATCATCCAGGTCATAACTATATTGCAGGCTTGAACGGCAATCCCAGGGTAGTGCGGGGACCTGGCGAGTACGAAATCAGTGATGTGTTGATCTCCGGCGTGGCCTCATACCATGATCAGGAGCGGGGTAAAAAACTTGGGCGCAATACTATCTATGTGATTCACCTGGACGATCTTGTCATCTGCCATCTTGGCGATCTGGGGCATACGTTGCAGGAAGAGCAACTCGAAACCGTAGCCGATGCAGATATCCTGCTTATTCCTATTAGCGGTCAGCATACGATCAACGCAACTCAGGCCGCAGAGGTAATCAGCCAGATAGAACCACGTATTGTTGTTCCAATGCATTATCAGGTCTTGGAAGGAGACGCACCTGATCCACTTAACAAGTTTTGCCGCGAGATGGGTTTTGAAGCGGGACGTAGTCAGGCAAAGCTAACGATCAGTCGCTCTTCTCTTCCCACTGAGACACAGGTTGTCATTTTGGATGCGCATTAATTGCTCATTTGCTTTGCTGCTATACATGTATTCGCGGGTGAGTGCAAGATCTCTGAGTGCGAGCGTTTCTCTAACTAACTAGTAGTTGGGAACGCCGCTGGCCCATAGTTGTTTGTTTAAACATACTATTGAGCCTGTCAATAGCTATGAGAGAAGCGGTCCGCTTTTCTCTCATTTTATTGGCTTGCAAAGCGCTTTCACTCATCCGGCTGAATGGTATGCCCTTACAAAGGGGACACAGGAGGAGATAGCCGTCACCCGGCAGGGAGAGACGCCCTACTACAACACCGTGCCCCCGTATGTCCAGGCCCTGGTAAGGAGGACCAATGTCTAAGTTCATTTTCGTAACGGGGGGAGTGGCTTCTTCCGTTGGTAAAGGTATCAGCGTTGCTTCTCTGGGACGTCTATTGAAGAATCGCGGCGTCTCTGTCTCCCTCATGAAACTCGACCCATATATCAATGTTGATCCCGGTACAATGTCTCCCTATCAACATGGCGAGGTTTTTGTGACGGACGATGGTGCGGAGACTGATCTCGACCTTGGTCACTACGAGCGCTTTACTGATGAGCCATCCTCCCAGGCTAATAATGTCACGACCGGCCAGCTCTATGCCTCGGTGATTGGCAAAGAGAGGCGGGGTGAGTATCTGGGTGGTACTATTCAGGTCATTCCCCATATTACAAATGAGATTAAAGAGCGTATCCATACTGTAGCACGCCGCTCAGATGCGGATGTGATCATTGTGGAGGTGGGTGGTACTGTTGGGGATATCGAGGGTGAACCCTACCTGGAGGCCATTCGCCAGATGCGCAAAGATGTAGGTCGGCGCAACGTCTTTTATCTGCATGTAACACTATTGCCCTATCTCATGGCCACACGCGAGTTGAAGACCAAACCCACCCAGCATAGCGTGAAAGAACTGCTGCGTGTTGGTATTCAGCCTGATGCGATTCTCTGCCGCTCCGATCTCCCCATCCCCGATGAGTTGCGCGAGAAAATCGCGCTTTTTTGCAATATTGAGGAGAGTGCCGTAGTGGCGCTACCCACTGCCGATACCATCTACGAGGTTCCGCTGATTCTGGAGGAGGCTGGTCTGGGAGCGTTTCTGATCCACGAACTTGGACTCCCCGACCATGAGCCACAGATGCAGGAATGGCATGATCTGGTGGCCAGGATCAAACGACCTCGTCCAGAGCTGGTGATTGGTCTGGTAGGCAAGTACGTCGAGCTGCACGATGCCTATATATCTGTGGCTGAATCCTTGCGGCACGCTGGCTGGTATCACGATGTAGATGTACGTATTAAGTGGATTAACTCCGAGGCCCTGGAGAGCATGGGCGAGAAGTACACGGAGTTGCTGGAAGATGTCGCTGGTATCGTGGTGCCGGGCGGCTTTGGTCACCGTGGGATCGAGGGAAAGATCAAAGCTGCGAACCTGGCCCGTCGCACTCAGAAGCCGTACCTGGGTCTTTGTCTGGGCTTGCAGGTAGCTGTGATCGAAATTGCCCGTAATGTCTTAGGGCTTGAGGATGCTAATAGTACAGAATTTGATCCGCGGACCGACTCACCGGTGATCGATCTGATGGCGACGCAGCGCGGTGTGGCCGACAAGGGAGGGACTATGCGCCTGGGAAACTGGGTTTGCTGTCTGACTCCTGGCACACGGGCCTACCAGGCCTATGGTGAGGCTATTATCTTCGAGCGCCATCGTCATCGTTATGAATTCAACAACGAGTTTCGCAAGCGCATGGAATCTCATGGTGTGATTTTGAGCGGTCGTTCGGCTGATAATAGTTTGATTGAGGTTATAGAATTGGCCGAGCATCCCTGGTTTGTGGCTTCACAGTTCCATCCTGAGTTTAAGAGTCGTCCCACGCGTCCCCATCCTTTGTTCCGTGATTTTGTAGGAGCTTGTGCCAATCTTTCAAGCGAAGGACAATCGCAGGCATACGAGACAATTGAAGAGGCGCTGCGGGGCACTTCGTCCGACGCACGCATTGAGAAGTAAGACATGTTTTACCTGAGCCAGTTGCTGGGCGCAAGCGTCGAGGATAGTCAGGGGGTACGCGTTGGCAAAGTGAGCGATCTTTTGACCTCTCGCAACAATCTTTCGCAGGAATGTATCTTTCTGGTTGAAGGACAGGATGATCGGTCCTGGTATGCAACTGCCCACGATGCCGTCTGGCGTGATCATACCTTGCATTTATCTCTGCAAGCCTCTCAGCTTGAATTGGCAGTCCAACCGCTTTTCACGCAGCAGGTAGCCCTGGCGCGTGATGTGCTTGATAAACAGGTCATTGATCTGGCTCGTAAAAAACCTGTGCGTGTCAATGATGTCTGTATCCGAGAGGACTGGCATGTCCTGGGAGTTGATACCAGCCCACTGGGTCTTATGCGCCGTCTCGCGCCTCCCTGGCTCCTTGGGACGCGTAGTCAGCGTCGTCCTGCAAGTTTTATCTCCTGGGGACGGATTGAATTAGTGGGTTCTGACCCTCCGCCGGATGAGTCGCAAGCGGACGACCTTTCTGAGATCATTGTCAAGGGTAAGCCCACGACTGTTTCCCAATTGGTCCACTCGACAAGTGGTCCACTCGCGGAACTCCATCCCGCTGATATTGCTGACATTGTACATCAGCTTACCCCTGGCCAGGGTGCCCGTCTGATCGAGGGTCTTGACAACGAGATCGCTGCTGATGCCTTTGAGGAGATCGATACCGATCGTCAGGCACAGATTCTGGAACAGATTAACAGTGAACGTGCCGCTGCTATTCTGGAGGCCATGGGACCCGATGAGGCCGCCGATCTGGTTGCTCGCCTGCCCGAGGTTCGTGCTCAGGAACTCTTGCGTTTGATGACTCCTCAGGAGTCTGAGGATGTACAAGAATTGTTGGAATACGAGGAAAATTCCGCTGGAGGACTGATGACGACCGATTATCTGGCGTTCGGTGTCATGCACACTGCGGCGGAGGCCCTTGAGGTTGTGCGTGCCAGTATAGGTGAGGATATTCGGGCTGTTTATGTGTATTGTGTGGCCGATGAGACCGCTGATGAGTGCCAGATTCTGGGTGTTGTCTCGCTTTGGGACCTGTTAGCCGCTTCTCAGGGGGTACATTTGCAGGAGTTGATGGATACGGATGTCGTCTCTGTTCGTACCAGTACGGAGTCGCGAACTGTGGCAGAAATTATGGCGAAATATAATCTGCTGGCTGTTCCGGTTGTCAGCGAACAAGGTGTTTTGGAGGGGATTGTGACTGTTGATGATGCCTTGGACATTCTTTTGCCCCACGAACGCAGACGCAAACCTCGCGGAATGTATTAGCTAAGGGAAAAAGAGAAAACTGGCGAAAATGGACGCCCATACGTCCATTTTCGCCAGTTTTCTCTTTTTCTCTTTATTTAAATCATGAGGCCTCTTTGTTGGGATAGGCCTCCTCCATAGCGGAAAGGACCTGTTGGATATCCTGACAGATCTCCTCCATGACCTGGGGCAGCCATTCTTCGGGTCGAGGATGGTCAGCGCTGGCTTCAACTTCGTCGCGCTCTTCCTCCTCCTCTTCGCTCTCTTCATTGACACTGCGATAGCGTTGTACAGAGCGAGCGGAGCGCGTCTGTGGATCTTCATGCAGGCCGCGCATGCCATCGGGATGCCAGATGGGCAATTCGACGCGCTGTTGAAGGGTCAGAGCCTCTGCCTGCAAGTGATTTTCCTGTAAAGCGATCGCCAGGCCCGGTCGCGTCTCATTGGCGCGGCTGCTGTGTTCACTGGCTCGCAGACGTAGCAGAGAGATCAGTGTAAGTAAATGTGGATCAGTTAGATCCGGGCGTATATTTTTAAATGGCAGAGTATAGGAAAGATCAAGTACTAGAGGGGGGATATCGCTTGTGTGCAGGTGGGAACAGTGTTCATCTGGTTCATGAAAGAAATCGCAGACTCCCACGGGCCCTTCGACCGAGAGCGCTGTATCTAATGTGCTCCACGAAAATGAGATTGAGCACGACGTTCCTCCCTCTGCATCTTCACAACTGTGCGCATGACAGATGCAGGCAAATTCGCGCTCAAGATTGCGGGAATTGATCCAATACTCAGGATGGGTCACCAGCCCGAGCGGCCTTGCTGCTCGCAGAAAAAACTCGGCGATGTCTTCGAAGCTGATCATTTCTTCTTTTCTCCCCGCCAAATGTCACGGGCTAATGCAATAGAATGCGCAGACCTTTCTCTATGGCGTGCTTCTATATTAACGAGATACGAGCATACTGTCAATAAGGTAGCCTGTAAAGGCTGAGCTTTTCTTCCCCACCCACCCACCCTTTTTGGACTTTGTTGGCGAAGTCGATTCGCGGGC
>DAOTTL010000415.1:0-8711 GCA_034438135.1 Ktedonobacteraceae bacterium | reverse complement strand
TCCAAACTCAGCCCTTTCTCCCTTTTCTCGGGGGAGGGGCGGCTTTGCAAGCCGCAGAAAAGGTAGAGATGACTCATATCTTTTGAGAAGGGGCGGCTTTGCAAGCCGCCGAAACCTTTGCTCGGCGAAAGCGCTGCAATTTGCTATAATAAAAAAGAAAAACTGATGTTTGTGAGTCGCAATACTCAATATGATGGGAGAAATATTCTTGCAACTCCTCTGCTCAAGTGGTGCCTTCGGGCGTTACCCTACTCTAATCAGCCATCTCGATATCGTCAAATATGCTCCATTATTGCCTGTGGACGGATTGGAGGTGATGTGTTATGCAGACTGGACTCCCCAGATCGAACAGGTTGCGACTGACCTGCTGTTCACGGGTCAGCAGTTTCCTGCGTTGCATGTGGAGAAGAGCGTTGGACCTCTGCTTATCAGCGCAGATGCGACAGAACGCGCCCATGCCTGGGAGTGGTTGCGTGCCTGTTTGCATCTGGGACAACTGCTGGGTACCCGCGTAGCCGTTTTTCATTTATGGGGACTGCCTGGTTCAGATGAGCATATAGAAGATAATCTGTCTGTTCTGGGCGATTGTGTTCAGTTGGCGGAAGAGTATGGTTTGATTTTAGCTGTTGAGACCGTTCCGTGTGTGAAGAGGACTCCACTGGACCTTATTCAGCTTGTTCTTGAGCGGAACGAGCGTTGTGCCGTGGCTCTGGACAGTGAATTTCTAGCCATGTATAACCAGATCGAGCGAGCATTCGCTTCAGACTGGCTCTGGTCCGGTGGTCGGGTTCAGCATGTTCATCTTAAAGATTATGATGGACGGTCCTATGATCGCGATAATTACCGTCGCTATCTGCATCCAGGCGAAGGGGATATCGATTTCCTCGGTTTTTTTGCTAACCTGAAAGCACGTGGTTACAGTGGAAATCTCAGTCTGGAAGCGTCCGTCGTTCATCCCGATGGGACACGCGATATGCCAAAACTGCAAAGAAGTTTGGAGAATCTTCAGAAACTTATCCAGCAGGTATTTGTATAAAGATGAGAAAAAGAGAGAATAGACGAAAAAAGTGCAGCCTACGAACTGCACTTTTTTTGTCTATTCTCTCTTTTTCTATAATTGAATGGCTTTAGCTACTAGAAATTCTTCCAGTCCATAACGACCGAGTTCTCGTCCATGGCCAGATTGTTTGTAGCCACCGAAGGGTGCCAGCGGATTAAAGGTGGCTCCGTTGATGTCAACGCGACCGGTGCGCAAACGTCGTGCTACTCGTCTGGCCCGTTCGGGGTCTTCTGACCAGACGCCGCCCGCCAGACCATACTGAGTTGAATTGGCGATGCGGATAGCGTCCTCCTCGTCCTTATAGGGCATAAGGACAAGAACGGGTCCAAAGATCTCTTCTTGAGCTATGATCATCTCGGGTGTGACTTCCGAGAAAACGGTTGGTTGGACGAAGTAGCCCTTTTCAAGACCCGCAGGACGCTCAGATCCGCCTGCAATAAGTTTGGCCCCTTCGTCGAGTCCCCTGTGGATATAGCCCAGGACTCGCTCGCGCTGTGTTTCTGAAACCAGCGGACCGATCTGCGTTTTGGGATCGAAGGGACTTCCCAGTACAATCTGACTCACGGCCATGGCCATGACCGCTTCAACTTCGGCCAGCCGGTCCTGAGGAACCAGCATCCGGGTCAGTGCACTACATGTCTGGCCTGCATTGAGGTAGCATTGTGTCAAACCGGTGATGATGGCCTGCATGAAATTGGCATCGTCCAGCAGAATGTTAGGCGATTTGCCACCCAGTTCCAGGGCTACCCTTTTGACCGTGGCTGACGCCAATTCACTGATACGCTTCCCGGCACGCGTGGAGCCAGTGAACGAGATCATGTCTACCTCTGGATGAGAGACCAGAGCCTCACCAACAACTGGACCGGTGCCACTGACGAGATTGAATACTCCTGGCGGTAGTCCCGCCTCATCGATAATCTCCGCTAGAATGAAGCTATTGAGCGGTGCTACCTCGCTCGGTTTTAAGACAACTGTGCAACCAGCCGCCAGGGCAGGAGCAACTTTGGCCGCGATCTGGTGAAGCGGATAGTTCCAGGGAGTTATACAGCCTACGACCCCCACGGCCTCACGGACGACGAGCGAGTTGCCGATCTGCTCTTCCCAGGGAATCTCTTGCGCGATCTCAGGGATGGCCGCGAAGGTGATTGTGGGTAATCCGACCTGGATACCTACAGACTGCATGATAGGCATACCCATTTCGCGTGCGATCAATGTGGCTATCTCTTCAGTACGGGCAGCCAGACCGTGCGCGATGCGCCGGCAGGCATCGGTGCGCTCCTGCAAGGGGAGCTGCGACCAGGAGTCAAAGGCACGACGTGCCGCTGTAACCGCTCGCTCAATATCCTCAGGTGTGCCCTCAGGAACCGAGCCAATGCTCTCCTCAGTTGTCGAATCAAGCACGTCGATTCGTCCACTGCCTGCTGGTTTCACCCACTGTCCATCGATATAGAGTTCCTCGCGCACGGTTGAAGAGGACACCCTGGACTGACTGACAGCTTCCGCCCTCAGTTCCTCTGGCATCTGTTCGAGCCTGAGAAGCGTCTCCTGACGGGCCATAGACCAGTCACCTGCCTGTACCCCTCGTTTGTGCTCCTCAGCGATGGCCTGAGCCGTGCGATGTGCCAGGGCCATAATTGTGAGCATAGGATTGGTGCCGCTGGCCGTTGGAAAGGCACTGCCGTCGCCGATCCAGACCCCCGCGATATCGTGTAACTCTCCTTGCGTATTAGCTACAGAGGTGGCGGGATCGGTCCCCATGGGACACGTACCCATCTGGTGCGCACTATACAGACCTATACCACCTGCCTGTAAGGGATAGCTCTGAGCGGTATGAATAAAGGCCTCCAGATCGTCGCCAACTCGCCAGTGGAGAAGATTGACAGCCGCAACAATGATCTTTCTGGCTCCTGCTGCCTCATGCAGTCGGATCATCTTCTCCATCCCCAGGAAGAGATTCCGTTGATCCAGTTTATCCTTCACCGCATAGAGTGGCATCGCCTCCCCTTTGGCATCAAGAAGCACCTGGCCAGAACCATGATCCCTGGTCACAGCGATCAATATCGACGTATTTGGCACCTCTGCCAGCAACTCTTTATGCTGCTCTCCACTGAGCCAGTTAACGTTTCTCGCCATCGTACCAGGTGTATATTGAACATGTTCGATTAAGAAACCATAGCCCTGTTCGACATTGGCGAACTCATCGCCGATGATGGCCTGTGGAGGACCCCACCAGGCCTGGAGGTCGTTTTGATAGACGCCTGAGACCGCGACGCAGGGATGCAGGTGAAGATTCTGGCCGACGACGGGTCCGCCAATCCCCGAGCGCAGGAGTAAGGCGGGTGATTCTAGCGAGCCACAGGCGACGACCACCTGAGGCGCTTGCACAATTACCCGTGTCTGCTGACCGGTAGGAGAGGTGTAGAGACCCTCCACGCCTCGCGCCTGACCGTCCTGTACTAGAATGCGGTTAACGCGACATCGTACTACAATAGCTGCGCCATGCTCATAGGCATCTTTTAGAAACGTTTTCGTTGTACTCTGTTTGCTGCCTGACTGATCCCCGAAGCCCATATAGCCCGCCGATTCTGGCGTATAGGTGGCGGGATCGGCATTGCGATTCGCCATGTGATAGCTCCAGCCGAGCTTTTCGCTGCCCACTTTGAGGAGCTGTTGTGGACCGTTCAGATCGCTACAGTCCGTATTGGCTCCCAGGCGTTTCAGGATGGCATCTAGATGTTCGTCAAATTCGGCAGTGTCCAATCCCTCAAGCCCGAAGGTCTGTGCCCACTCCTCACGCACCCAGGATGTTGTACGTACGCAGTTGGTCCAGTTGACCACTGTCCCGCCTCCCAGGGTTGTTCCAGCCTGGAGCGAGACGTTGCCGTCAGCGGTTGGGGTTGGTCCACTGTGCCAGTAGAGCTGCTGGTACGCTGGTATCTCCAACTGTACGAAGTCGGACTCGTTAAAGTAGTCACCAGCTTCCAGAACCACAACGCGTATACCCTGTTGAGCCAGTATGCCCGCGATCACCCCACCGCCTGCTCCTGAGCCGACAATGCACACATCTGCCTCTAACTGCTCCTCGTCTCCAGTGGGCGCGAGAGGTTGAATGACCTTGGGGACAGTTGGAGGATTGCTAATCGGACCCGGATAGCCGAAGCGCGACCAGTTAGGATTTTGACCCATCTCTGTTATGGGCATAGCGTAGTTGAAATAAATGACCAGTTCGGTTAACGTTCTAATGCCTGCTGCGGCCATTGGAGAAGTTAGAGAGATATTGCGTAATATTTGTTCGCGCGAAAGTTGTGAGGGAGCTGAGGCAAAGCTTTGACTCGCCAGTGCGTCCAATAGAGCAGCGACGCCCACGACGATAGTAGGGTCAGGGAGTTGGAGAAGTACCTGTTCAACTACCTGGTCAATGCCCAGATCGCTGGCCTGCCGCGCCCAGAAACCATCGGGATCGAACTCGCGTGGTACTGTGGGTACAATGGTATTACAAAATGCTTGAAGGGTTTCTCTTTGTGCATCATTGAATTGAGATGTCATGATATTCTATTCCTTTCAGTCGTCTCTCTTCTTTGAGAAAGGTTTTCCTATTAGCAATACTGTATCATATGTGGTCAGTACAACTGAAAAGTCAGGGTGGTATCCAGGTCTTGCCCATTCTGCGAGATTTGTACTACAAAAGAAATTTTTCAGGTATTTAGTATATTCAAAGGTTTTTATAGGTAAAAAGCTGAGAAATATTCTGTGCTACAATGGTGTGTAACGCTTTTTTATGAGCAAATCGCTGGAAAGGAAAACAGCCAATGGTAGATATTTTTGTCGAAACAGATTGTGGGAAACTGCGTGGAACCATAGTAGATACGATAAAGGTTTTTAAAGGGGTTCCCTATGGAGCACCTACCAATGGGAGCAATCGTTTTCGTCCGCCGAGGAAGCCTGAAGCATGGTCGGGGGTGCGTGATGCCCTGGAATATGGGGATAGTAGTCCACAACCGTTGTTTGGCGAGACGAATGGTGTTTCCAATCTCATGGGTGAGGGACCAGTTGTGGGGGAGAGCGAGGACTGTCTGCGTTTGAATGTCTGGACGCCAGAAGTTGGCGACAATCGCAAGCGTCCAGTGCTCTTCTGGTGCCATGGGGGTGCCTTCACCGCAGGATCTGGTTCAGGTCCCTTCTATAATGGGGTCAATCTGGCGCGGCGCGGCGATGCAGTCATTGTGACAATCAATCATCGTCTGGGGCCGATGGGTTTCTGCTATCTGGCTGAGATTTTGGGTGAGGAATTCGCGGACTCAGGCAATGTTGGCATGCTTGACATCGTGGCAGGGTTACAGTGGGTACGGAACAACATCGAGGCCTTTGGAGGAGATCCAGGTAATGTTACCATCTTTGGTGAGTCCGGTGGTGGTGAGAAGGTAAGTGTGTTACTTGCCATGCCAGCCGCGCAAGGACTGTTTCATCGTGCCATCGTGCAGAGCGGTCCAGGTGTACGTATGAGATCACATGAGAGCGCTGCCAGAGCTGCGGAGCAACTGCTGAAAGTGCTCGAAATTGCTCCCAGCGAGAAGGATCGTATCCTGGCACTCACCACTGAGCAAATCTTTGCCGCCAACGCCAGAGTTAATCGAAATCCGCTGGGTGGTTGGGGTCCTGTTGTTGATGGTCATAGCCTGCCCGCTCATCCCTTTGATCCGGTTGGGCCTGCCCTCTCAGCAGATGTGCCGTTGCTCATAGGAACCAACAAAGATGAGTTTGCGCTCTTTCTGATGATGGGTGGTATGCAGCTTGATGGATTAAATGAGGGGGGATTGCAGAAGAGTATACAAGGTCTGATTGGAGATGGTGCGAGCGACCTCCTGGAAGTGTACCGACGCGTCTATCCAAAGGACTCCGTACTCGATATCTATACGACACTCATGAGTGATCACATGATACGGATACAATCGATTCAGATGGCAGAGCATAAGGCCGCTCAGCAGAGTGCACCAGCCTTTATGTATCTTTTTACCTGGGAAACTCCTGTCTTCGGCGGACGTTTGAAGTCCTGTCATGCCCTGGAGATCCCGTTTGTCTTTGACAATCTCTCCTATGCAGCCACGTTTACCGGTGATGGAGTCGATCGTCAACCGATCGCCGATGCCATGAGTGAGACCTGGCTGACCTTTGCACGGAGTGGTTCTCCCGGTGGTCCCGACTGGTCCAGCTACACTCCCCAGGACCGCTCGACGATGATCTTCGATACAGCGTTGCGGGTAGAGAATGATCCCTACGGTGAGATACGCGAGGCCTGGAGCGGAATAAAGATCATCGGCATAGGAGAATAAGCAGAGGATAAATGGATGAGATTGCAAGCAGCTTTACTGCTTGCAATCTCATCCATTTATCCTCTGCTTTAAATGAGGGCTGACACATAAAGTATACTAGAGAGAAAAGGGGCCATAGTATGGCTGAGACAGACCAGACATGGAAAAAATCACCAGACAATCTACTACTCTCTCCTCATGAAGTTCATGTATGGAGGGCCGAATTAGATCTGCCCATGCATGAAGTTGAGCGCTTTGAAGCTGTGCTTGTGCCAGAAGAACTTGCTCGTGCCAGACGATTTTATTTTGAAAAGGATCGTTGTCACTGGACGGTAGCGCGAGCCGTTTTGCGGTTACTGCTGGGACGCTATCTGGACGCTGACCCACGGGAGCTTTGCTTTACCACAAATGAGTATGGTAAGCCAGCCATTACCTCGCCAACGGCTGGCACTCGTCTGCACTTTAATCTCTCCCATTCTGGCAATCTGGCGCTATATGCCTGTGCTTATGATAGAGAAGTGGGCGTCGATGTAGAATATATGAAATCAGGGATCGATTATAACGAACTGGCAACGCACTTTTTCTCGGCTTACGAATGTGCATCTCTGGATGCGCTGCCAGCTGTGCTCAAAGAAGAGGCATTCTTTCTCTGCTGGTCACGGAAAGAAGCCTATATTAAAGCGCGGGGCAAAGGTCTATCTCTCCCACTGAATCAATTCGATGTCTCTTTAGGACCAAACGAACCGGCGAGGTTACTCGCCGACCGCGCAGATCTTCAGGCCTCGGAAGCGTGGTCTCTTCATGCGCTTACGCCGGGCGACCGCTATGCCGGAGCGCTTGTTGTCGAAAATCCTAATAGAGCAGTCGCCTGCTGGCAGTGGCCATAAAAGAAAAAATGCTTACAACGCTTTGAGTACCCTGGCAGATCATTGAGCGTTTAGATACAGACAGAGTTTTCCCGTTCAAGATCCTGTGACATCGGGGTATCGTTTCTGATAGTCTCCTCATATCCTTGTAACAGATTCTGCATAGACGCATTCCAGGTTCGTAAGCTAGCGGCTCTCATGGCCGCATTGGCCATAGTTCTACGTAACTGTTGATTTTCTGACAGGCGCTCAACCAGATGACGGTACTTATGTGCTTGCTCTTCTTCGGTCAGGGATGTTGCATCCAGGAGATAGCCAGTTTTGCCATCTTCGACCAGATCACCAACCCCCTCTGACTGAAGTCCAACAATAGGGAGGCCAGAGGCCATTGCCTCTAGTACCACCTGACCAAAGGTCTCTGTTTGAGATGGGAAAGTGAAGATATCGGCTGAAGCATAAACCTCTGACAGTTCATCTCCCTGGAGATAACCGGTAAACGTGACCGGAACGGTTGCCAGTTCTTGCTTCACCTCCTGGAGGGCTGGACCGTCTCCTACCATGACAAGGTGATAGCTCTGGTGATCCATTTCTCGATAAGCTCTGATTAACAGACGGAGGTTCTTCTCCCAGGATATACGCCCTGTGTACAAAAGGACCGTCTTCCCCTCATCGTTATTCCCACCATTCATCCAACTTGCTCGCAAGCCGTTATTCCTGCGTTCGGGTTGAAATAGTTGGATATCAACACCTCGCGGCCAGATACGTATATGCTCGAAGCCACGGGCACGCAATATGCTCGCAGTTGATGGAGAAGGACAGAACGTCAGTGAGCACTGGTTATGCAGAAAACGGTTATAAGACCACATTGGACGGATCAGATAAGGGAAGCCAAATTGTCCACAATAGGTAGCCAGATTGGTGTGATAGGAAGAGATAAGTGGTTTTCCTAGCAGACGAGCTGCTGCCAGACCACCTACCCCCAACATCACGGGGTCTACCAGATGAACGATATCTGGTTGGAAGGAGCGGAGACGCTGAAGGAAGAGCGGGCGAAAAAAGTTCATTTTGAGTTCTGGATAAAAAGGGAGCGGTACCCCCACTGTTCCAACTATCTCGGCACCGGCATAACTTACCATCCTGCTCTCGGGTCCTAAGAGTAAGGCCTCGTGCCCATACTGATTAAGGTGTTCCAGCAATCTTGAGAGTGTACGTGTAACTCCATCCAGTTTGGGCAGAAAATTTTCCGTAACAATAGCTATTCGCATAATCTTTCTCATTTATCCCTGCTTGGTATATCACACTGAAGGAGATACGCCATGTGCTGTTACACAGAGTATAAAAGCTTGATATTAGACGAGTGTTAAGAAATGATTATCATCCAGTTCTAGCACTGTTAAATGTCTATTTTATTCAGAATGAGCAATCGTAGCATGTAAGTTGTCCCTGCTTTGGCAAAAGCAGGATAAAGGGCTTTCG
>DAOTTL010000414.1:0-5865 GCA_034438135.1 Ktedonobacteraceae bacterium | reverse complement strand
CCCGCCAACCAGCCTCACTTCTTCTTTTTTCGGGGGGAGGGCGGCTTTACAGGTTGTAGGAAAGGTAGGGATGATTGGTTATTGGGAAGAGAGGGAGGCAATGGAGTCAATGTATGCTTGCGTATCAAATTTGCGTTTGAGGCCTTGTTCGGACATGGTGCGCACGAGACCAAAGATGGGCCGTTCGGGTCCCCAGGGACGGTCGTGCCTGCCGCCCATGGACCAGGAGATACCGGTGTAGCCGTTCGCGTCACGTCCATCGAGTTCATAGGTATCGTTCAGTGAGACAGCGTGCGCGAATGCTTGCTCTGGCTCTTCCGTCCATTCGAGGATCTTTTTTGCCCAGTACATCCTCATATAGTTGTGCATGCGACCGGTGGTGGTCATTTCCCGCTGGCAGGCATTCCAGATTTCATCATGAGTCTCGGCCTGTTCCAGTGTTTCATAGGAATAGTTCCACTCACGTAGATCCTGGCGGTGCTTCTGGATCGTGGACTGACCCCAGTTTGGGCAACCCTCAAGGGTGTCATAGTGAGGGTTGCGCAGGGCAAAATTTATGGCCAGTTCGCGCCGTACAATGATCTCCTCTAAAAAGGCGGCCCGTCCCACGTCCAGCGCGGCCCGTTGCTCTTGTGGAACAGAGAGGACGAACTGCTCAACCTCCCAGGCAATGTGCTGGATAGAGCATTGTCCAAAGTGGAGATAGGCCGAGAGTTCGCTGGTTCCGATGAGTTCCGGGTGATTGCGTTTTGTAGGATAGTCTGCCAGTCTCTCGTGTAGGAAGTGTTGCAGACGATTCTCTGCCTCGCTTCGTCCTCCTTTAAATAGAGTTGACGGTGCGATCCGGCGATCGATATGGCAACGTTGAAGTGCCTCAAATGGGTTTTGGACCGGTCCGGGGTCGCAAGGTGGCTCCTTCAGAGGGTGTTTGCTCTCCAGGTCGTTGATTGGCTGGAGATACGTGGACAGGAGTCGGTGGATTTTTGGCCGTATCGTGCGTGCGGCCCATTCCTCTTTGAGAAAATGACTGGTGGGGATCAGGACATCGGCATCGACACAGGCGAATGGGATCTTGAGCTTTTGCGCGATCTCCGTGCGCCACTGACGCGGCAGGCGCGTATGACCCTCATCTCCCAACAGTGCCACCGCTTTCAGCTGCTCGACTGCCAGGAGAACCTGCTCGGCTGATGGGCCGGTGCGTAGAATGAGCGGTGTGCCTCTGGAACGCAGATCACGAGCCGTTTCCTCAAGTCCCTGAAGCAGGAATGTATAGTGACGCAGATTGGCCGCAGGATACTCGGTCAGCACAAACAGCACCAGCACAGGAAGATCCAGCGCGTTGCCAAGCGCGATGGCGGCATTGAGCGCGGCATTCTCGCGTCCCCGTTGCGCGTTCTGCATCCAGTAAAGAACACACGCTCCCTCTGTTTTACAAGGACCGCTGCGGTAATGCGCAACGCGTTGATCGTTTTCAAAAAAGTCTTGGAGTTCAATCATAGTAATTCTATTACGTATCAGTGGCTCAAAAATGAAACTCTGGCAATATCTAAAAGTTTGATAGTAAGACTATAAACTTTTCTAACAAAAATCTTGCGCTTTTCTAGCGTTCTTCTAACATTTTCAGGGTATCCTTATGAGTAGATAAAGAAATGAGCCATCGGGTAGCGGCCCAACTGAAGTGGAACGTTACCCGACAGGTAAAAGCAAGCCTATGAAGGAGGACTATTCAAAATGGCAAATGTTATTCGTTATAACCCATTCTCGGAAGTTGTTTCTCTACGTGACGCTATGGATCGTCTGTTTGAGGACAGTTTCATCTCTGGTCGGAGCTTGGACGCTCGTAGTGTAACCTCTAACCTGCATGAGACCGCCGACAGTTTCGTTCTGCAAGTTCCTATGCCCGGCGTCAACCCTGAGAATGTCGAGATCACGACCCAGCAGGACAGCGTGATCCTGAAATGGTCTATGAGTGTCGAGACTCCTGAAAATGCCAGGACCCACTGGAGTGGTTTTACCTCTGGTCAGTATCAGCAGAGTTTTACTTTGCCCGCGACTATTAATACCGAGCGGGCCGCTGCCACCTACGATCAGGGTATTCTAACTCTCACTCTGCCAAAGGCAGAGCATGCGAAAGCTCGTACTATTAAGGTGACATCAACTCAGAACTAGTAAACGAGCGAGTCCAAAAAAACCAGAAAACGTCCGGGAGCTACAGCGAATATGTAGCTCCCGGACGTTCTTTTTGCTGGACGTTAGATGAGCTTTTTTGAGGGGGTTCCGCAAGTTGTATCTCTATGGAACATTTTTTGTGTCCTTGACAACTTCTGATATAGGTAGATATAATCATAGAGACATCAAATCATATCTTGTTTGCCAGACAAGTTATGATCTTATTCACCCCTCTAAAATATGCTTTGCTTTTTTGCAATAAATTTCTTTGTCTCCGCAAAGGAAACTATTGCCTGAAAGGAGGTATCATTTCGAAAAGTTCTTCAATGAACGTTCAGTGCATCTTATTGCCTTCATATAGTGTATTGATCAGATCTAATGGGGATGTGCGAGAAAGAAGCACTTCCATTAGAGATTCGGGACGAGGTACATATGCAAGACAAAAACAATCGACGCTCATTGGTTCGTTGGGTATTTCTGGCGCTGGCAGCCCTGGTCTTAATTGTTCCAGGTGTCATCTTCAATCTTCACTCTGTCCTGGCTCAGTCCGCACCGCAGGGGCGTAGGACGATCCCGGGTCACCTGGTACCTGCTCTCAAAAATCTTAAGCCAGAGGGTAATGTAGACCAGAGCCGTCATCTTCAGCTTTCAATTTCACTCGATCTGCGCAATAAGAGTGAACTGGCGACACTTTTGCGGGAGCAGCAAGATCCATCCTCACAACTCTATCATCAGTATATGACGTCTGATGAGTTTACGAGTTTCTTCGGACCCACGATGGACAGCGTCAATCAAGTGATCTCTTATTTGAAGTCGCAAGGATTGCAGGTTGGTTCGGTCTCTTCCAACCATACGCTGATAGATGCCTCAGGTTCGGTAGCAACGGTCGAGAAGGCCTTTGATACCACGCTCGTCTATTATAAGTTCAATGGACGCCAGGTCTATGCCCCCACGAGGGAGCCATCGATGCCAGCCGCAGCTGGCGGCGCTGTGCTCAACATCAGTGGTCTGGACAACGTGGCCCAGTATAAGGCGCACACATCCAGTGTTGCGACTGCGGGACCGGGTGGTGGCTACACGCCGACCGACCTGCGTACCGCCTACGACATGAACTCGTTGATCAGCAGTACGACCGGAACGGGTCAGACTGTCGCGATCTTCGAACTCGATGGATATAAGTCCACGGATATTACGACCTATCTCAGCAACTACGGTCTGGGATCGGCCAAATATTCCAATGTCCTGGTGGACGGGGCAACCAACACTGCTGGAAGCGGAGCGATCGAGGTAGAACTGGACATGGAGGTGGTTTCGGCCATTGCTCCAGGAGCCACGCAGAAGATCTACATTGGTCCTAACTCGAACAGTGGTGTTAATGATACCTACAACAAGATCGTAACGGATAACATCGCCAAGGTCACGAGCACCAGTTGGGGCGAGTGTGAGTCCTCTTCGGGCAGCTCTGAATTGAACACGTTACATAACATTTTCACTCAGGGAGCTGCTCAGGGGCAATCGTTCTTCTCCGCATCCGGTGATGCAGGTGCATATGACTGTGGAACCACAGCGCTGGCTGTAGACTCGCCTGCCGACGATCCTAACGTAACCGGCGTGGGTGGTACTACACTGAACATTGGAGCTGGCAGTGTCTACAGCAGCGAATCAGTCTGGTCCAACTCTAGCGATACGGGCGAGGGACCCGAAGGTGCTGGCGGCGGCGGCGGGTATAGCACGACCTTTGCAAAGCCATCCTATCAGACTGGCACTGGCGTTGATTCCAACACCTTCCGCCACGTACCGGATGTCTCCGCAGATGCCGATCCCAATACCGGCTACTCGATTTATTGTAGTGTCACCGCGGCTGGTTGTTCAACTGGTTCAGCGGCCTGGACCGTGGTAGGTGGAACGAGTGCGGCTGCGCCCCTATGGGCGAGTGTCGCGACGCTTACGAATGCCTATCTGGCAAGCCTGGGCAAAGCTGGCCTTGGCAGCGTTAACCCGACACTCTATATGCTTTTCAATACCACCCAGACCTATGTGGCCTATCACGATATAACCACCGGCAATAACCTGCATTATAATGCGACCGTTGGCTATGATGTCGCCAGTGGCATTGGCTCGCCCGATGTGTGGAACTTTGCTCGTGACGCGGCGAACGGCAGCGGCGGCGGTGGAACGCCCACGCCAACTCCAACGCCCACGAGTACCCCAACATCGACCCCGACCCCGACGCCAACGTCAACACCTACCGGGACAGTGACTCAACTTCTGGTCAATCCAGGCTTTGAGAGTGCTACCGCTGCTCCCTGGGTCGAGACCTCTTCGGGCGGCTATGAGATCGTGGATAACAGCAATCCCCATACCGGCTCGCAGGAAGCCTGGCTCTGTGGCTATAACAACTGTTCAGACACGATCACTCAGACAGTCGCATTGCCCAGCAGCACAACGAAAGTAGTGCTGAGCTACTGGCTGTATACCGATACGAGTGAGACAAGCACGACCTGCTATGATCACTTCTATGTAAAGCTTTTGTCGAGTAGCGGTGCAACGATCTCAACGGTTCAGAGCAAGTGTAATGCCAACGTGGGATATACACAGTATAGCTTTGACGTTACGTCAGCGCTCGCCAGTTACCATGGAGCGTCGATCAAGGTTTCGTTCCAGGGAACGACGGACTCGTCCCTGCAAACCAGTTTCTTTGTCGATGATACAGCTTTGAATGTAACTCACTAATCGCCTCCGCTATAGAGGGTCGGCGGCTGCGCCGCCACATTTAAAGGGAGAAAAGGATGAGCTTGCAAGTAGCTTCGCTGCATGCAAGCTCATCCTTTTCTCCTTTCTTTTTTAAATGGAGTGGGGTGGTTTCGATCAGCAAAAGACTTCGGCAACAGAGTCTTGTGAGGGCGGCAGAGGAGAAGAAAAAGCGCGTTTTTTGGTAGAGTCACTAGAAAGAGCGATTTCTTTTGTAAGTTTATTGACAGATATAGAAATTTCATGGTAAAGTTTGGCCATGAAATTGAGTCAGTATGCAAAACAACAAGGGATTAGCTATAAGACTGCCTGGCGCTGGTTCAAAGCAGGTCAGTTAGATGCCTATCAAACTCAGACAGGCACCGTAATTGTCCGTGAACCCGAGCATGTTATTTCCCAGGTCAGTCGTATTGCACTGTATGCTCGTGTCTCTTCTGTTGATCAGAGAGCAGAATTGGATCGGCAGGTAGAGCGGCTCAAGGACTATGCTGTGGCAAAAGGCTATCAAATTAGCATGATAGTGAGTGAGATCGCCTCAGGTTTCAACGATCAACGCCCGAAGCTGCTTAAACTGCTTGTGGATCGAAGTATTGGGAGAATTGTTGTGGAGCGGCGGGACCGCCTGGCGCAACTCGGCTACCCTTATATCGAAGAACTTCTGGCTGCTCAGGATCGTCACCTGGAAGTTATTTTTCCCGATGACATCGGAGAAGAATCTGCCGGTGACGCTGCCTCGGCTCTGAGCTGTATGGTGGCTCACTTGTATGGACGCAAGTATAATAAACGCCGTACAGAGAAGATTAGATTATATGTTGAACAATTATTGGCGGCAGAAGATGTACATGCCGCCCTTTAGAAGCCTGATTTTTTCAAAAAGAGAGGATCAGGCTTCTGTACATACCGCACGTAGGTTATAAATCCTGGTGAGAGCTTTTCAATTGCTGG
>DAOTTL010000413.1:0-6830 GCA_034438135.1 Ktedonobacteraceae bacterium | reverse complement strand
GATGATGGTAGAGATCAGCAAAATCAAAGAAGTTTTTGCTGTGTACGCATGCTATACTCTGGCATGGAGCCAGAGGGATGCTCTCACGCAGATGCCCTATCCGAACACCCTGGGAAAATAACTACGTATTATAACCTCGTCGCATAGGGCGAAGCCATACGCAGGAGAAGGGAAGAAAGAAGATGAATCCATCTGAACGTATCAACCAACAAATCGCAGAACTTGCCGACTGGCGCGGTCAAATGATCGCCTACTTGCGCAAACTGGTCCTTGAGACCGATCCAGAGATCACCGAGGAATGGAAGTGGGAGACGGCAGTATGGTCTCACAAGGGACTCGTCTGTTCTGTTGCTACTTTCAAGCAAGCAGTCAAAATGAACTTCTTTCAGGGCGTGGCCCTGGAAGATCCGCAGAAGCTCTTCAATGCTGGTCTGGATGCGAAAAAAACGCGGGCCATAGATTTCCATGAAGGGGATACCGTAGATGTCTCTGCTTTGAAAGATCTCATTCGCGCTGCCGTGGCTCACAATCTTGGAGCAAAAAGAAAATGACAAAAAATAGAGAATGCTATTGACATACTGCTGTCACACCGCTCTAGTATACTCTTTTTGTAAGCTCAAAGAAGACAAAAACAAATGAGAAAAGAGTGACGTACGTACAAAGGAGCATCTCTATGGCGAAACAGTCAGCACTCTCCACTACAACCCATTCGTCAGAGCTGGAGGATACAATGCAGCGGTTTGAGATGATGCCACGCGGACCTTTCAATCTGGCCACACCAGAACAGTTCTTTGGCGACTGGACAACGTTCGGACCCGATCAGGCGTCGTTGGCGCTGACTTTTCCTGTCGAAGGATGGCATACTTCAGCGGCAGTAATTCTGCGGCAGGATAACGATAACCGCATTCTCGGTGAGGTCTATGGTGCGGGTGAAGAGGCTGAGCGATCCTGGCAACAGGCGCTGGCGGTATTCTCACTGGATTGCGATGGGAGTACCTGGTCTGAAGTGGGTCAGCGCGACCCCTTAATTGGGCAGTTACAAAGCCGTTACCAATTTCTGCGGCCAGTGTTGTTTCATTCAGCCTATGAGGCAGCCGCATCCTTTGTGATTGGACACCGGATCTCAATGGCACAGGGTCGCAAAATGCGTCGCGCTCTCGCTCAGGAGGTTGGCGAGCAGATACAGGTGGGTGAGACAAGCCTGTATGCCTTCCCGCAACCTCAGATCTTGCGCGAGCTTGACGGCTTTAAAGGGATCAATGCGGAGAAAATAGAGCGTCCCCACGGTGTTGCTCAGGCTGCGTTAGATGGTCGGCTAGATCGAGCATACCTGCGCTCACTTCCAGTTGAAGATGCCCTGGCAGAACTTCGTACCATAAGAGGTATCGGTGAATTCTTCTCGCAGGGCATCTTAATGCGGGGTGCTGGTCTGACCGATTCACTCACGAGTGATGATACAACCAGACAGGCAATCCAGGCGCTGTATCACCTGCCTCAGTTGCCCGATCAAGCCACCGTTGAGCAGATTGCTGAACCCTGGCGGCCATACCGTATGTGGACAGCGGTACAGTTGCACATCTGGTTACATCGTGAAATGGGAGGTCTGCGCCGCCAGAGCAGAAAATAGCTTTTCTTTGCTTGAGTCGGCAAGAATGTTTGTTTCTCCTCAACGTCAGACCGCAGTGTTCTCACAGTCAGTAAAAGATGAGAAGAAGGCGGCCCGATTCTGCAACCTGAACCTGATTAGATCGTTTAATGATAAAGAACATTTTAACGACAACACAAACAGGAGAATACAGTGAGAAATAAAAATATGAAGGTTCAGGTTGTTCTTCTTTGCTTACTAATCCTCGCCAATTTCATTGCTCAGATCCCATATTATTTGCATCTCTATTACAATCCTGGCAACCTTTTGGCCTCGGCGAAGGGCGTTCTTATTCTGGGCTTTGTGCTTGCGTTTTTTCTCCTTGCCTCCTTCCTCCTTTTCAAACGGACGGTTCTGGGATACAGGCTCATGCTGGTCTTCTTAAGTGTCGAATTTCTTTTCTATTTGTGGAATACAACAGTTGATGTTATTCATGGATATGGCCCCTTCTATCATCTCAATAATCCTGATCTTCTTCTCAGGGGCGTCTTTGCTGTTGGATATGTTAACTTATTCGCCTCAGGATATTTCCTCTGTCTGCTGCTTTTGAAGAGAACATATTTCTTTAATACTCAAGAGAAAGAGAACGCTCTCAAGGAATATTCTGTGTGAATGGGAGCCATTTCTGATATTCCAAAATCAGAGTAAGAGAGTTTCTGTTAGCGTTTAACATTCGCAACAGTTCACTCTCCCAAAAGAGCAAAGAATGGCCTGCATCGGCTCAGCGAGACGATGTAGGCATCTTTCTTGTTTGAGAGAGGGAGGTCAGGTGTTCATGAAAGAGCGCCCTTTCACTCTCTTTGAAACATCAAGGATGACCGATAAAGTGTAACCAGCCCTGGATAAGGGAGCGGGCAGTGTTGAAGAGAGGAGAAAAATAGAGTAAAATAGGCATCAGAAGCAGTGTATGTCAGAAGGCCAGAGCAGAGAGTGGTCCCGCGGACGAAAGGCGAGAAAGCTAACCATCTCCGTTTATACTAGGAGAGAAAGCACTCGCACCTTTCCGGCGGAATTGCCGGGCCAATTGAGAGAAATCTTGGGAGGAAGCCAGGTACATGTTCAAAGATAAATTGGAGAGAAGGTCGTACAGGAAAAGTCCGGGCAGGCAGTATGAGTACGAACACGACCCCCTGCACGGTCAGGAACGAGCGGAAACCTCTACGTTGAACGAAACCTGGGACGGTGATGACAGCCACAGACCCTCGCACCCGGGTGGAACACTCTCTCCGCGTCCAGATCCGCGACGTACCCGTCAGTTGATGCGCAAAAGTATCCTGGCCAGTAAATCGCACACAGATCAGTCCGAACTCGATCAGGAGAACGATTATCAGTCCGAACTCCTCGCTGAGGACCAGGAGCTAGAACCCTCCGCGCGTTCTGTAAACTCGCCTCGCTACCACAGTCGTCGCTTTGTACCCCCTCCCCCTCCACGTCCCTATAACCAGCAGCGTTACGAAGAGCAGGAAGAGGCGCAAATTGCTGAGAACTGGATTCGCCATGGCGAAAGCGTTCCCGAGTACATGGACCCTGATATGGGCTACGGCGACGAGGAAGATCTGCTAGAGGAGCGCATACAAGAACCCTCCCAGCGTATGCCTTCTCCTCCCGCCCGAACACGTCGCACGCGAGCTCTGGATGAGGACGACGAGGACGCCCTCCTGCGAGAGGAACTCAACGAGAAAAAGCGCAAGGCTCAGAGACGCAAGTTCCTGATCGGCGCAGTCGCCGTAGGTGGTACAGCGGTAGCGGCATATGAGTTGCTTCCGCGTCTGCCTCAGGTTGTCAATACAGGAGCAGCCAACATTGAACATCAATTGCAGCAAGCATTTGACAATGGCGTTGCGCAAGGGGCTGAGGCAGCGAAAAGAGAGCTACTCAATAGTTTGGACACGATTGAAGGGTTTTCTTTAGGAGGAGCGATCACTGCCGCCCAGCTCACGCGAAGGGCTTACGATGTTTTCGTTTCTCCTCTGGTAACGCTTGCCGCTACCGTCGCAGACGACTTTCTTACAGTTACATTAAACGCTCTGATCACTGCCCGTAAGTGGCTGGCCCAGATTAATGAGGATAGCCCGACTCTGGCCGCATTACAAAAAGTTCTTCAGAGTTGGGTGGATCAGGCACAGACTATGCCTCAGAAGATTCAGAGCATTACTGATACCGACCTGGATGGTGCACAGGCTTATCTGCGAGCACTGCAGCAAAAAATTCAGGAAGATCAGGCCTCGCTCAATGGACAAAGTACTCCTACATCGGCCCCCACCCCTAAACCCTAAAGAAGAAGATAAGCAGTAAACAAGCAGGGATGGACTCATATCTGCCAGGGCAGATATGAGTCCATCCCTGCTTGTGCCAGAGCAGGAACAAAAGGTTTTAAGCCTGTCATCGCAGTCTGCCCCTTCACATATAAAGGGGTTTTGCCGATCCGCTGCATCAGCCTGGCAGGCCACTCCACCTCATTCAAAAAAAGAGCAACTGGTGTATCTGGTGGCGCAAATGCACCACCAGATACACCAGTTGCTCTTTTTCTTCTCAGTCGCCGGAGGCGGCAGAGGGAAACACATTAGCGATAAGATGCGGGTGCAGCATCAATTGACCCGGTCTCTTCGAGAATTTTGCGCAATTGTTTAGCATCGACCGTTTCATGCAGACGGAGTTCGTGAGCAATCCGATCGAGAGTTGCTTGATGCTCAGTTAGCAGGCCAACGGCGCGATCATATGCCCACTTAACAATCCGATTCACTTCAGCATCGATCACAGCAGCGGTTTTATCGCTATAATCGCGTGTATTGCTGGCCAGAGAGGTTCCGGCAAAGGGATCTTCGCGATCGCTGAACGAAATGGTTCCCAGGCGCTCACTCATGCCCCAACGGGCGACCATCTGTCGAGCGATGGCGGTAACCCGCTGTAAGTCATTTTCAGCGCCGGTCGTGATGTGACCAATAGCAACCTGTTCAGCGGCTCGCCCGCCTAGAGCGGTTATCATCTGGGCCTCAAGGTAATCTTTTGAGTAGTTATAGCGATCATCGAGAGGCGTATACTGAGTGACGCCGAGAGCCTGACCGCGAGGGACAATAGTTACCTTGGTTACTGGATCAACCAGATCGGTCAGCAGACCAGTCAGGGCGTGTCCGCCTTCGTGGTAGGCGATGACGTTCAGATCTTCGTCGCTGAGAATGAGTGGACGCTCAGCACCGATCAGGATCTTATCCAGTGCCTCACTAAAGCAGGCCTGGCTGACGGCATCCAGGTTGCGTCTGGCGGCCAGCAGGGCGGCCTCGTTGACGAGGTTAGCGAGATCTGCTCCCACCATGCCAGGTGTGCCACGAGCAACTGCCAGCAGATCAACGTCGCGAGCCAGAGGCACGTCGCGACTATGGATCTTCAAGATTGCCAGGCGACCATTCCAGTCGGGTCGTTCAACGGTGACGCGTCGATCGAAACGTCCAGGACGCATCAGGGCTTTGTCAAGACCATCAGGTCGGTTTGTCGCGGCGATCACGACTACGGCCTGGTGGTTATCAAAGCCGTCCATCTCTACGAGTAGCTGATTAAGGGTCTGCTCGCGCTCATCATTGCTATTGATACTCGACCCGCGCTGACGTCCAACGGCATCGATCTCATCGATAAAGATGATACTGGGTGAAGCTTTTTTTGCCTGATCGAAGAGATCGCGCACGCGGCTCGCGCCCACGCCCACCAGGACCTCAACAAACTCGGAGCCACTGATAGTGAAGAAAGGTACGCTTGCTTCACCGGCAACAGCACGAGCCAGGAGCGTTTTACCAGTACCAGGAGAGCCAACCAGTAGAACGCCACGAGGAATTCTTCCGCCCAGACGTTGAAATTTCTGTGGTGTTTTCAGAAACTCAACGATTTCTACCAGATCATGTTTAGCCTCATCGACACCAGCGACATCGGCAAAGGTTGTACTGGGTCGATCCTCCAGAACCATCTTGGCCTTGCTTTTGCCAAAGCTAAAGATATTCTGTTGTCCCTGAGTTGCGCGTCGAATAACAAACACAAAGAGGACGATCAAAGCCAGCCAGGGCAGAACATTCAGAACAATTGTCCAGAAGAGTCCACTATCCTGAGCGGGTTTCGCCTCATAAGTAACTTTATACGTATTGAGCAACGTCACCAGGTTAGGATCTCCACTGGCGAGTTGGGTAAAGTGGAAATCCTTGCCACTTTTGGCTGCACCATTGACGTCGATCAGAGTTGCTTGCGTCTTAAGTACGCCATTGACATCTTCTCCCTGAAAGACGACGCTTTGTACGTTGCCTCCCTGGACCTGCTGATAGAACGTACTGTATGGTATTTCAATGGTATTAGATGAGCTAGTAGTTGTATTTTGACTGAAGAAATACTGAAAGAAGTACCAGCCAAGTAAAAGGATCCCAATGATGATCAACGAACGCACGAGCAACGACATACTCGAATTGCGCGGCGGGCCTCCCCCGTTGTTCCCATTGCCGTTTCCACCACCACCAGGCCGCTGAGGACCGTTTGGACCAGCGTCATTGGGGTTGCGCTGATACTTGAAAATAGCCTGAGCATTCATTGATTCAGACCTGCTTTCGTGTGGCTGCCTTCACCAGGCAGCGCGATCTATGTACTGGATTGTACAATCTGGACTTTCTTATTGATATGTACAATTTTACGTTCTAGCTTACCAAAAGTTCAACATTCTGGCAAACCAAAAAGGCCAATCTGGGTCACAATTTTCCGATATTGGTTTATTCGATTTCTCTGGGCAAACAATGTGGCATCGAGAAGATCACATATGCTATACGTAGACGTTCTGATACCTACCCTCCAGGTAGTATAATAGCTGGAAAATGAACCTTGAAAAACGCTAGATGTAATAGGAAACGTCACTAACATGCTGATTATTGGCACAAATAATTACACCGGCAGCGCGAGATTTATTCCTTGTTGATTGGGATTTCTTCGTGTAGATGATCTTCCATGGTATGAAGCATGCATTCTGTGACCCTGAGCCTGGGAAGAGATTTGCATTTGTGAGACTACCCAAGATTTGACAGAATCGTTTTTGTGTAGTATTATAACTGTGCTGACGCGGGGTGGAGCAGTGGTTAGCTCGTTGGGCTCATAACCCAAAGGCCGGAGGTTCGAATCCTCCCCCCGCTACTTACAATAAGGACTGAAGCAACGTCTATAA
>DAOTTL010000412.1:0-3482 GCA_034438135.1 Ktedonobacteraceae bacterium | reverse complement strand
CGGTTACTTTGTCTCCGAGCCAGCAAATGCTGCGGCGAGACCAGGCGCAATATAAATACTTCCCGTTACATACCGTTGGATACCTTGAAAGCGCGTATTCTTTTTGAGAAGCGTGGCGATAGTTCCGGCCAGCAGTCCATAGAACGTCAGGCTACAGAGACCCAGGACCGCAAACAGGCTCCCGAAGAGGAGGAATTGTAAGGGAACCGTCCCACGGGCGGGGTCAACAAATTGGGGCAGAAAGGCCAGAAAGAACAGGGCGGTTTTAGGATTGAGCAGTTCTACTGTCATGCCCTGAAAGAACATACGAGGCAGGGTTTTTGGCTCAGTTCTCTGCGTACGCTGCGGCTCATCTCGTCTCACGATCGTGCGAATGCCAAGATAAATCAGATAGGCCGCGCCAAGATATTTCACCACGCTAAACGCGAGGGCAGAAGTCATGAGGAGTGCGGAGAGTCCAAAGGCAGCCGCTGTTGTATGAACGAGATCTGCTGTCCCGATGCCGAGCGCAGAAATGGCTCCAACTCGCCTTCCTCCATCCACACTGCGCGTCATGATAAACAAAACGGCGGGACCGGGAATGAAGAGCAATCCCAGAGCCGTAAGCATAAAGAGCGACACTGTTGTCCAGGTAGGCATTGAATCCTCCACTACCGCATGTGCGGTGCGCTACAGGCGATTTTCTCTTACTTTACCAGAGAGACTCTTCCGCTGTCCAGTGGGTCAAAGCACAGGATCAGGTTTTGCAAAAGTCGCGTTCTTCCACCATCCTTTTTGGATGGACGGTGGCAACGCTAGTGCGCTGCCACCGTCCATCTTTTTCGCCAGGGACTTTGTTGCCGAAGGCTATTCGTGGGCGAATGGCCCCGCCCTACCCTTCTTTTCTTTCACTGGGGTGTGGTGGTTTCGATCAGCAAAAGACTTTTGAGAAACCCTCCCTACCCTTCTTCAGCAAGCACAGGCTCCTCGAAGGGAGTTGGTGTCTGCGCGACGGTCTGAGCGACGGTGTTCAGTCGTTGAAATATATAGATGCCCGCGAGCAGAATAGTCAGGCCAGCGCTCAGCAGGATGGTATCCAGTGGACCAAGGGTCAGGCCGAAGATCGAGGCATGCCAGTCGCGCAGAACTGAGCCTGCCAGGTAACCAGCCAATGGCGCGGCCAGGAGCGCGGCCACGATGGTGATGGGATTGAGGATTGACATCACGCGTCCCACCAGTTCACGCGGGGTGACTTTGAGGATCAACGGTCCAACGGTCACACTCAGAACCCCCTGACAGACTCCAATGATCACGAGCAGACCCGAGGCGGTCAGACTGTTCGTCATGCGCGTCAGGAGTACGATGGCTATGCCGCCTATAATGCTTGCTATGCTCAGCATACGTTCCAGACCGAGGTACCGGGCGCTGGTTCCGGCCAGAATTGCTCCGATGATTACTCCTACCCCAAAAACTCCGTCCAGTAGCCCAACAAGCGGGACAGGTGTATGAAGATTTTGCAAGAAGAAGAGCACATAGAGCGTATTGTACGCACCTATACCAAACATCGCGATAAACAGCCCGATGATTAGACTGCGAATGACCGGATGTTTCAGAGAGAAGCGCAGCCCCTGTGCAAATTCATGTCCGAACCGACCTTGTTCTCCCTGCACAGAGCTACACGCGTTTGACGGAGCGTTGATCAGAACAATAGCCAGCCAGGAGACGAGAAACGAAAGCGCGTTGACCAGTAGTGCGCCACCTATGCCCACGCTGAAGAGCAGGGGGGCAGCCAGCACAGGTCCGCAGATTAACGCGAGACTCTGCGTGATCTGTGCCATGCTCGATGCCCGGGTGAGTAGCGATGGTGCAACGATATCGCCGGTCAGGACAAGCCTGGCAGGCGTGAAGAACTGTGTGCAACTGGATGAGAGGAAGATGATGCCGCAGACAAGCCAGAGCTGCGTGAGTGGAGAGAGGGTTCCACCGGACCAGAAAGGAAACGGGACCGATCTTGTAATCAAGAGCAAGGAAGCGCCAAGCAGGGCGCGTAGGAGATCCATCCAGAGCATCGTGCGCCGTTTGTCCCAGCGATCTACAAGAACTCCTGCGAATGGTCCGACCAGTAACATAGGTAGTGCTTCCGCGCTCAGAGCGCCGCTCACGGCCAGAGGTGTCCACGAGGCCTGGTGAGTGAGAGTCGTTGCGATCCAGAGAATCAAGGTAAAGGCGAAGAGAGAATCGCCCATCTGTGAGATGGCCTGTCCTACCCAGAGCAGGAGAAAGGCGCGGTTTGACTTCAGGGACACTCCTGTTGGAATTTGCTGTCTTGTTGTAGAATGCATTATACAACCTCCATGTGCATTTGACTATGTGCAGGTTTAAGGGAGCGGAGCGTGGGAGTGTTACAGCACTTCCACGCTTGTTTTGTTGGGCGAGTCCCTGTGCTCCCAGGTAGCAAGAGGCGTCATTGGTTCTTGGCGGATCAAAGAACCGCTCTGCCGCCAGATGAAACGAATGCTTTTATTCCTCATATCCTTCTTTTTCCTTTGTCTCCGTGGGCGCTTTTGCGTGCGCGATAAAATGAGTGATCCAGGGACGTTCATCGGACCGGCCCTGTGGTTGCCGAAATGGTTCAAAGAGCGCCGCCAGTTGTTTTTCCAGCAGCTTGTACTCTTCCTGGGTGAGCCAGAGGGAATCGCTTTCCCAGCTAAGACAGAACGGAATTTCTGGATGCTCATTCTCATACACCACGCGATGGACGCCAGGAGGGACCCCTTCGATGAGACGGAGTGGCACCTGTGCGTTTCCCAGCCATCGCTGCAACCACAGTGGATCTCTGGGGGTGATTTCGAGCCAGGCAATGCCCTGAGGCTGTATCGCGTGTTGAACAGGGAGTCGTCCTGGATAAAAGACAGGATCATCCCACTGCATAAAGAAGGGCAGCCAGCCCTCGGTCAGTGAGAGCGAGAGGCCCGCCGCCTGCCAGGTAAGCAGTACTCCATCAGGACGCAGACGGGCGCGAGCCTCTCGCATGAGGTTGCGTTCTCTGGCCACCTCGTCGATGGCGGTATCTGTCCGCAGTGACCAGCGCACAAGTCGATCACCTTGTTGTGTTTGCCGAAGCAGCGCCGATCCGAACGGATTGCGCAGGGCTTCCTGTCTGTCAATGATCCCCAGGATCTCGAAATAGGTATCCCCCAGGGGAACGATGCGATTTGCTGTTCCCAATCCAGGATGATGTCCACCCTCAAGCACTGTGAAACCGCGTGACTCGATCTGTTGGGTTGCAGCGTCCAGGTCTTGCACGCCATAGATCACTTGCGAAAGGGTTAGCATGCCTTACCTTACTCCTTCTGTGAAGCCTCTCAAGGTTCTTCCCCCCAGAGCTTGATGGTGTTGTCATTGCTGCCACTGGCGAGGATCAGGCCATCGGGGCTAATGGCCACACCGAAAATAGAGCCTGTATGGCCGATGAGGGTATGGAGTAGATGACCAGAGGACAG
>DAOTTL010000411.1:0-13847 GCA_034438135.1 Ktedonobacteraceae bacterium | reverse complement strand
ATAGATTAGATGAGATTGATGCGTAAAGTAAAGTGAAGATTCGGCCTATTTTATGGCATGGGAACTAATTCACATATAAGTATGTATCAATCGTGTGTGGGGTACGCCAGTAGCGACGATTGCCAAAGTTATCATCGATCTGATTGGCTGTACTCGCGACCAGTCCTACTTGTTGCAGCTTTGCTACGGCTGTATAGACTTGAGAGATGTGGAAAGAGGTAAATGTCTGTTGTTTACTCTAAGAAAAACAGGGTCAGTTTCGTGTAAAAGGCGTCTCTTTTGAGAGAGCTTTGGTATATACTAGAGCAGAGCGAGAAATGTTCGGTTACGGGCATATTGGCCCCAGCTCTCGCCCACGAACTCAACAACCTTTCGGCAGCCAGGAAGCGGGTTGCCAGTTAGTTGTATGAGCCAGTGCAGCATTTGAATAGAAAAGAGGAAAATAGATGCAAGTCTGTACTCATCAGGATGCAATACATGAGGATGTCGCTCCACGTACGGCGGGTTGTGAGGAATGTTTGAAGAGCGGCGATGGCTGGGTACACCTGCGCCTCTGTCTCTCTTGTGGACACGTAGGGTGTTGTGATTCGTCGAAGAATAAGCATGCGACGAAGCATTTTCACCAGACGCATCATCCAATTATGCAATCATTTGAGCCAGGGGAAGATTGGCGCTGGTGCTATATCGATGAGATAAATGTGTAGAGAACTGTTGGAGAGAGGGATGAGTTTGCAAATAGCGAAGCTATTTGCAAACTCATCCCTCTCCCTCATTTGCTCTTTTCTCATCATCTTTATGTGAGTGGAGTAAGGACGATAACCGGTATTTCGCGCGTAGTCTTTTTCTGATATCCTACAAACTGCGTATAGTTTTCAGCAATGATCGACCAGAGTCGTTCATATTCCTCACCTGTGGCCCGTGTGGCCGTGACCGTGGTGATCTGAGATCCCGTCTGGATTGTGGCTTCAGGGATGCTCTGAAGATTTAACCACCACGCCGGATGTTTGGGAGCACCATTGGCCGAGGCGATGACTACAAAACGGTCATTGTCGCGAAAGTAGAAGAGTGGTACGCTTTGCTTTATGCCGCTCTTGCGACCGGTTACCGTAAGAATTGAGAGATGCTCTCCTCCACCAATTTTACCACCCGTCATCCGATAGAGCGAAACGTGCCCACTCATAAAGAGACGTAACAGTCTCTTCCCTATACCTCCTGAGTGCCTCGCCTGTGTACCTTGACCTTGTACAGATGACATACTTTCCTTCCCTCTCTGGGTTTTGGAATTTGACATAACATGGATTTAGGAGATCGAACTGTCACGAAATGTATTCCTTCGCCAGATTTGGACTCAGAACAGCCAGAATAATTGCTAGCGTTGGAGCTATTCACCGTCCAGGCGGGGAGTCGATAGAGATGAAGGGTTATACATTTGTGTTCATTGAACACCATTCTAAAATTATACGCAAGCCATAGGGAGTGGGTTGTGATGGACATCTCGTCAATATCAGCAAATCTCTCTGTCTTCTGTCGATTTGAGTCATTTCTGTTCGTCGTTTTACTAGAAGGATAAAATTCATATCCTTCGCATAACAAACATATAAGAAAGAGGAAAAACATGCGTTACCTTTTACTGATCTATTCAAATGAAGCTACCGATGCTCAGATGAGCCAGGAAACGATGGCCAGTGAATACGAAGCGTATAATGCCTTTACCGCCGAGATTCAGCAAAAAGGGGTGCTCAATAGTGGTGAGGCGCTGATGCCTACTAATACCGCTACGACTGTACGTGTACAGAGCGGCAAAGTGCTCACAACCGATGGTCCTTTTGCAGAGACCAAGGAGCAGCTTGGTGGATACTATCTGTTAGACTGTAAGGATATTGATGAGGCTATTGCGTTCGCGACCAAGATTCCCGCGGTCGCTCATGGTTCAATCGAGATTCGACCAGTTATGGTGTTCAGTTAAGCTACACTGAGAGAGTTATGGACCTAGCAGACCAGGTTGTAGCACGAATCTTTCGCCAGGAGGCGGGCCGTATCCTGGCCAGTTTGATTAGTTTCGTAAGAGACTTCGAGCTGGCTCAGGATGTTTTTCAGGATGCCCTGATTGTGGCACTTGAACGCTGGCCAGAAGAGGGTATTCCAGGTAATCCAGGAGCCTGGATTACTGCCGTAGCACGTCGCAAGGCTATCGATCGTGTTCGTCGTGAAACTATTCTCGCTCATAAGCAAACGCTTCTCCAGGAGTTACTCGATCGTGCAGAACAGATAGGAGCAACAGGGATGGATTCGGACCCGATTCCCGATGAGCGCTTAAAGTTAATATTTACCTGTTGTCATCCTGCTCTGGCCCTGGAAGCTCAGATTGCTCTTACATTACAAACGCTGGGTGGTCTCTCTACCCAGGAGATCGCAAACGCCTTCCTGGTTCCACTGCCAACCATGGCCCAACGTCTTGTCCGAGCTAAACGGAAGATCAAAGGGGCAGGTATTCCCTATCGTGTACCATCCGTTGAGGTTTTGGAGGAGCGGGTTGATGCCGTCCTCTGTGTTCTCTACCTCATCTTCAATGAAGGATATAAGGGTAGCGCTGGAAATGACCTGATCCGGCATGAGCTATGCGACGAGGCCATTCATCTGGCGCGTGTTCTGACGAAGCTGCTGACTCGTGAGTCGCTGCTTATTGCTCTTCCCGAGTCTCTGGGATTGCTCGCTCTCCTTTTATTGCATGACTCAAGACGAGTCGCACGGGTTGGCATGGGCGGAGAGTTGATTTTGCTTGACGAACAGGATCGTTCTCTGTGGGATCAGACGAAGAGGCTTGAGGGTATGGCCCTGGTGGAGCAGGCATTGCGTATGAAACGTATTGGTCCCTACCAGATTCAGGCTGCTATCAGTGCAGTTCATGTAGAGGCGGAAAGAGCGGAGGAGACCGATTGGCCGCAGATCGCAGCTCTCTATAAGATACTCATGCATATGACTCCCTCGCCAGTGATTGAATTGAATCGCATCGTTGCTGTTGCCATGGCGGACGGCCCCCTGATTGGTCTGGAGCTACTCGCCCGGTTAGAGGCGGAGAAAGCACTCACTGACTACTCGCCATTCTACATTGCCCGTGCGGAGCTATTGCGGCGAGCCGGTAAGTTGCAAGCTGCCAGTGAAGCTTATCGACAGGCGCTTGAGCTTTGCCAGAATGCGAAGGAACGGACTTTTCTGGAGCGTCGGATCGTTGAAACTTCTCAGGAGTAGTTTATCATTCCCTTCGCTTTCTAGAGAACCAGACCCATATCGAAAGAAAGAATAGATGCATTTGTACGTGGCCTCGCCACGTACAAATGCATCTATTCTTTCTTTTGATATTTTCTAAGGTTTTTCGTCTAAATACTATGAGAGAATTCTGGTTTCTCAGGGAAAAAAGACACAGGCGTGATAATCGTTTATAATTGAGACGTTGTGTAATATAGGGTCAGAAAAAACCAATGCAGAAGAAACTCTCAGCCAAAAATGAACTGTATGAAAGGATCGATAACAAATAATATGAATGAACAGGCGACAACGCTAACAAGTGAGCGTCCACCGGCGAGTACCGGTGAGACGGTCATACGCATTCATCAGCTCTCGAAACAGTACGGGAAGCGACTGGCCGTGGACAATCTGAACCTCGAAGTGCAGCGAGGTGAGATCCTGGGTTTTCTGGGTCCAAACGGTGCAGGAAAAACCACAACTATTCGTATGTTATTGGGATTAATTACTCCAACCTCGGGTCATGTGGAGATCCTGGGAGGTGATACCTCTCGCCATCGAGCGGAGATTTTACCGCGTGTAGGGGCATTGATCGAAACGCCAGCCCTTTATATGTATCTGTCAGGGCGGGACAATTTGCGTGCGGTAGGTTTATCACTGGGCGGTGTGTCAAAGGAGCGGATAGATATTGTGTTGGAGATGGTTGGTTTGCAGAACAGGCAGAAGGACCGTGTGCGTACCTATTCTCTAGGCATGAAGCAGCGTCTGGGAGTAGCGCTTGCACTCTTACAAGATCCGGATCTCTTGATCCTTGATGAGCCAGCCAATGGTCTCGACCCCGTTGGAATTGTTGAGATGCGCGACCTGATGCATCGCTTGTCGGCTGAGGGGAAGACGGTGCTTGTCTCCAGTCATTTGCTGAGCGAGGTAGAGCAGATTTGTACGCGTGTGGCAATCATCAATCTGGGCAAACTCATCACAGAATCGACCATTGAGCAGCTGACGCGTGGACAGGGCAACTTCTCCGTAGTGGTGGAGCGTGCTCAGGAGGCCCTGGCCCTTGTTCAGGCGCAGCCATGGGGAGCAGGTGCACGGCTCGATGAGCATGACGCATTAGTGACGCCTGCTCCGCAGGATCGTGGCCGCAACCTCAATCTTTTTCTCGTTCAAGCGGGTTTTGTGCCTGATACGCTGGTCCAGGCGTCCCAGGATCTGGAAGAAGTCTTCCTGAAACTTACCAGCAACGGAGGAGGCGTGCAATGAGTACAACAGTTGTAACCAATGCAACGGCACAAGGTACAGAGCGCAGGTTGAGGCCAAGCTTTTGGGGTTTAGTCCGAGGTGAGGGCCTGAAGATGTCGCGCCAGTGGACTACCTGGATCTTATTAGTGTTGCTTGCCGCTGTGATTATCTTGCCCTATATAGTTGAACTTCTCAGACCGAATATCATAGATCAGATTCACAATCAGCCGCTGCAATTCCTATCTAATGCATTGTCATTGGGTCTGGCAGTGTTGCGTGTTTTTTCGGGCATACTCCTGTTGATTTTAACTGTCCGCATGATTGGTCTGGAGTATCAGATGGGCACCATTCGTGTCCTTCTCTCCCGAGGCGTGGGGCGGATGCAACTGCTGGCGGCCAAACTCTGCGCCATGGCAGTAGTCGCGCTGATTGTCTTGCTTGGTGGCCTTGTGCTCATTGCTTTACTCATAGGATTAGTCCTCCTTTTGTTGAGTGGCAATCTGAACGCCTTCAACTCCTTGACCAGCCAGTTCTGGTCCGACGCCTGGGTTTACGTTCTGACGATCCTGCTAAATATGGGCGTGACGATTTTGCTGGCAGCCGTGGCGACCGTGATTGGGCGCTCGGTGGCCTTTGGTTTGAGCATCTCACTGATCTTTTTTCCGCTTGACAACATTGGTACATCTATCCTGACCCTGGTTAATCGTGTGACCAATAACGATTTCTGGCTAAATATTACGGCCTACTTTCTGGGTCCAAATCTGAATGCCATGGCTTCTCTACTGACGGGTGAGCGGCTCGATAGTATCGGGGCAACACCGGCTGCCGTGCCAGATCTGGCGACCAGACAGATTCATGGTACGGTGGTTGATGGAACTCATACGCTTGTTGTGGCGGCTATCTATGCTGCCGTTTTTCTTGTGGTATCTTTCTTGATTATGCATAACCGCGATGTAAAAGAATAAAAAGAGAAGGATAAAAGGATGAGGTTGTAAGCAGCTTCATCCTTTTATCCTTCTCTTTTTATGCTGCATACTCATAGAGGGTTAGCCCGACTCGTTTGCGAGTCGCGAGTTGACCGCTATAAGCCGAACTATAGGTGCCAGAGGTAGGGGCTACGTCAAAGTAGTCACCTCCGACTGCCACTGTAACATAACTGATGCCTGCGGAACGACCATGGGTCGGATCAAGTGCCAGCACGAGCGCGGCCTCAGGATCTTCTTTGACTGGCAGAAGAACTTCAACCCAGGCATGTGTGCCGCCTTCTCCGAGCAAGTGACCTGAGACATAGCGAGCCGAAAGACCACAGAGACGGCAGAGCGCGACCATAATATGAGCGTAGTCCTGGCAGACACCTTGTTTCAGAGCCAGTGCTTCGGCTGCTGTTGTACGAATAGTAGTAACATTGTGAGCATAGCTCATGATCTCATAAACTCGTGCGTTGATCAGATGGGCCAGTTCAATCCCCTGCCTGCCCTTTGACTGAAGCTCTCCGGCCAGTTTGTGCAATGCCTTATCGGGCTGAGTCAAGCGTGAGGGCAGGAGGTAGAGCTGATTGGTCAGAGCGTGTGCGGGTAGAGAGTGCCTGCCCTCGTTAATCCGACGTTCGATCAGAATCCAGGCTTCAAAGTCGATCGTCTGCTCAACCCGGGGGACGTTAATAACGATCTCTGTATTTCCAAATGCATCCGTACGATAGCTTGTCTCTGCCTCCGCATTGCTCACCGCAAGGCGATGATCTATCAGATGTTGATCGCCATGGATTGGCGGAGGCAGGATTACCAGGCGTTGTTGGAGATCCCGAATTGGTCCGGGATATTCATAGCGCAGGTGCTGGTGGATAATATAGGCGCTACGTCGCACACGTGGCCAATCTACTGTCTGGTGATCAAGTAGATCGATAGCTGCGAATGCGCTAGCGAGATCAGGTAAGTCATGGATCATAAGCTAGTGAAATCCTCACTTATCTGCTTCTGAGGCAGCAGTGACATTGGTCATCTCAGATGGGGCTTCATCAGCCCAGACTATCATTTGTTTCAACGTAGGTGAGCCATAGGAGGTAACCATAGCAACATCCAGGGCATCTCGTCCGCGCCCGATCAGAACACGTCCGATGCGGGGTGTATTGTTACGTGGGTCGAATGTCCACCAGCGGCCATCGAGAAAAACTTCCATCCAGGCGCAGAAATCCATAGGAGAATCGGGTGCCGGGACGCCAATGTCTGGCAGGTATCCGAAGACGTAGCGAGTAGGGATGTTGAGGGCGCGGCAGAAGGTTACGGCCAGATGAGTGAAGTCCCGGCAGACACCGACTCTCTGCTCGTAGATGTCTACTGAGGTTGTGAGTGGATTGCTGGTGCCGTATTGAAAGCGAATATTATTGTGTACCCAATCGCAGACGGCCTGTACGCGTGCCCAGCCAGGTTGTGTATTCCCGAAAAGCTGCCAGGCGGTATCCGAGAGCACATCTGAGAGACAGAAACGGCTTGGCAGAGTATAGTGGAGTACCTCGTCCGGGAGGTCCTCGATCGCCATCTGTATGGCTTCAGGTGCGACGTCATCCCAACTATCAGTGACCTGAACCACTGCATCATAGTAGAGAGTGTGTTCGCCGGGTGGGAGGAGAAGACGCTGGCAGATATTGCCGTACACGTCGTGATAAAGGTGCATCGGCAAATGAGGCGTAAGTCTCCACTCCTGGCGCACGATTGTATTGGCTGCGTGAGGATAGGGCTGTACCAGCAGTATGCTGGGAGTGGGTCCACTGGCCTCATAGGAGAATTCGCATCCTACTCGAATGTACATGATGTTTCAAACCCCTTCATTAGTAAGTAAGGTTGCTTCTCTTCCTCGTGAGAGGATGTATGTTATGAAAGACGAACAAAGCAGAAGAGGTCAAGTGAGAATTTTCTATCTGCATTGATGTTTTTCTCTTTTGTGTTGGACCCTGGACCTTGCTCTGTTTTCTATTATACGGCAGAACTGGCCTTAAGGTGAACAAGACGAGGATTTTGGTTTGATAATTTATCATCGTAGGGAGAGAAAGATGAGTTTGCCCACAGTGAAGCTGTGGACAAACTCATCTTTCTCTCCCTATGAGACGTTGTTGGCGAAATCCCTCAAAAAAGAATGGGGGTGGGGTCATGCGCTTACAGATAGAGGCTTTTCTCGCTTTTTCCTCTGTCGCCGCAGGCGACAGATAGATCTGCTGACTGCTGGTAAAGGCTTGTTCTTTTCTCTCTGCACATGTTATGCTATGAGCGTGAAAATCTCCGTAGTGCGTGAAACAGAAAACAGTACGGAGTTCTTTTATGCAGAAGAAGTTGATACGTCTTCTCATCGCGAGTTTTCTTGTTGTGGCTCTTATGGCGACTTTGGTCAGCGGATTTGCCAGAAGCGCTACCAGATCCACTCTGTCCCGCGCCACCTGTTGAGTGCTAAAGGCTATTTGAGCCGAGGAACGAGGGTGCGTCCAGATGATTGGCTGCTCCTTTGAGTGGACTTCCAGGCGTTTTGATCAATTTGGATGAGTAGGAAAAAAACTGTATGCTGACTGCGAGCTTTGATACGGCGCTGGGCAACTTCCAGCTATCCCTGCGTTTCGACGCGCAGGCTGGTAAGACGACGGTGTTATTGGGAGAGAGCGGCGCGGGCAAGACGACAGTTTTGCGTCTACTGGCCGGGCTACTTTCTCCCGACCAGGGAGAGATTACGCTGGACGGCGTGAGGTTTTTTGACAGTCGGGAACATATCAGTGTTCCGCCTCAGGAGCGGCCCTTTGGCTATGTCTTTCAGGACTACGTACTCTTCCCCCATCTAACAGTTTTCGAGAATGTGGCCTTTGGTCTGCGTTCTCAGCATCTCCCCCGAAAAATGATTGTTCAGCGGATTGGTGAGGTATTGGAACAGGTTCATCTTGTGGGATTGGATCGTCGCAAGCCCGCGCAACTCTCCGGTGGACAGCAGCAGCGAGTTGCAATTGCACGCGCATTGGCTTTACGGCCCAAACTGTTATTGCTTGATGAGCCTTTGTCTGCGCTCGATGTTCAAACGAGGCGCGAGGTTCGTCAGGAACTGCGGCGTATTCTCGCTCAACTGGAGATTACGACCGTTATGGTCACCCATCAGTATTTAGAGGCTCTGCTTTTTGGCTATCAGATCCTGGTTTTGGAGGGCGGCAGCATCCTTCAGCAAGGGAATCAGCGGGAACTCCTTGAACATCCCCACTCATCTTATATCGCCGAACTTGTTGGCACAAACTTCTTTCGAGGTCGCCTGTTGCGCATGGAATCCCAGGCTATCTGCCGTGTACAGATTCAGGAGAATGGGAAACAGGAGTTTGAGATCGCCGCGACCCTGGAGGAAGATTCTTCGTCGAAGGGCGAAGTGCGCGAGTCAGAAGAAATCTTTGCCGTTGTAGAGCCGCGTAGTATTACGCTTTCGCTCTTGCCGCCGGATGGTTCGGCTTTGAATGTCCTGCGCGGCGAGATTGTGCAGATTCTTCCTCTGGAACGTGCATCTGGCGGAGGTGCCACGTTCCAGGATGGAAGGATTCGCGTCAGCATTCTCCCTGAGTCCACGTCTCTCCCTCTGGTTGCTGAGGTAACTGAGACCTCGCTGTTGCGCCTGGAGTTGAGCGAGGGCAAGTCAGTCTATGCGTCTTTCAAAGCGACTGAGGCCCGCGCTTACAAGAGATGAATCAGGCTATGATGGTGATTGCTGCGGGATCGTCGGGCAAGATATTGTGTCCACGGAAATCGAGGATGGGGCCAGTGATCGAGATAGAAGCAACCCCGGCGACGCCTGTCTGGCGCAAGAGCAAGGTTCTGGCTGCGGACCCTGTCAGGTTCGCGATTTGTCGGGCCAGTGCTTGGTCGCGGCTCGCTGTGAATTGATATTTCCAGAGACCATTTGCCATTACCAGGATATCAATGTTCCCATTTTGAGGAGGTGAAATCTGCTCAATGGTCGTTGTGATATCACCTGAGAGAGCGAAATCAGAGCCAAATTGTTGTGTCGCCATCTCCTCCAACTTATTTTGTGCCTGGGCAAGGGCCGTTTCAGGATTATAGGCCATATCTGCACAGGTCACGGTCACAGTCACAGTGAAGCGCTCAGCACTTACACCGACGCTGGGATCGGAAATTACCAGCGGATTGGGACATTGTGCGGGGGTATTGAGCAGGCGTTCGCCTCGTTTAAGCTGAACCTGAACGCTATGCTGTCCCTGCTGAATCAAGGGTATCTCCAATGTCTTTGCAATCTTATCAATATCGCCCTGTTGGATAGTATGAGTTGTCTGGTCGTCCAAACCTCCGCCAAAGTTTGACGAATTAAGGACAGATATACCCGGGAAACAGCAAGATCTATTGATGCTCATTGCCTTAATATTGCCGCTTTTCCCGACCTTGACCGCTGTGGCACTTACAGAGGCTATTCCCGGTATAATGGGCGGATCAGGTGGTATAACGATGGTCTCGTCGGTCGCAACCTGCTGACTGGCATTATTACTAATAACTGTGCCTTTAGCGATCGTTACAGGAAAAGAAGTATAGTTTTTAAAAAGCAGGCTTCCATGGGCATATGTACCGGGTTTGATGGGACCGGTAGCCTCGCCGGTCTGCGAATTATGTTGCACTGATGAGAGAGTCTGCAGCGGGACGGGAAGATTGTATTGATTGCTCAATGATTTGCTGACTGGCGTTAGAACGATAGTTGCTGCTGGTCGTGGAAAGAAAAAGAGCAGTAGCAGGATGAGCAACAGAATAATGAGAAGTAATATGAGAAGACCATTGCGACGGCTGTTGCCGGGTCGGCGGTTCCCCGCTGGATTAGAGGCAATTTGACTCATGTTTGACCTTTCCAGCACTTTCTACGGCTTCGCTTTTCGATAATTGGTTTTTTGTGTCAATGGAGGATTTGATGACGTTTTGGGGCAGTATAACATACCTTTTTTTATATGTGAAGAGCGAAAAGTGACTATGGTTCTATGATGTTCTCTCCTTGAAAATAAAAGAAGAGCTGACCTGTTTCACAGGGCGGAAGCCTTGCGAAACAAGTCAGCTCTTCTTTTATCGTTCATCTGCACCTTTCCTGAGGAATTCGCCTGCGGCAACTGATTCCTGCGTATGGAGTTGACCATTGACCGTTTGAATGGCCTGTTTCTTCAACGATTGCAGTCCATCGCTGAAGCGGACTGGATAGGGTGACTCCGCTTTTAAGGTGCGGTACTTCTCTGGGAGTGACTGGAGATTTTGTTGCGCCAATTCGCGGATCTCCGAGAGTGGTGGCTGGCTTCCGGGGATCATCTCTCCGTTACGCATTACTGGACGAAGTAAGCGTTGATAGTTTTCTAGACGGGCCTCGTGAGCGAGCTGGATCACATCTTCCTCCCAGCGAGGGTGACGGTAGATTTCTTTCTTGCCCGGCCAGGTAGATTTGGCTCCGGCAATTTTCATCTTGGGATACTCTGTTCCGGCTTCATCGATATACCAGACCTCTTTATAGACCGCGCCCAGCGCACCGCCCTCGATCCCTCGCTGCGCTGATCCAGCGCCACTACCCAGCGATGTGCCAACTCCAAAAGAGTCGATAGCTGCACCTGCGGCGATCAATTCGGTAATCTTCCATTCATCCAGATCGTTGCTTGCAAGTATCCGCACCTTATCCAGACCGGCTCTATCCAGTTCCTCGCGTACATAGATCGTATCCTCCACCAGGTTGCCGCTATCCAGGCGCACAGCAGCCAGTGAATGTCCTAGCGTCTCCTGCGAGCGTTGCGCAACACTGATCGCCGTATGAATAGCCTGGCGAGTATCGTAGGTATCGAGCAGCAGTGTATAGCGGTTATAAGCGGAGGCAATAGCCATAAAGGCTTCTTCCTCACTGGGATAGAGTTCGATCAGTGCATGAGGAACCGTTCCTGTTGCGGGAAGTCGGAACTCATGGGCTGCATTTAGTAAAGAGGTACTGGCACAGCCGCCAATATAAGAAGCGCGGGCGACTGTTAGGGGTTCCTGGGCGCGTCGGAAAGCAAACTCTGAGATACGACGTTTTTTGCCATCGCTTTCAGCGGCATAGACAATCCGTGAAGCTTTGGTTGCCACCAGAGTCGCCAGATTGACAGCCTGGAGCAGTCCGGCCTCCATCAACATCGCCTCACGGAACGGCGCTGTAACTCTCATCAGTGGTTCATCGGCAAAGGCAATGGAACCCTCAGGCATAGCTAAGATCTCGCCACTAAAACGCAGCTCGGCCAGTTCATCCAAAAAACTTGCATCATAATCGCGAATGCGTGCCAGAAAACGGAGTTCTTCAGGAGTATAGCGAAAGGCCTGGACAAACTCCAGCGCGGCCTCAATTCCAGCGACCAGCAAATAGGCTCCTCCAAAGGGAGTTGTGCGCGTATAGAGGTCAAAGGTCGTCAGACCATTGAAACCGGTTCGCCAACTGACATATGCTGCATCTGGATGGTACATATCGGTCATCAATCCTGTGTGAATACTGGGTGCTCTACGTTGCATCTTTTTTTCCTCATTCAGTCTGTTTAGTCGAGTTAGTGTATATTGTACCATATCTAAGCAAGCTGTGAGATTTCTTTTTGAAAATTATTCTATAGGAGCCGAAACAGTATACAATGGCTATTTCTCTGAGCCTGCTTGTGGATGAAGAGGAAGGGTAAACCAGAAAATAGAGCCGCGACCTTGCTGACTGTCCACCCCCACCTGGCCTCCATGGCACTCGATCACATTCTGGCAAATGTAGAGTCCCAGGCCAAGGCTGACCCCACGTGATCTGGCAGCAACATTTTGGAGTTGAATCGTAGGAACTTGATAATAACGCTGCCAGATCCGCTGTTGCTCCTGGTGAGACAATCCTGGTCCCCAATCTTGTACCCAGACCTTGATCATTTCATCGATAATTGTTACTCCAACGCTTACCGGTTGATCTGATGGGCTATATTTCAATGCATTTGTGAGATAGTTGTTGAGTACCTGACCAATCCGATCTCTATCTGCAATGGTATCTATTTCCTCTGGCAAGGGATCGGCTATCACGATGACGCGTTGTGGATTGGCAGCCTGCTGATCCAATACCACTTCTTCGGTGATCTTGACCATATCACAAGGAGCCAGAGTGAGTATCAATTGCTCTTGTTGGAGACGTGACATATCAAGCAGATCATCAATCAGACGTTGTTGTAAGCGCATCTGTTGTAAGCAGCGAACTAAGAAGCTTTGTGCTTCCTCCACCAGCATCTGTTTTTTCTCTGCTGGTCCATCTTCCTGCCAGGGAATGGCCCGCAAGCGTCGTTGAGCAATCTGGATCACGCCTTGCATGACTGTCAGGGGTGTTTTCAATTCGTGGGTTGCCATGCTGATAAATGCTTCCCTTTGCCGTTCCAGCTCTTTTTGCTCGGTGACATCGAGTAGGGTGCCGATAGAGCGGCCCGAAGTGCCCTGTTGATCGGTATAGACGGCCCCATGAGCGATAACCTCGCAGACAATCTCGTTCTTTCGTCGTAAGCGGAATTCGCTCTGGAAGAACTGGTTCTCTGTCCATGCTTGCATCCACTGCTCCCGAACTCTCTCCCGGTCAGCAGGATGAATAGCGGCTATCCAGCCGCTGCCCAGGCTTTCTTGCTCCGAAAGGCCAGTAATGGTGTGCCACATCTCATTGAAAAAGGTTGCTCCTTTGCCGATATCCATCTGCCAGATTATGATAGGAGCCTGATTGGCAAGTGTACGAAAGCGCTCCTCGCTCTCGCTCAATTGTTCCGAGATCTTCTGGCGCTCAGCTATCTCGATCTGTAGCGCAATCTCTGTGGTCACAAAATGGGCCAGTTCTTGCACAATTTCAATCTCTCGTTCTGTCCATACACGTGGCTGGTTATCGATCGCGCAAAAGCTTCCCAGTGCGAAATTATCCACTATCAGAGGAAAGCCGAGATAGGCAATTACCCCAATTTCGGGAATGGCTAGATTGTCCTTGAGTATTGCCTCTTCCCGCGCATCAGCGACAATAAATGGTTTGCGGGATGAGACTACATGTTGGCAAAACGAATGTGAGAGAGGGGTTTGTCCCTGTGAGGCCCAGGGTTCTGGCAGGCCATAATGGCTTGTAAAATATTGTCGATCTTTCTCTACCAGAGAAACAAGAGAGACGGGAACACCGAGAATAGTGGCGGCGAGCCTGGTAAATCGATCATATATTGCTCCGCTTCCTCTTTCCATGAGCTTGCTTTTAGTGAGTATCTGTAACCGCTCAGCAGCATCATTCTCCAAGGGTGGTCTCCTTCTTTGCTCTCTTATCTGTGACTATAAACAATGTTCTCCTATCTTATCATTGGTGAGTTGCTGAGT
>DAOTTL010000410.1:0-3643 GCA_034438135.1 Ktedonobacteraceae bacterium | reverse complement strand
CAGGAACAAATGCATTAGCCCCTCCTTATACACATGAGAAGCACATACTGGCTCTCTACAGCACAACGGTTTTATCTTCGATGAAATCGTTCCTGCCATTTGTGTATGAGAACCATCGAGCTGAGAACGATGCGTTATTTGAAAGTACTCTAGCGTGTGATCTTCCATTAGGGGATGCCGTCTGGGGTCGTATTGCATTTGTGCTCGGTGCTTATGGTAACTATATGTATCGCTATCCTTTGGGTAATGAACAGTGTCAGAGCATGTGGCGAGCTTTGATCTGGGCTGTTTTTTATGAACGCTGCTATCGTCGTAAATATCTGGCGCAGCGTTTCCAAAATCTGCTCCATTTTTTCCAGGGAAGTGTAAACGATGCCGCCTTTCTGACAATGGCTTTCAGAGACCTCGACGATCTCAGGTCTTACCTGGAGGTGAACAATCTCAAAAAGCTATTGGAGGTTCTCCAGCAGGTGGCGGACTCTCCGGTAGAGATGATTCAGCAGGTAAGTGAACAATTGGTACAGGCTCAGCAAAAGCGTCAGGAGGAGTTGCCCTTCTCAGAGAGCCAGGATAGTGAGGTTACCAGTAATGTATTATCTCAGCAGAACAGTATCAGCGTTTCAGCTCCCACTGAACAGCTCCATCATGAAGTTCAGAACGCGAGAGTGGAACTTTCCGAGGTATCAGCGGACGAAATCAAAACAAATGTACAGGAAGTACTGAGTTTTTTTGACGCCCAACAGTGCCAGGAGTTTCTGGCCAATATCCGTGGCGCACGACTGGATCTTGTAAATCGAATGTTACAGAGTGCCCGCCAGCCCTTGCTTCAGGCACTGCGCAAAGAACTCTCGTCCACGGTCAGTTTTGAACATCAGGCTCCGCGTCGGCCTATTCGCCTGGGCAAGAAAAACGCCGACCATTTTCCAGAGGCACGCTGTTTGTTGGTCAGTCAATTTGCCAGTGAGCAACAACTCGGTCTGCGATTCTTTGAACAGGGCGAGCGTGAGACGACCCATCCTGATTATCTCCAACTGGCGCGAGAATGGATGCTTTTTGCTCGTGCTACCGTGCAGGGTAGTCCCCGAGTTGTAGATGACTGGGAGTATGATCTCCAGCGGGGAGTCGCTTCGTGGGAAGAGATCTGGAACCTGGCCTCATTTTATGAGCAGACAGGTTATCCCCCTGACGCGCTGCGTGTTCTGCAACCAGCCATAGATGACTATCGTGCGCCTGTCATGCATTTGCGCCTCGCTCTGACGAATGCTCTCCATATGCTGTTGGAGCCGGGACGTTATGGTGCCTCCGCGCAACAGGTTGCCTATACCTTTCTGCTTGCCCATCTGGAACACTGGTTACATCCACTCAGCTATCTGGCCTGGCTGATCCTGTTTCAGGAAACACATGGTTCATTGCATCCTCGTCAACAGTCACAACGACTGAGCACTTTTCAGGTACTCGTCGAATGTGGTTTCACTCTGCCTGATCCCCAAAAAGATCTTTCTGAAAATCGCGTGGCAGAACTGGAGCAGTTACTTGTGGAGCGGACCCGCTGCGAAGAGGCCTGGTTTTTCTGGGTGAACGATTATGCTGAACGTCACTCACGAAAATATCCGATCTGGGTCAGGCTGGCCGAAACTAGCGAACACCTGGGACGGCTGGAGCAGGCTGAGCAGGCCTTTCAACATCTGGTGGAGATTCAGTATTATCATGATTATAGCCGTTACCAGGAAGGTCAACCTCTGCCACGATCTGAATATCTGCGTCGTAACCTTGAGAGACTCTTTGAGTTCTATCAGCGCCACAATCTGAGTGAGCATGCGTCAGATGCCTTTCATTCGTGTTATCCCTCGCTGCGACATCTATGGGAATTGCATGATCCAGCCAATCGGAAACTCATTGGCATGACTCTTCCATATCTGGCCGCCCTGAAGGAATTGGAAGAGAACGTGGCTCTTGAACAACTTGACAATGCTCAGTACGACGTAGAACGGCTCAACATGCCGCTGGATCATATCCATCTTGATCAGCGAGTCGGAATTTTCGTCGATTATGAGAATATTGTGCGTTTCATTCCAAATGAATTAGATGTCGAGATCGTTGGACATGCTCTGGCTGATTATGCATCTCAACTAGGAGAAGTTGTGTGTTTGTGGGCTTCGGCCAGTCCCCAGAACATCTCAAATCTGGCTGATGTGCGCACAGGTTTGGAGTCTGCCAAATTTAAGGTGCGCTTTCCGCGTCGGGAACTACAGTTTGGTCGATCCTCGAAGAATATGGCCGATTTTGTCTTGCTGGAATGTCTGAGTGAGGCCGCAGCAAATGAGCGACCGGATGTCTATTTGATCGTCAGCGGTGATAGGGACTACTACGAGCGGATTTGCAGTTTGCTGGATTCCGGCCACACTGTGCATGTGATTGCATCTGCTAATAGTCAGCATCTTTCGTTCAAATATCGTGAGTTGGAGCAACAGCGTGCTCGTGAGCGTCAGTTATCGGGACGAGAAGAGACACGGTTCTTTATCGATGACCTGGAGGAGATTTTGCAGACCTATCCCCGTAAATCGTATGAGCGTGATCTGACCAGGAGAGCTACTACTGCTATTGCTCACGATTCAGGCTTAAATTAGGATAGATATGGGTCATCCCTCACTTTTCTGGGGCTTGCAAAGCAGCCCCTCTCCTTACTTTTGGGAGAGGGGCGGCCTGCTACGCAGTCCGAACGCCTTTTCTCCTGATAATGTAAAATCAGGGATGGACTCATATTACAAAATTTTAAGACGCAGTAAAGTTAACAATCTGAGCCAGTGAGGCATCACTACAGTCGGACTTGGTGCACCAGTAGACGCCCGCCACAAAGCTCCCGGGATTATTGATAGTGAATGGGAAATAACCGTTTACGTTACCACTATCTATAGGAAGCTGGTCACTTGTCACATCGTATGCATTGTCGCGGAAGAGAATTGTTTCAGCATATCCTCCATTGCTCGTGACTTTGAAGGTAATGTATGCTGTAGAACCAATACTAAATGTGGACTGGCTATCGTTTGGCAATCCGGTAGTTGTATTAACATTCGATGCGCTTTGTGCGGACACTATATGGGCTGCGGCTGAAGGTTGGATCTGATCGGTAGTAGGCACAGGAGAGCTACTAATGGATGGCGTAGTCCCACTGGTGGGGGTCTCGTCGTTGCCCGCAGCGGTCGAATCGGCATTTGCCGTCTGTATATCGGCTGTAGCGGTAGCATAGAGTTGGTTCACCGCAGTACTGGCACGAGAACTGGCTACATAGACAAGAGCACCAATGCCGCCACAGAGTACCAATACCACCACCAGAATGACAATGACCACCGTCAGAGCCGTATTCCGCTTCTTCGGTGGCGTATAGTTGGGTCCGCCGGGTACCTGTTGCGGCGGTACGCCATAGGGAGCCTGCTGTGGGGCACCGTAAGGTGCTTGCTGTGGAGCACCATAGGGAGGTGGAGTGCCATAGGTCCCAGCTTGCTGTGGGGCACCATAGGGAGGCGGAGCGCCATAGGTTCCCAGTGGGGGTACATTATAAGGTGGTGGTGTACCCGAGCTATTATAGTTTGTAGGAGGTGGTGGAGGTGCATAAGCCGTTGGTTGGTAGCTCTGGTTAGGTGCC
>DAOTTL010000409.1:0-13805 GCA_034438135.1 Ktedonobacteraceae bacterium | reverse complement strand
GGCTGCATAGTGATTGGACTGTTTCTCCTCCAGGGGAGGATTAACCTCATGGCAGATCTGTTCAGCTTTCCAGCAGCGAGGATGAAAATTGCAGCCGCTAGGAGGATTGACTGGACTGGGTACATCTCCCTCCAGAATAATGCGTTTGCGTTTCTCCTCGATCTCGGGATCAGGGACAGGAATAGCTGAAAGGAGGGCCTGGGTATATGGGTGCAGGGGCAGTTCGTAGAGGGCTTCGCTGGCTGCCAGTTCCACGATACGTCCCAGGTACATCACAGCCACGCGATCGCTGATATGCTTTACGACCGAGAGATTATGGGCCACAAACAGGTATGTCAGACCAAATTTCCCCTGAAGATCTTCCAGCAAGTTTAGCACCTGCGCTTGAATCGAGACATCCAGCGCTGAGACTGGCTCGTCGGCCACAATAAACGAAGGTCGCAGAGCCAGGGCGCGTGCGATGCCGATGCGCTGACGTTGACCGCCACTGAACTCATGGGCAAAGCGGTTAACAAACCGGGGATTGAGTCCCACGACCTCCAGAAGACCAGCAACCTCATCTTGAAGTTCTTTGGGATTTTTGTACGTTTTAAAATTTTCTAGCGGCTCAGCGACGATTTTTCCAACCGAGAAACGCGGATCAAGCGAGGCATAGGGATCTTGAAAGACCATCTGCATCTCGCCGCGCTTCTTCCGAATTTCTTCATCAGGGAGGGTAGTTAGCTCGGCTCCGTCGAGTTTGACGCTTCCCTCAGTGGGTTTAATGAGTTGAAGAATAGCCCGACCAGTGGTAGATTTACCACAACCGCTTTCGCCCACCAATCCTAACGTCTCTCCGCGCTTAACAAAAAGGTCAACTCCATCGACTGCCTTCACATAGGCGTGAGCGCGATTAAAGAGACCACCCCGGATGGGAAAGTGGACTTTCAGGCCCTTTACATCTACCAGGGTCGTGCTTGTCTCACGAGCAGGTGGTGATGAAGATATCTGTTGAGTCATAGCGATCCTCCCTTTAAGATGGATAGAAACAGGCCGCAAGTTGTCCCTGGCGGTCGATGTGACGCAGTTCGGGCCGTTCCTGCCGACAGCGGTCCTGAACACGTGGGCAGCGAGGGGCGTAGGGACAGCCGGGAGGTGTTTTTAAAAGATCAGGTGGTTGACCTCCAATGGGATTGAGCTTGATCCCGCGCTGGTCGTCCAGACGGGGCATGGACTGGAGGAGGCCAATAGTGTAAGGGTGGGCAGGTTTCTCAAAGAGCTGTTTGACAGGTGCAGATTCAACGACGTGTCCTGCGTACATAACATTGACATACTGGCAGGAGCCTGCCACTACGCCAAGGTCATGAGTGATTAGCATGACAGAGGTTCCAAACTCCTTCGAGAGGCCCTTCATCAGATCAAGAATCTGAGCCTGGATAGTCACATCCAGGGCGGTTGTCGGCTCATCCGCGATCAGCAATTGAGGATTGCAGGCCAGAGCAATAGCGATCATCACACGCTGGCGCATACCGCCGCTAAACTCATGTGGATAGTTTTTCGAGCGTCGTTTTGCATCCGGGATGCGCACCAGATCAAGCATCTCGACCGAGCGTTTCCAGGCCTGTTCATTCGAGACATCCTGGCGGTGGCGTTTAACCGTCTCGGCGATCTGATAGCCTATTTTATAGACAGGATTGAGTGAGGTCATGGGATCCTGGAAGATCATAGAGATTTTGCTGCCCCGTAGATCGGTCAGCTCATCCATATTTTTCTCCATAATATTGTCCCCATTAAAAAGGATCTCACCATCCACAATCTTCCCCGGAGCGCTTACCAGGCGCATCACCGAGAGGGCTGTCACGCTTTTCCCGCAACCACTCTCACCGACCACGCCCAGAGTTTCACCGGGTCGCATGACAAAGGACACGTCATCGACGGCTTTGACTACTCCTGCGCGGCTAAAGAAGTAGGTTTTTAAATGGTTGACTTCGAGCAGATTTTCTGCCATAACAGTTACTCCACTTCCTAATCTTTGGATCGAGGATCGAAAGCATCTCGCAGGCCGTCCCCGAAGAAGGAAAAGGCCAGGACGATGATTGCGAGTGTGACTGAGGGTATTAGAACCTCCCAGGGGTAGGTGTCGATGTATGGGGTCGCGGCTGAGATCATCAGTCCGATACTGGAACCAGGAGGTTGGACGCCCAGACCCAACAGGCTGATGCCTGCTTCGTTGACAATTGTCGTAGAGATGTCCAATGTAGCAACAACCACGACAATACTAAAGAGATTAGGAATGATATGGCGCAGAATGATGCGCATATCTTTTGTGCCAGAGGTGCGGGCCGCTTCGATAAACTGCTGCTCTTTGAGTTGGAGCGTCTGTCCACGCACATAGCGAGCCATTAATGGCCAGCCTGTGAGGGCCAGAGCCAGTGAGACAAGGAGCAGGCGAGCATTTCCGTTTGCTCCAATGACAGGAACGTGACTGAAAACGTCGTCGGCTGACGTTCCGAAGATGCCTGTGAGGAGGATGATAAAGAGCAGACCTGGGAAGGCCAGCATAAGATCGGCGAAACGTGCGAGGAACTGATCGATCCAGCCGCCATAGTATCCAGCCAGAACACCAACAGTGATTCCGAGCACAACATCGACCACCTCGACCACCACAGCGACGGCGAGCGAGATCAGGATGCCCTGCATCAATCTGGCCAGGATGTCGCGCCCAACGTTATCTGTGCCGAGCCAGTAGCGGGCCGAAGGGAGTTCATTCAAGTGCGCCAGCTCTTCATGGTAGTAGGTGTGGTAATCCTGAGGTCCGTAGGTAACGCCATTAATCTCACTGGTAAAGGGTCCACCCACATGCTGATAGATCAATGGTCCGACGATTGCAATCAAGACAAAGAAAGCGATGGCACCAACGCTGATTACAGCGCGTTTATCTCGTCCCAGACGACGAATGGAATCTTGCAGAGGTGAACTGGGTTTTTTTTGATTCGTCTCCTCAGGCGTGGTCGTGGGCATAGTCATGCCCGTGGCTTTATCGACTGCGTCCATTTCAGGTGAGACACTCACTGGGAGCATCACGCCTGGTGTCGCTTCCTGATCCTGGTCTTTGCGTGTATCCATCTCAGTGTCTCCTATTCAATTTTGATGCGCGGATCAACTATAGTATAAAGAATATCCGAGAGCAGATTACCCAGGACGACTGCCACCGCCAGGAGAGCGACCGTGGCTTGAATAACGGGGATATCACGAGATGTAATAGAGCTCAATGTAATCTCGGCAATGCCAGGAATATTGAAGATTTCCTCGATGAAAAAGGCACCAGTGACCAGGAAGCCAAGGATGACACCAATGATTGTGACCAGTGGAATCAAGGCATTGCGCAGTGCATGCCGGTAAATAACGACGCGTTCACGTAATCCTTTCGCTCGCGCTGTGCGAACATAGTCCTGGCGCAGAACTTCAAGCATAGTTGTGCGTGTGAGACGCGCAAAATAGGCCACTCCAACTGCCGCGTAGACCAGGATTGGTGCGAGTTTATACTGGATATCGGTCCAGGTGTAGTGCCAGGGAACACCCCAACCCGCAACCGGCCAGCTCTGGCCAGCATTCTGATCTATGGCGATAATGACCACCTGAATCATAACAGCCAGCACAAAGCTGGGGATGGCAAAGATTGTCAAAGAGATTGCCATATTCGTTGTGTCTACCCAGGTGTTGGCTTTTAAGGCTGAAAGGATTCCCAGCGGAATGCCAATGATCAGATCCAACGCCAATGCCCAGAAGCCAAGCTCTACGGATATGGGTACGCCACTTGCGAGAATATCCGCAACTGCTCGACCTTTGTAGGCATATGAAAGGCCAAGGTTAAAGGTGAACAAGTTGTGTAGATAATTGAGGTATTGCTGCCACCAGGGAAGATCAAGTCCGTATGTGTGCCTGAGCATTACATAGGCTTCATGAGTGAAGTGTAATCCCAGTAGACTGTAAATGGGATCACCTGGTGCGTTTAACCCCATGACGAAGGTAATGAAGGTTACCCCAATGACGACGAAGATAAGCCCAATGAGCCTCTTCACTAGAAACTGAACCATACTATACCCCTTTTACTCCTTTGCGCAAGAAGGTAATCGGATCCTGGGATACCAAACGGAGATATCCTTGAGTGGTACAGATTACATGTACAGATTCCGTTACCCGACAACCGTACTCTGTTGAGTGGCACCTCTCCAATGCGAAGTTCTCATGAGTAGAGTCATCAGTGACGATATTGACGGATGTATTCATAATTTTATGAGACAATTCCTTATACTGTCAAGCCAGTACCCTGTTTATCTACAGAGCTTCGCAAAAATCGCTTCTCTCCTCACCCACTTACCCTGTTTGGATGGCTGGTGGCAACGTGTTTACGCTGCCACCAGCCATCCTTTTCTCCTGGAGAAGGCCTGGCCATTGCTGAGCCGTGACTTTTGCGAAACCCTGTGTTTATCTATTCTTCTTCTGGGTGCGCTTGTCTTTACAGGAATTGGTAGTACAGAAAAAGGGATTTTTCGAGGACATTGGTGCCATTCTGAATCTCTACAGATCTGTTGCCAAAAGTTGAGACAGTAACCAGGAGCGGTTACTGTCTCAGTTCGCCCTTCATTGCTCGCAGATACTTCTCTGTATCTGACGAGCTAAGGATGGAGCTAAGGATACACTTTTAGTGAGCTGTGATGTAGATCGAACCCCAGTCGTCAGGAGGTGTAATGCCGCCAGCATTGTCTACCACACCAAAGACATAAGGTTTGATCAAGATGCTGAAGTTGCGCTGGTCGGTTGGCAACCAGGCGACATCATTGACAAGTTTCTGCTCTGCTGAATTGTAGGCGGCCAGACGGCTGGCAGGATCCAGGTTGCCATCGGCAGCAACCAGTTGTTGCTGGACGGTCTGCTGTTCGCTGGCAGCGTTGCTAAGGTTCTGGCCATAGTTCCACTGGTTATTGGCCGCGCCCGCAGCAAACTGTAACGTCAGCCAGTCCTGCGCATCAGGATAATCAGCCTGCCAGGCGGCGGTCCACATTTGCAGGCCTTTATTTGCGCACTTCGCCAGGTCGGTAGGTGTGGTACAGAATGTATTGGTCTCCTGTTGCAGCAGGGGATTGAAGTCCAGAATCTGCGTGGTGACAGTTATACCAAGTACCTGTGTCCACATCTGACGAATCGTGGTGATTTCGTTCTCCAGGCTTGTTGCGTTGCTCTGATAGGTAAGTTTGATTGGAGGCAGTGTAGCCAGGGTGTAGCCCGATTCCTGTAAGCCTTCCTGGAAGAGCGCTTTGGCCTTGGTTGCATCGCCCTTCGTTGGTGCGCCTTCTGGACAGGTCAGGCTACTGTCATAGCCAGGCATGCCTTCAGGAACAATGTGACAGGTTGGACGATAGACGCCGTTATAAATCGTCTGATCGATGACATCTCGGTTAATGGCCAGCTCAAGAGCCTCACGGATGTGAATGTTATCAAACGGTTTATAGAGGTAGTTCATGGCAATGTAGTCGATGATCAGCGAATTATACTGATGGTATTCAGCCTTTTTCGCTTTAGCAGCGGCAGTATCTGGCGCGGGGACGTTGGTCCAATCGACCTGATTTGCCTGGTACGCTGCGTAAGAGGAAGGGACTGTTTTGTAGAAATCGAACTCAACGCGCTGCAATTTGGGCTGTACGTCGTAGTATTTGGTGTTGGGCACGAAGACGATACCCGTGGTATGGCTATAGCTCTGAACCTTGAAGGGTCCGTCGCCGCCCTGGCCACCGTTATCGTTCAGGTGATCGGTCCACTTGGTACCCCATTTTGTGATGACACTTTTCTCAACCACATAGGAGGTCGGATAGGTCAGCGTATCCAGGAAGTAGGCGGTCTTTTTCGAAATGGTTAAGGCGATAGTATCGTTGTCTACTACCTTGATGCTGTCGTTGATCAAGGTTGGGATTTTCCCGGTAACACGAGCATCGGCATCTTTGAGCAGACCAAGATAGACTTCGGTCACGCCATTCAGGCTTGAGACAGCCGGAGAAAGAGCACGATCGATACTATAGGCGACATCAGTGGCGTTCAGCGTTGTACCATCACTAAATGTGAGATTGGGTTTCAGATGGAAGGTATACGTCAGTCCATCGGAGGAAACATCCCAACTTTTGGCTAGCTGTGGCTGAATGTCGAGTTTATCATCCAACGTTACCAGCCCTGTGAAAACCATCTGAATTGCCTGGGCAGAGGGGGCATCAGTTTCGACGGCTGGATCGAAGGTCGCAATATCGGTATCATAGAAGCCGATTTTGTACACTTGCTGTGATTGTGGCGCTGCTGTCGGTGTGCCTGTTACTGCGCTGGAACCGCCACTTCCACCGCATCCAGCAACAAACAGAACTACCAGGCAGAGCAATGTAGGCAAAATCCCTATAGAGAATTTTTTGCCGGATCTCATGTGTGCAATCTCCCTGTCATTAGAAGGACAAAAATACAGTACGAAAAGGAATGTGCCCGTCATTTCTGCCCGCTAGCGAGAGAAAGAATGCAAAAAAAGAGTCTTCACAGGCAGCATAGGACGGCAGAAAGAGTTTTTTTCGCTCTGGCCGCATTGTGTACCTGTTTGAATGGATTGAATCTTACGTGTATTGGCGTACATAAGTTTCAATACTCCCGCGTAGAGTGATGGGCAGAAATACCTGTCTGCATACGAACTTTTGCAAACGGCAACATATAATTATTACTACGTCGGACCTGTGATAGATCTCACACTGCTTCTTTTTGTATTTTGTCGCAGAAGAAGAGTAAATTGCTGTGAAAGATCAGGAATGGAATTCGCCGCTGGCCTGACAGGCTAGCGGCGAATTCCATTCCTGATCTTTCTCCCAGCAGAAAATCTCGGTTCCGTTAATGCTGGAGGATAAAGATTTTGGACCAATCGTCAGGAGGAAGGATATCTATACCGTTATCTATAAAACCTGAGACAAAGGGTTTGCGCAGAAAGACACTATCGACCTGATCTATGGGCAGCCAGGCAACATCGTTGACCAGTTGTTGCTCGGCCTGCTGGTATGCCTGTTGACGGGGGGCATCCTGGAAATTGCTGTCAGCTTTCTCCAACTGTTTCTGGATATTCTGCTGGAGGGCGGCATGCTGACTATCGTTCTGGCCATAGTTCATATTGTTAAAGACTGAGCCATTGTCGAACTGACGGGTCAGCCAGTCCTGTGAATCAGGATACTCGGCGACCCAGGAGAGTCCCCACATTTGCAAGCCCTGAGAGTTTCCTGTCGCTCCCGACACCTGGTCCAGCAAGGTATTGGAGTCTACTGGATCAGCTGTGACAGTCACCCCCAGAACTTTTTGCCACATTGCGATCATACTGCTAACTTCCTGATCGAACTGGCTGCCACTGGCATAGGTGAGTTTAATGGCTGGCATCTGGGAGACGCTGGACCATTTTTCTTGCTCCAGTCCCTGTTGGAGAAGTGTCTGTGCCTCTTTGGCGTTGCCCGTGAGTGACTGGGTACCGTCGGGTCCGGTGAGTTTAGCGTTATAGTCGGGCATGCCCAGTGGGATGATATGGTTTGTGGGCGTGACCGTATTTTTCCAGACATTTTTCGCGATAGCCTCTTTGTCGATGGAGAGGGCGAAGGCCTGGCGGATACTGATATTGTCAAAGGGAGGTACTTTGTAGTTCATGGTGTAGTAGTTGATCCACAGTTGAGGTACCTGATGGTAATCTGGCCGTTTTGCGATAGCTGGGAGAGCAGCCAGTGGTACGCCAGCGGTGTCTACTCTTCCCGCGGCATAGTCATTGTAGGCGGCCTCTTCCTGGGTATAGAGAGGAAATATGACGCTGCGCAGTTGTGGTTTGGAACCATAATAATAGGGATTGGGTACGAGCTGAATTTTCTGGCCATGAATATACTGTTGTACCATGAAGGGACCACTGCTGCCGCCCTCGTTCAGATGATCGGTAAATTTGTCGCCATATTTCGTGAGCATTTTTTGCTCCACAACATAGGCACAGGTGTGGGCAAGCATGGAGAGAAAGTATGGAGCGGACACCTTTGTGGTGATCTTCAGGGTGCTCGCATCGACTACCTGGAGACCTCCGTTGTTGATAAGGGTAGAGATGCGTCCACCTAGCAGCTTATCAGAGTTCAGGATAAGGTCGAGATAGATGGGAGAGACGGTCGATTTCGTTGTAGGATCGAGGGCGCGATTGATGCTATAAGCGACATCGTTCGCGTTAATGAGAGTGCCATCGCTAAATTTCAGGTTTTTGCGCAGGTGAAATGTCCAGGTCAGCCCGTCCGAACTACGATCCCAACTACTGGCTAACTGTGGTTGCACCTGCATATGGTCGTCCAATTCTACCAGGCCAGTGGAGATCATAGAGATAACGTTCAGTGAGTTTTGATCATAGGCCAGCGCGGGGTCCAGAGTGGTCAGATCCGCGTTGCCATTTAGAAGCACTATGGGCGAGATGTAGGTCTGCTGGTTGATGGGCGCTTTGCCAACCTTTACTGGTGGACTGGCGCTACCAGGAAGTGAACAGCCAGCGAGAAGTAGAGTAAGTGTCAGGCATAGTAGAGCAGGCATCATGCCTGTATATTTTTTTCTGCTTCTATGCATGCGTTGTATTCCCCTCATTCATTTATAACCATCTTATCCGTTGTATAGATGTGTTTCATTTTATTTCATTTCAGCAGAGACAGGAAGAGCGGCTGGCGGGGTATATGTCCAGCCAGCCACGCTTTGCGTTGTCTCTCTGTGGTCAATCCGGGGTAATTGCGTTTTGGTTATGTGTTAGCGATAGTGGTGCGAGTGGCGAATGCGGCTGCTCGCAGGGCCGCGAGCAGAAAACTGTCAATATTGGTAGTATGTAGCTCTTTTGGCCATTCCAGGAAAGCTTCTCCGGCGGCCTGAGCGATTTGTAGGGGATGGCCCTGCTCCGCCACGATAGCTGTCTGGGCCAGTCCCAGACCGATTACGCCAAAGAGGGCGCGAGCATCATGGCCCAACTGAACGTAGCGGCGGGCTGTAGAGAGTGCCCCGCTGACATCCTGTTCGTCGATTTGAGCGCTCAGCATCTCCAGAAGGGCAGGAGCAATCAGTCCTCCGCCCATATTGGTTGTGCGAGTAGTAGAAACTTGAGCAGGTTGTATGCCGCGTTCCTTGTGAAGTGCATTTACATAGGCTGCGGCAGTAAAGAGTGCTGGCAGAGCCTCGACCTCTTGAACTTGCGTATAGATCACGCGATTGGCGGAGGCGTGGAGGAGTCCATGGGCGATCTGTATAAAGAGGTCGCGTTCATCGTCTTTGACCGTTTGCAGCAGGTCAGCGGCGGCAAGTGCGATCACTGAGCTGACAGCGCCTGCGGAGGCTCCATTTGTGATCAATGCGTCGTAGACTCCCTGACAGATCTGTGGGGTTGAGGCCTCACTGAGTAGCAAGGTGCGCAACGGGAGGGCAGCCATATTTTTAGGGGCAGCCAGCCGAGTACGATAGCTGGCCAGATTGTGTTGCGCTTCGCTCAGGAAGCCATGTATATCTTCGATCCAGGCTGGCTCGGGCTCATGAATAGTCATGTGCGGCGTGATCCAGTGAAGGAAGTAAGCCGTGTCTGTACCCCATTCTACCGCATCGAGGAGTTGTATCCCGCGAACAGCATACTGTTGTACGTGTCCACCTTCCTGGAAGGTTTGTGAGATGCTATCGTAGATGCGGATCGAGATTGCGCGATAATCGGCCCCGGTGCCATAGAGTCCAAATAAGAGGCGCTCAATCTGGGGTGGGTTATTCTCGACAATGGCCTTATGGAGTGCGCTTGCAACGGTTTCGTTTTCGGGTAATCCGCTTGGAAAGAGAGGCGATGTCTCTTTGGGAGGCGCATCTTTGCCGGCTCTGATCGCGGGCGCGGCTGCTAGCAGGGTTTGTGTGACCAGAGGAATGCCTTTGGACCAGCCCAGAGGATCGTCGCCCAGGGTATGGCGCAGGCCGATTAGCCAGCGACAAAAGAGACTGGCGGCGCTCAATGTGAGCACCGTATGTCCTTCATCTCCTCCGTGCATGGCGACCAATCCAATACGTCCGATCAGCTCTGAAGCGTCTTCCGCACGTGTGATTGTCTCCATTGCCATAGCATTAAGTGCCGAGCTATCCTCTGCAATAATGGCCTCGATAAAGTTTGGGATAGTATTACGAATTGCGACAGATAACATGAGTTTTTTTACCCTCTATCCAGCTATAGAAGATAGTTGGATATATTAAGCCTGTAATTCTTTGATGGCGCGTTCTATTTCAGGGATAGCAGCGTATTCCTCATCGAGCAATTTATACCCTCGTTCCAGGTAGAGTTGGGCGAGTTGGGTTCCGCGTACCTGAGGATCGACGGCTGCTTTGATGAGTTCAGCGGTACGGTATTTTTCAGGAAGCGCTCCTGCCACGCGCTGCATATGCTGACGAGCTTCCTCAACCTGGTGTGTATCGTTGCCGTCCAGGGCGTAACGTGCCGCGCCGACCAGTTTGCTGAGTTCCTCCAGGCGTTGGCGATCGGTCATTGTCTGGAAGAGCAATTCATCGGCATCCAGGTCGTCGAGTGGAAGGGACTCATCGATGGTTAAAGGGGCGGCAATGTCGTTCCTGAAAGTACTGGCATGGGTCATATAGAACTGACCGTATTCCTGGCACCCCTGTCCCACAAGTTGCATCCGTCCGGGATCGTCCTTGGGATTGATCGAACCGATTTCGCAGAGGTCATCATCTCGCTGTTCAGCGAGCATCAGGAGTTGCTCCAGCGAATTTCCCTCCTCTAACATAGGAGGAATGGGCATGACTGGCACGTTTGTTGTATCCTGCATCTCTTCTGGTGAAAGTTGAGCTGCCAGGAAAGAAGGAAGGTACTTTGCCAGCGAGAGAGGCATGGGTGGGACGACGCAATACGTACAAAGGACAGAGCGGGCGTCAGTTGTATTGCGTGCCACAAAGATTGCATGCCCTTTGGGAGCCTGTGAACTCCCCCGTAAAAATTTTATAGTCATTGTCAATTCTGGCGGTACGCAAATCCCTGTCTTTTGCTCCGAATATGAAGCACCGCCTCTCCTTTCCTTTTGCTATAACCAGCACTTTTTATCATCTTTCCCTCTGTATAATATGCTCTTTAGCTCCTTCTGGCAAGCATGAGAAAGAATTTTTTGTTAGATGTTTTTGCGCAGTTGGCGCAAGCGTTTGAGCAGAAGCCGATTATCGGCTTGTAGCTCTTCTGTAAGCTCTTCGCCTTCGGTGGGAATCGCCTTTTCAAAGACCTGTATATAGTCTTTGAGTTCTTTTGTGCCGACAAGACGAGTAAATTCTTTTAGACTCCTCCGGGCCTCGTTCTCCTGATTCTGGCGCACCAATATGATGGCGCGTTGGGCATAGAGTTCGGTGTATTGACGTAAGAAGCGTATCTGTAGCTCAGGTTTTTCGAGTGTCTGTGTTGTCCGTTCCACCAGAGCAACGGCCTGGTTCAGTTCGCCAAGGGTTTGGGTGAAATCGCTGCCGATCAGGAAGATGCTTGCGCGTTCATAGTGTGTATCGGCCTCGCCCAGGGGTTGATGCTGTGCAGCATAGAGATCGAGCGCATGGTTGAAATGCTCAAGGGCCTCATCGAAATTCTCTTTGCCCCGGTGAGCCAGTCCCAGAGCCAGTTCAGCGTCTGCCCGTCCCAATTGATCATCTACTTGTTGAAAACGCAGCAGAGCACCATCCAGGTTTCCGATTGCCTCCTCCCACTGCTGATCGCCAATCAGTGTTTCTCCCACCCCAAGCATGGACCAGCCTTCGCCGCGAGTACTTTCTAGAATGACAAATTGTTTCTCGGCTGCGAGGAAAATTGTCTGAGCGGTCTCACGTTCTTCGTTTGCCAGGTGAGCATTGGCCAGTCCGAGAAGTGCTTCAGTGGCCATGAGTGGTTCTTGAACCTCGTCTGCCATTGTGTGAGCCTGGTTAAACTGTGTCACAGCCTGAGTCGGATTGCCCTCGACCAGCGAGAGATTACCTGCGACCAGATGGCTCTGGATGCGCAGACTGACCGGAAGTACATCGATTGCGGATGAGTTTTTGAATGATGCCAGATGTTTTTCAGCCTGACTGAATGATCCGGTAAGGATGCTAAGGCGTGCCAGACAGGTTTCGGTTGCGGCCAGGGCTACCTGCAAATGTTCGCCTTTCAAAGAAGCTGAGTGTGTTCGAGCATCTTCATAGTACTTTCTTGCCTGCTCCGCTTCTCCACGTTGGTAGGAGAGATCTCCCAGACCCAGGAGGGTCTTGTACACGACGGAGGCGTTTTGCAGAAGCGAAGCTTCTTTGAGGGCTTCATGAAAAGCATCATTTGCGCGTCCAAGGAAACCAAGTTGAAAGAGGATCTGGCCCAGTCCAAGAGCGGCTTCGGGCTGGCGGATGCGATAGGCGATAGCCTTATAGGTGCGTAGTGAGCGATCCATCAGAGAATTGGCATAGCCGGGTTGACCACGGCGTAGATAGATAAGGGCAAGCAGACCATTGGCAGAGGCAGTTCCCAGAGGGTTTTGTTGCGCGATATATTTCTCCAGGGCCAGTTGTGCGCTGGTCAGAGCCTGATCCACGCGATTCATGAGAAATGAGATCTCGGCAAAACCCAGATTGCAGTCAGCGATGCCCAGTTCATATTCGGTTGTGCGAGCGAGCGTCAACGCTTCCGCGAAGACATCGCCAGCGTGTTCCAGGTCATGTTGATCAACGGCCAGACGTCCCAGTCCCACGAGTGTATCAACCTCTCCAAAGACATCATGGCGTTGGTGATAGACCTCCAGACTGCGAGTATAGTCCTTACCGGCCTCCTCGAAGTGACCGAGTATGCGGAGAATGTCGGCTGCGCCTCGCCGTGCATCAGCTTCATTAATACTGTCCTGTGCTTTGACATAAAGTTCAATGGCCTGGCGGTACGTTTGAATCGCCTGATCAATTTTGCCGAGTTGGAGCAGGATATGTCCCATTGCCATAGACACATTGCCCTGCCCATCAGCGTTTCCCTGGGCGAGATAGAGTGACTGGGCATCCTCATAAGCCTGGGTAGCAAGGTCCAGATGAGCCTGTTGACGCTCAATATGTCCCAGCGAGAGAGCCGCGCGAGCCTCATTGAGTGGGCGTCTGGCCTGCCGGTAATGATTGCGAGCTCTCTGATAGCTATTGGTAGCCTGCTCAAACTGGTTCAATTGTCGTTGTACATCGGCGATCATCATACGGCTATCGCCGGCTCGTTTGTAGTCGCCAGTGAGCCGAAAACGCACTTCAGCGTCTCCAAAGGCTTCCGAGGCTGTATCAAGCTTTCCTTCATTGAAAGCGTTTAGACCCTTATCATAGCGCTTCTCAGCCGCTTCGAGATCCTGTTCTTGTGTTGCCATATCCCGTCTCGTTCCAAATTATAGTACTGAGTAGTTTCTGCTCAGCTTGTCTTCATTGTGCCAGCTTTCTTTGGACGGATTGCCTGCTCGGTCGGTTGTCATAAACCGGACGATCTCTCTGGATGGTCCACTGGCGATGAGTGTGCGGTGCTTTAGACTGTCATTGTTGGGAAATCTGCAAATCAAATAGAGAAGGGTGGAGCCTTCCTGCTCCTACGAACAAATCCTTCCACTACTTTATTGTACATTGTACAACATCAAGCGCCAGAAAGAAGTGGGCATATGTATGAGTTATCTCTGCTTTTGCAAAAGCAGAATAAAAGGCTTTTGGCCTGCCATGCAGGCCGCCCCACCCGCTTTCATCAAGAGGAAGTGAGCGTCTTTGGC
>DAOTTL010000408.1:0-3968 GCA_034438135.1 Ktedonobacteraceae bacterium | reverse complement strand
CAGATCAAGGGCTGTTTCGATAATAGCAAAATCAGGAATGACTTATAATCTTTTAGGATAGGTGAGTGAATAAGTAGAGGCGTTTTACCTGGCTCTGAGCTAAAACTACCTACGTCGATAAAGTATGATATACTATGATATGCTAATGAATAAGCATTGAGTCTTCTTCGACCGTACATGGACATCATTCTACGTCCCTTTCCGGCCTTACTCACACTAGCCAGCCATATCGCTGGCTCAGCAGTGCGACCTCTGCATTGTAACACGAGCCAGGATAGCGCTCCAGCTGTCGAATCTGATTCTCTAAGACGTTAAGCAGCAACGAAGCAATCAGAAGCAGCAAGAAAGGATTTCTGGGTGATTGTTTTACAACCTCCTCTATCTAACGTATTCTCATCGTCACGTTCCTGGAAGTCGAATATGCGTATCTATTTGCGTATTATGGCCTTACTACGTCCTCATCTTCTCTGGACCCTGAGTGCGGTTCTTAGCCTGGGATTGAGCACCGTTGCAGCCCTGCTCGTTCCCTGGCTGCTGGGGGTCGTTATCAACGCTGGTCTCGCGCATGGACAGTTCAGTACCCTCTTGTTTGCGACAGGTGCTATCTTGTTCGTCAGTGCCTCGCGTGGCCTGTTTGCTTATGGACAGGGTTACTTTTCGCAGGGTCTTTCTAATCTGGTTGCCTATGATTTGCGTCGGGAGATCTATGATCATCTACAGACGCTTAGCTCCTCATTTCACGACACCTCAGAGACCGGACAACTCATGTCGCGTATGACCGTAGACATTGAAGCTGTGCGTAACTTTCTGAACCTGGGCCTGTTGCGTGCGGCTCTGGCGGTTGTTTATTTTATTGCCACCACAATTATCCTTTTCACTATTGATTGGCAACTGGCCTTGGTCACACTGATCTGTTTTCCAGTCATCATTCTGGCCTCAGTTCATGTTGCCCGCCGACTTCGTCCGCTCTGGGTGCGTCTGCAAAATAAGGCAGGCGAGCTTGGTACCATTATGCAGGAAAACTTGAGCGGTATGCGTGTCGTCAAAGCGTTTGTTCGCGAACAATTTGAGATCGAGAAGTACGAAGAAAAAAATTATGAATTACGTGAACTCAATATGTCCACTATGCGCCTCTCAGCCTGGAATCAGCCGTTATTGATTCTCGTAGTGAACATCGTTACAGTCCTGGTTATCTGGATAGGAGGCGTGGGAGTCATTGGTCATCGTCTCAGTCTGGGAGTGCTGGTGGCTGTAACTCAGTATATTCTTCTGCTAGCCACGCCAGTCCGCACGTTTGGCTATGTCGTTAACTGGTGGATGCGTGCCTTCTCCAGTGGTCAACGTATCTTTTCCGTTCTGGACACTCCGCCCTCAGTTACCGACGTCCCTGACGCCCAGGAGTTGAGAGATGTCCGTGGAGAGGTACGCTTTGAAAACGTCTCCTTTGCCTATGGGACTGGAAGTGAGATCCTGCACAATATCATGATTGAGGCCCGGCCAGGTCAAACCGTAGCTATTCTGGGCACAACTGGGAGTGGAAAGAGTACGCTTCTGCATCTCTTGCCGCGTTTCTACGATGTGACGGATGGAAGCATCCTGGTCGATGGACATGACGTGCGAACGCTCACACAGTTCTCGCTTCGTCGCAGTATTGGACTTGTGTTACAAGATGTGTTCCTGTTCAATGCAACCTTGCGCGATAATATTGCCTATGGAGTTGCGAATGTGACTGAAGAGCAGATCGTAGCTGCGGCCAGAATCGCACGCATCCACGATTTTGCTCTGGATCTGCCGAACGGCTATGATACCTGGGTTGGAGAGCGCGGTGTGACTCTCTCTGGTGGTCAAAAACAGCGCGTAGCTATTGCACGTACGCTACTCCTCAATCCGCGGATTTTGATTCTGGACGACTCCACCTCCAGCGTTGATATGGAGACCGAATATCTGATCCAGCAGGCGTTGGACGCGTTAATCGAGGGCCGGACAACCTTTGTCGTCGCTTCCCGTCTGCGAACCATTAAAAATGCTGATCAGATACTTGTGCTGGAGGAAGGACGCATTGTCGAGCGGGGGACACATACTGAACTTCTCGTCCAGAATGGACTCTATGCCCGGCTCTATGATCTGCAATTGCGTGAACAAGAAGAGTTTGAATTGCGTCAGCTTGCCAGCGGCTCTGATAGTAAAGGGAAGAGTGCAAGATGAGAACAAGCATACACCCCAGGAGTACGCCACGTCCACGCTGGACCGAGAACAGTCTGGAGAGTTCTGACGAAGATCTGTCAGGAGCGTTTAGTTGGTCGCTGATCAAGAAGTTTGCGCCGTATATCGCTCGTTATAAAAAATGGACTATCAGCAGTGTTGTTCTGATGCTCATCTATACTGTTCTCAACGTGGCTAACCCATTCTTAATTGGTGTTGCCATTGACCAGTTTATCGGACGAAACGATCTGAATGGACTGGCTATTCTGAGTATTGTGTTGATTATCCTGAACATTGGTATGTGGCAGGCGCAGTACTGGCAGGTCTGGAGCATGTCATGGGCGGGTCAGCAAATCCTCTACCATCTTAGTTCCGACATGTTTGCGCATCTTCAGCGACTCTCGCTAAGTTTCTACGATCGCACGCAGGTTGGACGAGTCATGTCACGTTTGCAGAGCGATATCGACGTTTTAGAAGCGATGTTGAGTTCAGGTTTGCTCTCTATGCTTGGTTCGCTCTTCGCATTGATCGGGATAGTAGGAGCCATGTTGGCGCTGAACAACGTTCTGGCCTTGCTCTCGTTTACCGTCCTGCCCATCATGTTTATCATCACCATCTTCTGGCAGCGTCATGCCCAGCGATCATTCAGACGCACCCGCGCCGCGATCTCCTGGGTGAACGCTACACTTCAGGAGAATATTTCCGGCATGCGAGTGATCCAGAGTCTGGCGCGTGAGGGTCGTAACCGCAGTGAGTTTGACGAACTCAATGTCTATAACCTCGATACTAACCAGCAAGCGAGTCGTATCGCGGCTCTGATCCTGCCCTTAGTGGAGGTCGTGGCCGCGCTGGCGATTGCCATCACCATTCTTTACGGCGGTCTGCTGGTCTCACAGGGACATCTCCAGGTAGGTGTGCTGGTGGCGTTTACCCTCTATATTAACCGTTTTTTTGATCCTATTCGCGATATCAGCCAGCAATATTCGCAGCTTCAACGGTCAGGAGTAGCAGCGGAGCGTATTTTCCAGATCCTGGATATGCCAGCAGATATCGTTGATAAGTCTGATGCGGAGACATTGTCAGTAGTGCAGGGCGAGGTGGAATTTCGCGATGTCAGCTTTGGCTATAGTCGGGATATCACAGTACTACATGGATTTAACTTACACATTCAGGCAGGTCAGACAGTAGCGATTGTGGGACCAACGGGCGCGGGCAAGAGTACTATCGCCAGTTTGTTAGGGCGTTTTTACGATATACAGAAGGGGATTATTCTGGTAGATGGACATGATATACGCGATGTTACTCTGAGTTCTCTGCGCAGTCAGATTGGAGTTGTCTTGCAGGAGCCATTTCTGTTTACCGGCACGATCCGTGAGAATATTCGCTATGGTCGCCTGGACGCGAGCGACGAAGAGGTAGAGACTGCCGCCCGCTCGGTTGGTGCGCACCGCTTGATCGAACAATTTCCGCAAGGATACGACACGCCCATTCATGAACGTGGCCGTAATCTCAGCGTGGGTCAGCGGCAATTAGTTTCGTTTGCCCGCGCCCTTCTGGCGGATCCGCGTATTCTTATTCTTGATGAAGCTACTGCCAACATTGACACTTTTACAGAGCTTCTTGTCCAGCAAGGACTCAATCAGCTATTGTATGGACGGACTGCAATTGTCATAGCCCATCGTCTCTCAACCATTAAAAATGATGATCGTATTGTTGTGCTGCAAAAGGGTAAAATTATCGAGCAGGGTACCCATAGCGAACTTTTG
>DAOTTL010000407.1:0-4368 GCA_034438135.1 Ktedonobacteraceae bacterium | reverse complement strand
TATGTTTGCAGCCAGTTCGCCGTGTCGTTATACGAGAGGCCCACGGGGACCCAGCCAAAGCCAATAAAGCGCGTGGGATGTGCTTGTAGTACCTGAATCTGTTCCTGAATAGCACCTTTCGCAGATTCTAGTCCGTTATTCCTTTGCCCGCTGATAATGGCAAAGAGCGTGGCCATTTCTTGCTCGAATGCCTCTAGATCGGCGGCTTGTTCTGGATGAACGCGTGTACTAAAGAGAACCGTGCGTTCAACACCTGCGCTTTCCATCAGCGCGAGTTGCTGCTCAACTGGCAAGATCACGTGGGCGTGACCGTCTATAATCATCGATTTGCTCCTTCCCCTGATCAGGGGATATGGCCGTCATATGATGCGCAATACGTTCACGCAGTTCTTGCAAGAGCTGAATGCGCTCATCCAGTTCCGCGAGCTTTCGCTGATACCGTTCGATGGCATCTGCGCAAAGCGGCGCACCCTGTTCTGTTTGCATGGCACAAGGAGCGAGCAGTTGAATGTCTGTGAGCGAGAACCCCAGATGCAACAGTTGGCGAATGCGCTGCACCTGCTCAACGGCTTCTTGAGGATAGCTCCGATAGCCATTTTCCTGCCGCAGCGCGTGCAGCACGCCCATCTGTTCATAATAGCGAAGCGAACGGATGCTTGCCCCGGTGCGTTTCGCAAGTTCTCCAACATGCATAACTGTTTCTCCTTCTGGACGGATCATACACCCTGACATTAATGTCAGAGTCAAGAGGTTTCTGATCGAATCTTACCATTTCTGACGGACTTGCCAGAGAGAGAAGGTTCATCTCCCAAATGCGAATAGGGTTACTTACCCTCTCAGCAAAACGGCGGGCTTGCTGAATACTCTCACGGGCTTGGATAAGATTTCCATCATACGTTCATGCAAAACTATTTCTTCCCCACGCCACGGCTTCGAGTTCGACGTTATTTCCTTCAGATGCGACAGCAATCGCGAGCTTCTGGAACTTGCGAGACTGGGTATAGTTGCTCATATCATAATATGATTCACCGATGAGCATAGCGGTAATGCCCGTAATTGAGCAAAGATGGGGACGTAAAGATAGAGGCAAAGAACCTTCGAGAAGGACAAGCATCCTACTCAGGTCTTCCTGCACGTATGACAAGAGGTCTTTCTTGTGCAGGAAGAGTAAGAGCATTGCGAGCTTGCCAGTAAGAAATAACTCGGTGCTTCAAATAATGCAACGTGTGTTCATCGAGCTGTGATGGTTTCGTAAGCACTTTGGTGAGTCGATCAATGAGGTCTGAGTCTGGGAACTATCCATATGATAAAAGGAATGCTGTTCCAGTCCCCTGAATGGTTTTTTGAACAATTTGGCGACGAAACTTGTCCATAGCAAATTCCCCACTCGAACGAAACTGATCGTCCGTTTGTGAGAAAGGATACGACATTTTTTGCTTGCTTGCCAGTGTTTCCTTTTCTGGTGCCGTCTCTCGTATCTGAGAAGGTGCTTCTTGTGGCTGTGGCTTTAACCTTAAGAGAACCAGTACATGGCGGCAGAAATACGTCTATGATAATAGAGAAGCAAGAAGAAGGAGACTGCCATCTATGCCCAGGCGAGCCACAGCGGTTGTTCTGAACGAGAAAGGGGAGCAGGCATGAGCACGGCTCATCAATCGACATCGGAGTGAACAACAAACGGTTAGGCGAGCAAAGATCGTGTTAGCAGCAGTCCAGGGTCAGTCCAATGCGCAGATTGCACACACGTTGCAGATCACGGTGGATACAGCACGACTCTGGCGGGATCGCCGGGTGAGCTTGCAGAGCATGGAACCTTTGACCCTGACTGCTGAGGAGCGCGTGCAAGACGCACCTCGTCCAGGTGCGCCGCCACGCATTACGGCAGAGCAACGCTGCCAGATGGCGGCGCTGGCCTGCGAGGCCCCAGCTAAAGTGGGACGCCCCATCAGCCAGTGGACGGGACGGGAGATTGCTGATGCATTGAAAGCACAAGGCATCGTCGAGCAGATTTCGCCACGACATGCCGACCGCCTACTCAAAAAGGGGGCTTGCAGCCGCATCGGTTCCGCTAGTGGTTAACAGAAGTTCCCGATGAGCGGCGCGAGGAAAAGATTGTCGAGGGAGGCGAACTGTATGCCAGAGCACGCTCGGGCCGCACAAGGTGAACGTACGATCAGCGTGGATGAGTTGACCGGGGTGCAAGCCTTGGAACGCAAGCACCCCGATCTGCCTATGCAACCAGGCCCATGTACTCCGGCGCGAGTTCGAGTATATCCGGCCCGGCATGGCACGCTCTCGTGGTGTATCAATTTCGCTGTCGCCAGCGGACAGGTCATTGAACCTTCTTGGGGACCAACCCGCACAGAGGAAGATGCACTCGTCCATCTCCAACGCCTGATCGCCAGCGATCCCAGGGCGACCACGTGGCACATCATGCTGGACCACTTGACTACCCACCAGTCCGAAGCACTGGTTCGCTGGATTGCCGAGCGGGAAGGAATTGCGGTTGAAACGTTGGGTGTCAAAGGCAAGCGTGGCATCCTCCAATCGATGGAAGGCCGAGCAGCCTTTTTGCACAATGCGACTCATCAGATCGTGTTTTCTTCCACGCCCGGGCATGCGTCCTGGATGAAGCAAGTGGAAATCTGGCTGAGTATTCTGGTTCGCAAACTGCTCAAACGAGGACAGTTCACCTCGCGTGATGACTTACGAGATCAGATTTTGGCCTTCATTGCTTCCTTTAATCGTACGATGGCGAAACCTATCAAGTGGACGTATACAGGATTTTCCCGGCTCGAAAGGAAGGATCGGATATGATCAGGGAGTCACGGTATTTTGGCCACCTTCTGCGCAGGGAGAATGCAACGGATCGAGCGAATAGGGGATAGTACCCGGCGATTCACTGAGGGGCACACCAGATGTTTCTTCTAGCACATCAATTGACCACTTCTGTTTCGGTTCGCTCAGCATAACTCGCCAGCAGGAGCGCATAGTCGCGTAAGGCTGTCCGTAATTCAGGGGGGTGATGGACAATCAAAGGAACACCCAGACCAGCGAGGAAGCACGCCAGCCATGGCAAATCTTCGACATCGCCCCGCAAGAGGATTCCATTGTGTGCCTCTTCAAACTGGGCTTTAGAAAGACGGGTCTTGCGCTGGATCTCCTCTAACGTGGTCTGGAGCCACACCTCTACCTGCCATACTCGTGGAATAGAGGCGAGCGCGTGTTGCACCGCTTCGAGTGCATCGAAGTTGATCGGAGGGGAAAAGGTTTCGCTGGTTGCTTCGACCTGCTGGATGCGATCCAGGCGAAACAGGCGCTGCCCGTGTCGCAGATGACAGTAGCCAATTGTGTACCAGACTCCCTCGTGATAGGCGACCCCATACGGATCGAACACGCGTTCTGTGACCTGAGCATGTGCAGAGCGATAATGCAGTCGCACACACCTCCCAGTCTGGAGGGCCGAACTGAGGATGGTTACTGTGAGAATCGAGGGAATGATGCGAAACGAACGATCCTCGAAGATCACCGTCTGCTCTATGGCTTGGACCTGGGCGCGGGTCGTTTCAGGAAGCACCCGCATCACTTTTGCCAGGACTCCCTCAAAGGCCGGAGAGGTCTGTGCAAGCCCCTGCTCGCGTGCCATTACCAGGCTCAAGGTCAACGCCAAAGACTCCTCCTCGGTGAAGATCAGCGGAGGCAGTTTGTACCCAGGTCGCAAACGATAGGCTCCATAGCGACCTCGTTCCGCCTCTACGGGAATGCCGAGATCCAGCAGCATTTCAATATAATCCCGGACGGTGCGGATATTGACCTCCAGCCGTCGAGCCAGTTCCGCACCGGTCATGCGTCCGTGGGATTGCAGGAGCTCTAAGACGGTGAGCACACGAGCTGTTGGGCGATAGACCAATGTTCTTTTTTCTCCTCTGTCGAACCCTCCCTAATTAGGGTCAATTTTATCACCTTTTCAGAGTATACTCAAGAGCGTAGACCATGCATTGAAAGAATGTATGGCAAAGCAGAAAGGAAGAAACGCTCCATGATTCAACCAGAGACCAATGAACTGAACCAGCTCGTGAACCGCTACATAACGATCTGGCACGAACCTGATCCCCAGCTGCGCCGCGAGAAAGTGACCCGGTTGTGGACGGAGGATGTGAGCCATTTTACCCGAACACAGGAATTCCATGGCTATGAAGAGCTCGTCGAACGGGTGGAAGCTGCGCACGAAAAGTTTGTGAAAACGCAAGGCTATCTTTTCCAACTGACAGGGGAGGTGGATGCGCACCACGATGCAGTGAGGTTCTCCTGGGAGATGGTAAAAGCCTGTAGCGGCGAGGTAGCGGCAACCGGGATCAACTTCTTGCT
>DAOTTL010000406.1:0-16314 GCA_034438135.1 Ktedonobacteraceae bacterium | reverse complement strand
GACAATCTGAGTTTCTCAAAAATTATCTTCCATGGATTTCCTGAAAAATTTGCCAAACACAAGCAAGGGTGCTATGTTTTGGTTAGCAAGGAGAGAGCATAATAAAACGGTAACGGAGCCAACAATCCGGCACTATTTGTTCAGCAAGAGCACTATCCTTGAGAGGAGTCTTTACAATGCTGTTAGCAGGTGATATCGGAGGAACCAAGACAAAACTGGCAGTTTTTTCAACAGAAAAGGAGAGTGATTGGAAGAATCCGTTGTCAGAGGCCACGTTTCCAAGTGGAAACTACCCAAGCCTGGAAGCCCTGGTACAGGAGTTTCAGCAACAACATCACTACAAAATAGATCGAGCAAGCTTTGGAGTAGCCGGTCCAGTAGTCAACGGACGAGCGACCATCACGAACCTCCCCTGGATTCTGGAAGAAAACCACTTGAAACATGCCCTGGATATCCCCTCTGTAAGCCTTTTAAACGACCTGAATGCCATCGCCCATGGAGTCCCCTATCTGGATCAGAAAGACCTCCATACGTTGAACGCAGGCCATGTAGTTCACAACGGAGCGATCGCAGTGGTTGCACCTGGAACAGGACTGGGAGAAGCCTTTCTGACCTGGAACGGCTTACACTATCAACCTCACACATCAGAAGGAGGACACGCTGACTTCGCACCTGCCGATGAGCTACAGCTTGAACTCTTACGCTATCTTCAGTTACGCTACAAACACGTGAGCTTTGAACGAGTATGCTCCGGCAAGGGCCTGCCCAATATTTATGCTTTTTTGAAAGAGGCAAGCTATGCCTCTGAACCATCCTGGCTCACGGAACGTTTGAATAGCGTCAAAGACCCAACTCCAGTCATAGTGGAGAATGCCCTGGATACGGCCAATGCCTGTGAAATTTGCTCGCTGGCAGTAGAGACCTTTGTCTCTATTCTGGGAGCAGAGAGCGGAAACATGGCTCTTAAGGTACTGGCCACAGGCGGGGTCTATCTTGGTGGAGGTATTCCACCGCGTATTTTACCTTTCCTCTCGGAGGGGCGCTTTATGCAAGCTTTTCTGCGTAAAGGACGGTTGAGCGATGTGCTGATACCCATTCCGGTTTATGTGATGCTTAATCCAGACATTGCTCTGCTAGGTGCTGCCCGACACGGCTTTGAAAAAACCGAAGAAGAGTAGCTAAAGAGAAATAGATGGGTTTGCGGCTTGCAAACCCATCTATTTCTCCTGAAGATGCGGCGCAGCCGCCATTCCTCCGGGCTTTTTCAGGTGAGGTGAAGTGTAAAGAAAACTGTCGTGCCATGGCCCGGCGTACTTTGAACCCAGATGCGTCCTCCATGGGTGGTGATTATGACCTTGATGATAGCCAACCCCAGCCCGCTGCCACCGCTGGCGGCGTTGCGTGAACGATCGGCTCGATAGAAACGTTCGAAGATGCGTGGAAGGTCCTCAGAATCGATCCCAACACCGGTATCTTTGACCCATACGAGCAACTCTTTCCCCTCAGGTCGAGCACCCACACTGATGTGTCCCCCCTCCGGTGTATGACGTCGGGCATTATCCAGGAGATTCAGCAGGACCTGCGTAATACGGTCACTGTCGGCAAGAACTTGTGGCAGGGTGGGCACAAGTTCGTTATGTAGACCAATACACGCCTGCTCACATTCAGGGGCAATCACGGCCAGCGTCTCTGACACAAGTGTATACATATCCAGAGGAGCAATCTCTAACTTCACTCGCCCTCCCTCCAGAGAGGTCATGTTCTGCATGTCGCTGACCAGACGGCGCAGCCGTTGTACTTCCCGCCCAATAAGCTGGGCTGTCTCCTGACGCTCGATGGGATCAGAGATTACGTTGTCGGCAATGGCCTCGCTATACCCCTGAATGGCTGTCAGTGGGGTGATCAGGTCATGAGCAATATTGGCAATCAGGTCGCGGCGGACCTTTTCTTGTTCGAGCAATTCATTTACATCTAACTGGATTTTATCGGCCATTGCATTGAAAGTCACTGCCAACCGCCCCAATTCATCCATACTCTGGGGCTGCTCGACGCGCTGGGTGTAGTTACCTGCCTTCATCTCCTCGGCGGCGTTTGTCAAAGAGATCAGAGGCAGGGTCAGTCGTCGTGTGAGAAACAGACTGAAAGCAATCACAATCAAAGCGATGCCGATACCTGCGATCAGGATCACCTGATTTACATTGGCCAGGAAAGCGGATGGTGAGAAACCTCCGCGTTGTGGATCGTCCAACCGAACGAGCAGAATGGCTCCAATAACCTTATTTCCTAATTTGATGGGTTCACTGATATAAGCTCCAGATAAACTATCTGTATAAGTCGAGTTGCCTTGGAAGGAACCCTGTCCCTCCTGACCGGCCAGGGATTGGTTGACAGCCTGTTCAAAGGAGCTTTCATATGGCGCAAGTATGGATGATAGCGGAGAAGTATGGAGCGTCTTCTGATCATCTACAACGACGACCAGAAAGGGCCCGGTAAAGGGAGTCGCTTTAAATTCCAGATCTGTCCAGCTATTGTTATTGTTCTGATAGTTTTGGAGAACATCGTGAGCGGTATTGGTGGCTTCGGTACGGAGCTGACTGATTTGGGATTGATAGAAATAGTTATGGACCGCGATCGAGAAAACTATTGCTATCAGTAGAATAGCGCCCAGGGCAACTCCTAGATAGCTCAAGACGAGCTTGACCCGTAGTGAAAGGCTCATATTCTCTTCGTCTATATTATTTTCCAGGGGATGCTGCAAGAGCCTGCTCATGACACCTTTTCCGGCACAAATTTATAGCCAACTCCCCAGACGGTTTGAATAAAATGAGGTGCGTTCGCTACAGCTTCTAATTTCTTACGGAGCGTTCCTACATGCACATCGACGGTGCGACCATCCCCAAGATAAGTATACCCCCAGATCTGATTCAGGAGAGCCTCGCGAGTAAACACGCGATCGGGAGAAGAGGTTAGAGTCACGAGCAGGTCAAATTCTTTAGCGGTTAACGTGATATCCTGTCCCTGAATCTCCACACGACGAGCTGGTATATTGATGTAGAGTCCCTCGAAGCGTCGATGTTCCTGAGGATTCTCTGCCACCGATGGAGTCGCTGGAACAGTAGAAGAAGAACCTACGGCAGGTGTTATGGGGACGCTGCGACGTAAAATAGCCTTGACACGGCTGACAACTTCGCGGGGACTGAAAGGCTTAACGAGATAATCATCGGCTCCAAGGTCGAGTCCGGCGATGCGGTCCTCTTCACCCTGACGTGCTGTGAGCATTAAAATGGGCGTATTGGCCCAGGCACGTATTCTCCGACAGACCTCCATTCCATCTAAGGCAGGAAGCATCAGATCCAGAATGATCAGGTCAGGATGTTCACGTGCATGTAGTTCAAGGCCTGCCACGCCGTCTCCAGCGGTCAACACGATGTAATCCGCCTGTTCAAGATAGAGGCGTAGAACCTGAGCGATATTAGTTTCGTCTTCTATAATTAGTATTTTCATGCGTTTTCAGCTACTTAAAAGGTGCTTGCAGTGGTAAGCCTGTGACCAACTTCCCACTGCACAAAAGCTAGTATAAAGAAGAATCCTCAAAAACGTGACAAATATTTGTAAAGTTTCGATCAATTTACATTACTTGATACTTGCAGTGCGTGTTTCATTGGCACACTTGAGGATAACGTCCTCTTGTCTCAGTAGCATTTTACAAGTATCTGTTATAGCTTGCAATCTTTTCGCAGCGGCAGAGCTTCTAAGGAAACGCACTCCCTGACGGCTACGCCGCCATCTTTTAAGAGAAATGGATGAGTTTGCAGGCAGCTTTATTGTCTGTAAACTTATTCACTTTTCCTCTCTTTTTCGCGCTCAAGTGTTTGGAGGATGAGTTTGCGTGTGCGGTCCAGCTCGATGTCCAGACTTTTCAGAACGTGGGCTGCGGTTCCTTTTTCCTCACGAAGCAGGCCGAGGAGTAGATGCTCTGTGCCAACCTGGGGATGGTTGAAGTGGCGTGCTTCCTCATCGGCCAACACGATCACCTGCCTTGCTTCGACCGTCATACCGCCCGCCGCCATGAGTGTCTCTTGTACCGCGAATGTCTCAATGTCTGAACCAGTCTTTTTCAGGTCCACACCAAGCTGCACTAAGACTTTGGCGGCAATGCCCTGACCTTCCTGGAGTAGTCCCAGCAAAAGATGCCGGGTGCCAATCTCAGTACTCTGTAGACGCTGAGCCTCCTGTTGAGCAAGAGTTAAGACTTTTTTAGATCGCAACGTCAGTTTTTCACTGTCCATAGATTGTATCCATTTCCTCATTAGAACCATTTTTCGTAAGGGTGACGCGAATTTTTGCTCAGCCTTATTATTGTTGCTTGCGATATTTCTGACGAAGCATCTCTGCCTCCTCATATCTGCCTTGAGCGCGGTAGAGGAGGGCTAGATTGTTCAAGATCATCAAGGTGTCAGGATGCTCTGGTCCCAGCACCTGTGCCAGGATCGGCAAATGATACTCGTTTTCATCCATAGCTCAAATTTCCCCAGATAGTACATTTGACATGAGAATACATACCATCTTTAGTTTCCAACTAAAAGAAAAGAGGAGCTAATCTATTATACAACAGAACGCTGTTTTTCAGGCTATCCTGATAGACACGAAAGAAGAGGAAAGAAGTCATGAGTCTATCCCTGATTTTGGAAATCAGGACAAAGGCTTTTGGCCTGCTATGCAGGCCGCCCCCTTACAAGACTCAGTTGCCGCAGGCGATGCGCGGGCAAATGGCCCCGCCCCCGTGCTTTTTTTGAGGGATTTCGGGCAAGGCGTGGAACGCCCTGCCCGAAATCCCTCTGTTCTTTCTTTAGGGTGGGAGGTCTCGATCGACAGTGTCGTTCGCCAACAAAGTCTTTCTCAGAAGAAGTGAGTCTGGTTGGCGGGGCGCATGCCCCACCAACCAGACTCACTTCTTCTTTTTCGGGGGGAGGAGGGGCTTTGCAAGCCCCAGAAAAGTTTAGAGATGACTCGTTAATTGCACACAAGCTCTTTTTCGGTCAAACAAATTCGCAGTCGGCGATGGCTAAGCGCTGCGATTGAATAAGACATTAATTATGATAGCAACAACAGAGAATAAGATGAAGATGAAAAGAATAGGAACCACAGCCCAGGCAGGGACATTGGCAAGGGTAGCAAAAATGACCATAGTAAAGACGAGAAAGATGAATAAACTGAGAGAAACGATAGCCAGGGCCAGACGCTGACCGGATGTGGGCGTATGGCTCGCCGATCCAGGCGTTAAGAGTTTCTGTCCATATGTGTGCTCGGGAAAAGGATTCTGTGTTTGATCTCCTTCGTACTCGAAAGAGGGCCGAGGTTGATTTTGCATTTCTTGTTGCATAAAACTGTTTATCTCCTTCGTTATATAGCGACGCCAGCCAAAAACGGTCATCTCTAACTACGTGTCAGACCCATCAGAAGTTGTATTACAGTAATGGCATCATGTCATATGGTGACAGAAAATACGAGTCATCCCTCACTTTTCTGCGGCTTACAAAGCCGCCCCTCCCCCGAGAAAAGGGAGAAATGGCTGAGTTTGGCAGCAGCAAAGCTGCTACTGCCAAACTCAGCCATTTCTCCCTGAAAATCTGGCGGCTGCGCCACCAGCAAGAGCGTCTGCTCATTTTGGCAAAATGAGGGATGACTCATATTAAAATGAGAGGGTGGTGGGGCCGAAAGCCAGAGGCTTTCGGAGAATGAAATAGCCCTGAATGTTTTGAACCATCTGGTTGATGTTCCATACACATGCTGCTATAATGGGAAAAGTATTTCTCTGACTTGATGGGAACAGGACCATATGAACACATCACATCCTATAAACCGTCGCCTTGCTCCGCAGACAGTTGCAACGGACGAACAGAGAGTGCGCCTGGTACAGTCTGCTTACCAACTCATTGCCGAGAAAGGCATGGCTGGACTCCGCATTCGCGATGTGGCATCTCGAATGGGACTCAATCATGCCACCTTACTCTATTACTTTCCTACCAAAGAGATGCTCATCCAGGCCGTCGTGACTTTTTGCATTCGTCAGCTTCAGGCGTTACAGGCCCCTCGTTCCGTTCCTCCAGAAACCGCAGGTGAGCACCTGCGACAACTATATCTTGATGATCTGGCCTACCAACTACGCGAAGCTCCCGAACTGTTTCTTGTGCTTGATGAATTGCTCCTCCTCGCACGACGCGATGTCGCTGTTCATCGCATCCTCTCAGAAGCCGTGACAAACTGGCAACACTCTATGGAAAATCTCATTGAGGAGGAAATAGCCGCTGGACGTTTTCGTCAAGACCTTGATGCGAGAAGTGCGGCCCTCACGTTGATGGCATTTTGTCAGGGAATCGGTCTTTTATTACACAGACAGCCTGGAGATATCGACAGCATCCTCGCACAATTTGCGCACTGGTTTCGCTCCTTGTCTTTCGACCAGGCGAAGAAGTAGTCTGTCCTCAGCCCGCCCCCCCTTTCAAGGCTCTCTTACACCACTTTATTTCTCCTTGTTTTGCTACAGGGCCATTTCATTCTCCGAAAGCCAAAGGCTTTCGGCCCCACCCCCTGAGTTTAAGATGAATTAGAAGGGCTGTGGCCTCCGCCACAGCCCTTCTAATTCATCTTTTTTTGAATCGGGGTGGAGTTCATTACGAGAATGAAATGGCCCTGGCTTTGCTAACCATCTGGTTGACATTCGCAGAAGAAAAGGGTATACTGACGAATGTCAACCAGATGGTTAGCTCTGTATGCAATAGAAATGAGCCATCGCTGTGTTTTCAGAGAAAGAGACCGAACAATGAAGAAGATGACCCGCCGACAAACGCTCAAATGGGGGATAACGGGTGCAACTGGCCTGGCCCTTCCCATCGGGGTATCACAATTCCCTCTTGCCCATATTCACACAATCGAAACCGTGACCAGTCCACCGATCAGAGCTTTTGCTGTTCCGCTCACCATCCTTCCCGTGCTCGCGCCTGTTCGTAGCGACAAAGATACCGACTATTATGAAATCACACAGAAACCAGGCGTGGCACATATCCTGCCTGGTCTTGCTACCCCCATCTGGGGCTATAATGGGATCTTCCCTGGACCGACCATCGAAACGAGAAGTGGACGCAAAGCTATTGTACGTCAGGTGAACGAGTTGCCTGTTCCAGTTTCAACGCATCTGCATGGAGGCAATACCCCACCGGAAAGCGACGGCCATCCAATGGATCTCATTTTACCCAGAGATCCCTCTCCGTTTCGGTCCAGTCTCACCAATGAACAAATGCTGCGCTTTATGTCGCCATCAGGTGTGGGACGCTCATTGCATACACAGATGCAGCAGACGAAAGAGTATGTGTACCCCAACATACAGCGTGCTGGCATTCATTGGTATCACGATCACCGCATGGATTTTACCGGGCCACAGATCTATCGAGGATTGGCTGGATTTTATCTGATCCGCGATAAGATTGAGGATACGCTCCCCTTGCCTGGAGGCGACTTTGCTCAATGCCTCCAATGCGCGTGTCTATCGGTTGGCACTCAGTTCCAATCAGCCCTTTATTCAAATCCGGAGTGATGGAGGCTTGCTTCCGAAACCACTCCCTCGCCAGACGCTTCGTATCGCCCCTGCTGAGCGTTTTGATGTTGTTATTGATTTTGCTCACTACCCTATTGGCTCCCACATCATCCTCAAAAATACGCTGGGCGATGGGCGGACTGCGGATATTCTGCGCTTCGATGTGGTACGCCAGGCCAGAGATGAGAGCAGCATTCCTGAGATCTTAGCACCTTTTGAAGTGCTTGATCCATCCAAAGCCTCCGTCACGCGCACGTTCAAGTTGAGGTGGCAGTCGGTCAAAAACAGCTTGTCGATGCAATTGCCGAGTACGAAGAGGAAATGCGTGTCTATGCGAACCGGGCCATTAGCGTGTCCACACGCAACGCCAGGAATGCTGGATCAGATGCCTGGTTACCACGGCTGGCTTTTCGCACACTGCTGCGCGTCGCCGAAGCAGTACCGCCAGTCAAGCGCCGCGTCCTCGTCAATACCAGTTTGTGAACAATGGTCAAGCGACGGAAGTGAGAAAAAGTAACGACTCAGGTGTCCTCTGTTCGCCGCCTGAGGCGGCGAACAGAGGACACCTGAGTCGTTACTTTCCCATAAAAGTTCTCATACTTTCGGATCACGTAAAATAGCTGGCTGCACAAGATCATCCTCTGGGCACGAGAAACAAAAATTGACCATGTTATACAGATGTGAGTAAAAAAACACCCTTCTTTTGGACGATGGTTTTCGCTCGTTTCTATGGTAAAATAAAAAAAAGACACTACTATTGAAAAGAAAAATTCTAGTGAGCGCTCCTGATTTAAAGAAATGATTCTATTTGGAATTAGACAGGTTCATGGCACTCTTTGGCAGTTCAGGACGTTTATAATAAATTCTTGAACGCATAATTGGCTCCTTATTCCATTGATTGCAGGTGTGATATATGCCAGCTTCGCTTTCTCAGCTCCACGATGAATTAAGCCTTGGACTCGCCAGTATCAGAGAATTATGGTATTACCAGACAAAAAACTGGGTCACCGATGTCCATGCCGCAGATATAAATCGAGATGGTGATATTGAGGTAATAGCCGCATCTCGCGACGGTCGCGTCTATATTTTGACACGCGAGGGCGAGTTTGTAAACTATAATGTCGTTGGAAATAAGATCTGGGTAAGCTCCGTTGTGGCCCTGCTTCGTCCCCAGGAGCATCAGGCCGTACGCCTTGTGGCCGGGACGCGCGATGGCAAAGTATATGCACTGGATCAAGAGGGCAAGGGCATAGCAAAAGAGCACCTTCCTCTCTTCCAATCCTCAAATGGCTCTTCTAAAAATGGCTCCTCTAGTCATTCCTCTTCAACTGGATGCCTGTACGATACTCACCGTTCTATCCTTCAGATCCACACTCATCCTCTCGCCCCTCAGCAGGTCGTATTTAGTTCCGAGGATCGCTGTGCTTATTCGCTTGATTTAACTACCGGCGCGATTCGCTGGCGCTTCCCCACCGGGGGACGTGTGAGAACTATTTTTTCCTGTGATCTCGACGGTGATGGCTTATTGGAGACGCTGATAGGCTCACATGATCAATATCTCTATGTCGTTGATGCTTATGGCAAAGAACGCGCAAAATACTACCTGGGACATCCTGTCTATTCTCTCTTTGCGGAAGATATCGATCTGGACGGTCAAATCGAGATTCTGATTGGCACACGAGCGAAGACGCTGGTGGTGTTAAATTCGAAACTGGAGGTCAAATGGTCGTTTCCTGTCAGTAGTCGTATTCTCGCCCTGACTGTCGCCGATTTTAATAACGACCAGCGGAAGGAGATCCTGGCTTCATGCGACAATCGCATGCTGTACATCCTCAATGACAAAGGCGAGCCAATGTGGGTGCATTCAGCCGATGCGCGTTATTCCAGTCTGTACGCGGCAGATGTAGATCACGATGGACATATCGAGGTACTGGCTGGCGGTGAAGATAATATGCGCGTGTACTGTCTGCGTATCCAGTTACGCAAGGGCCTGGATCAGAAGATCCGTCGGCTATACAGCACGCTGGGAAAACCTGATCTTGATACACTGCTGACACTAACTGGCAATCAGCGCCGCCTTCTGGAGGGTCTTCTGGGAGGAAGCCATCGAAATCTGGACAAAAGCATCCATATCGATAATGCGAAAGCGTTATTAGAAAAGCACGAGTATACAAATGCGCTACTGGTCCTACTCAAGCTAGAACGGCAACGGGTCCAACTGCGCTGGGCACGCGAGGATCTGGGCTACCTTACAGCTCTCTGTCTGAGCGATATCACCGGCGATGTCAAAGAGGAGGTACTGGTCGGCACCCTCAACGGTAAAATCTACACATTTACCTCCTCGGGTCGCCTGCTCTGGTCCACAAACTTTCAGGATCAGCAAATTACTGATATTCAGTCCGGCTATTTTTCTCACCAGCGAGGGAAAGATCTGCTGGCTTTTTCTCCGACAGATCGACTAACAAGGATAGGACACGGCAGGAAGCGCGAGACTACGTCACTGGACTTCGATGAACCTGTCTCCTGCTTCCATGTGCTTGCCTCAGAACAGAAAACAAGCGATATTCTGATAGGCACAGATAAGAACCAGATACTCCTCTATAGCACGAAACCACTGCAACTCCTTTTGAAGCTGGATATTGACGCCGATGTTCAATCGGTTTACGCGACAGCATCTCACGAAGGATTTGCACGTTCGCCAGAGATTCTAGTGGGAGCCTCTACAAACAGAATCTATGCCTATACACGCGGCGGAAATCTGCTCTGGATGTACGACGCTCATGAGCGGATTCGATCCTTCTGCGCGAAAGACCTGGATGGCGACGGACGATTAGAGATCCTGATAGGGACGGATGACCGCAATATTCTGATCCTGGACAATCTGGGCAAGCTTCGCTGGCGATACATCCTCGCACATAGCGTAACGGCACTGGAAGTTGCCGACCTCGATGGAGATGGCGTTTCTGAGGTCATGGCTGGCAGCGAAGATGGTGTGCTCTCGATTTTTAAAGCAACTGGAGATCTGATCTGGCGCTATCAGGCCAGAGATCGCATTCAGGCACTGCGCGTGGCTGACATCGATCGGGACGGCAATGTGGAGATCGCCGTGGTTCTGGAGGATCGCCTGGAGATCCTTCAGATCGTCAATCAGGACGAGATCACTGCTCTGATCGACACTTGCTGGTCCCAGCTACAACAGGAACAAGAACCGTTGGAGGCTCTCCTCTCCGCAACGCTGAGCACCGAACCCAATATGCGTGCCTTCGCGTTAGAGAGATTAGCCACTCTCGATCCACTGCCACCACAGGTTTTTGAACAGTTCCATAAAGCCCTGGATGACACTTTTGCTGATGTGCGCAAAACACTGATCAAAGCAGTCATGCGGGTCTATCGAGCCAATCCAGAAGATGCGCTCCTGTTACTCGATAAACTTTTCAGGGATCCCATACGCGATGTACGTGTGGAGGTAATAGAAAATCTGGAGATTCTGGCCCCCTATGATTGGACGCCCATTCTCTCTTACCTTCGACGCGCCTGCGCCGATCTTCAGCGAGCCTTTTACGATTCTTCTGATCGAAACACACGCCGGGCAGCTATTCGTAAAATAGCCCACCTGGTCGATATTGCCGAAGAAGAGCAGATAGAGAGTTTGTTTGAACTGCTTCTGGACACTGCTAGAGATGAAAAGTCCGAATGGATCAGACTGGAATCGGGTCGGACGCTGGCCCATCTGCTGGAGGTACATCCAGAGAAACTTGTGCCCTATTTCTATCGGATGATGGCCGCTCATCTAGGCCCTGAAACGCTTGAGCACATTGACTATAGCCTCTCGCCATCCCCTGGTCAGGACGCATTCAACGCATTACTTGCACTCCACCTGCACTTTGATGAGAATGATCCGCTTGAACTACTGTCAGTTGCTACAACAAAGTTAAGAGCCATAGGTCATCTGGAAGCAGGAACAGATACATGGCTGATCTTCAACGAACTGCAAAAGCTCTGGACGCTCTCAACACTGGACGAACTGGCGCGTTACGAGACTCATCTGACCGCTAAACAGCTTTCGAGCGATAATGAGGCAGCACAACGCTTCTGGCAGGTCTTTGAACGCTTCAGCGCCCTCACCCGTACACTCAAGATCTATCTTAATCGCTACGATCTCACTGATCGACTGAATAGTCTGCTGGATGGCATAAAAGTCATCGAGGAATTGTTTCGTCTGACAGAACGTGTCTATGGGATCCCTTCCACCGCCGATTCTCTTAAGGTCTTTCCGCCTGAATTAGAGGTAATGCAAAAACTTCTGGCAAACTGGCAGGAGATGATTCAAGCTCAGCGCAAAGAACTACGCGGACATGCTGAACTGGTCTGCGAACTGCGGCCCAGACGCGTTCACTACGAGGAAACGGTAGAAGTGTGGCTGCGTATCTCAAACCATGGCCATAGCGCGGCCAATAATGTTCAGGTGACCCTGCTCTCCGGCGAACGCTTCGAAGCAGATAGCTCATCCTTTAAAACTGATATCATTTTCTCTCATCGGGAAGTTACGGCGACATTCCTTATCCGACCACATGCGTCCCTCTCCCTGAGTAAACCACTCTTCTCTTCAATAAACCTCTCCTTCGAAATTGCCTATGACGCCTCAGATAACGAGCTAAAAACACAGGTCTTTCGAGAACATCTGGAGTTCATCGAGTGGCAACGCAACTTCACGCCCATCGATAATCCCTACTCTACTGGTACACCTACCCAGGATCGTCGCATGTGCTACGGACGTGAAGTAGCCCTGACCTATCTCAAAGATAACCTGACTCGCACTACCGCGCAAACGGTGCTGGTACTCTATGGTCAACGCCGGTCGGGAAAAACAACCCTCCTCTTCCAGCTTATGAACACTCCACTCCTGATCAGCCATGTGCCAGTTCTGATTGATATGCAGCGTTTATCCTACAAGCTAGATATCTGCAAATTCTTTTTTAGGGTCGCTTACTTTATCTTCGAGGCTATGACCAGAGAAGGTCTGTACGCTCGACAACCCGAACGCAGCGATTTTGTGGATGACCCAACCTTCGCCTTCGATTGCTTCTTAGATGCAGCCGAACCCTCTCTGCAAAAACGCAAACTCATCCTCTTAATCGATGAGTTCGAGGTACTCGAAGAGCAGGTGCGCAAGGGACAACTCGAACCAGAGGTCTTTCAATACCTACGCAGTTTGATGCAACATCGTCAATACATGCACTTTCTGCTCTCCGGCACACATAAGATTGAGCAGTTGACAAAAGACTACTGGGCGGTTTTCTTCAATATCGCGCTCCACTATTTTCTACCAGGAAAAATTACGACGTCCGGGGCTGAGGCGCTGATCGTAGAACCGGTCAGCGGTCAGCTGGAATATGAACCGCTGGCAGTGACAAAGATTCGCCTCCTGACAGCCGATCAACCCTATCTGCTTCATATCGTCTGCCGGGCACTGGTAGATCATTGCAATCAGCAAGCCAAAAATTATGTGACAATCAATGATGTGAATCGCGTTCTACATGAGGTCATGAATACTGGTAGCATCCACTTTGACTGGATCTGGGAACAACTCGCATCCATTGAACGCGCACTTCTCGCCGCAATCGCAAAGGGAAGTATAGATGAGGGTCGTCTGCTCACCCGCAAGGATATACAGGAGATCTGCCAACAACATCAGATTTCGTATACATATGAGGAGATCATGGATTCGCTCGATACACTTCAAGATGCCAATGTAATCGAAGCAATTAACGATGCACCCATGGAAAACTCCTTCAATAATACACGCTACTGCATCTCAAATGGTCTCCTCCGTCAGTGGCTCCTGCGCGAAAAGCCGCTAGAATATATTCATGCAAACTAGAGAAGCTGATGCAGTCTAAAAAGAGGAGAGGGCATATTTCGCAAGGCGAAATATGCCCTCTCCTCTTTTTAGACTGCACTTTATAAGGTGCTATACATTCTGGCCAGCGGGCATTTTGCCATGCAGGAAAAACGCTGCGACCTCCGCCCTGGGAATTTCAAATTGTGTCCCCTGCTCGGAAGAATTTTCGTGCTTACGCAGGTCCTTGACGGTTACAAAACCATTCTTCAACTCATTCTCGCCGAGCAACAGAGCGTACTCGGCACCGGAGGAGTTAGCCTGGCGCATTTGCGCCTTCACACTCCGCCCGCCGTAACTCATCTCGACATGGAGACCAGCCTGACGAAGTTCCGAGGTTAGACTCACGGCTGCGTCCTTGTATTCGTCGGTTTTGCCCAAAGCCACAACGAAGGCTCGCGCACCAGCTTCAGCTTCGGGCTGGATACCACGTCTCTTGAGTTCCAGGATGATACGCTCAACGCCCGCTCCAAAGCCAATGCCTGGCGTGTGTGAACCACCCAGGATCTCGGCCAGACCATCGTAACGACCACCACCGCTGAGGGCTGTTTTCTCTGCCAGTGGCGTGAACTCAAACACCGTTCGCGTATAGTAATCCAGTCCCCTCACAATCAGCGGATCATGCTCAAATGGCACGTTGTAGAGCTTGAGAAAACGTTGGACACCCGCAAAGTGCTCCTGACAGGGCTGACACAGGTGATCGGAGATCCTTGGCGCGGCAGCAATCTTAGCCTGATCACGAGGATCTTTACAGTCCAACAGGCGCAGAGGATTCTTGACAAAACGTACCTGGCAATCCTCGCAAGCCGTGTCCAGCAGAGGACGATAGTAGTCCCTGAGCGTCTCAATGTACTGCGGACGACAGGTACCATCCCCAATACTATTGATGCGCACCCGGATATCTTGCAGACCCAGGCGTGTATAGACCTGGAAAAGCAAACCCATAATCTCCGCATCGATCGCTGGATCTTCCTCGCCCAGCGCCTCACAACCAAACTGATGATGCTCACGTAGTCTACCCGCCTGAGGCTTATCATGTCGGAAAATGGGGACGCTCAGATAGAAAAGCTTGACCGGCTGAGCCAGTTGGAACATGCCATGCTCCAGATAGGCACGAACTACGCCTGCGGTACCTTCCGAGCGCAGCGTGATATCTGTGCTATGGCCGTCCTTATCTGGACGATCGCCAAAGCTATACATCTCCTTTTCAACGACATCCGTTCCCTCGCCAGAGGTACGCCGATAGAGAGTGGTCTCCTCTAATGTAGGCGTATCAATGCGTCGATATCCAAATGCCTGCGCAACCTCTACCGCTACCTTTTCAATCAGACGCCAGTAGGGCTGCTCATCTGGCAGGATATCCTTAAATCCCTGCAAAGCCTTATATTGTTGGGGCATAATGGTGAGCACCTTCCTCAATGGTAATTTGTGACGCTATTATAGCAGAAAAGAGAATGTTATGCGAGTTTGCAATTACTTAAGAAGCAGGGCCATTTAATGCTCCGAAAGCCAAAGGCTTTCGGAGCATTAAATGGCCCTGCTTCTTAAGTAATGAAGGGAACAACCTATCCCACAAATTTCTTATATGCTTGCAATTCCTGGCCTATACCTGTACACTCGTTTGAGATTGACGACCATCTACTACATATAATTCATTCTGAATGGCTGGTCGCAGAGCAAAGAGGATAGAAGCATGACCCAGATGCGTAATAAAACAAAAAATACACGAGAGCCTATCTCTACCCCACCGACGAAAGAACCTGCTGCCCCACCAGCTTCACATTCTATACTGGAACGCTTCGATCAGCCTGGTCGCTGGCAAACGGTCCTGATATGTCTGGCAATCTTTATTATTGCGATGGGATTTAACCTCTATCATATTGGCGGACCCAGTATCTGGTTCGACGAAGCACTCTCTGTCACACGTGCGCAACAGTCCTTATCGGTTCTTCTAAAAATCGTCTCTGTCACACAGCCCAATATGGCCATCTACTATTTTCTGCTCCACTTCTGGCTCCAGTTCATGGGTCTTTTTGGTCTCCATGCCACTGAAACCATCATACGCCTGCCCTCAGCAATTTTCTCTGCCCTGGGTACGCTTGTACTCTACTTTATGGCGCGACGCTTCCTGGGATCGCTGGTCGCAATCTTCGTCTCTGCCTTTTACCTGCTCAATACACTCCAACTGACCTATGCTCAGGAGACCCGTGCATACACGCTTCAACTCTTCTTGCTTAGTTTCTCCTGGTTCGCTCTGTGTGTGCTCTTCTCCAGTGACCTCTCGCCCAGAAGAACTCGCAACTGGTGGATCTGTTTTATAGTCTTCTCAGCTCTGGCGATGTATGCACAACTCTTTACAGAGCTTTTGCTTGCCAGTCAGGCTATAGCCATCGCCCTGCTCTGCACAGTACCCAACGTCTGGCGCAGTCGAACGCGCAAGGCGCTCCGTCCACTTCTCCTGAGTTGGGTCTGCATTGCTATCCTGGTTGTGCCAATCCTCTACGCCAGTCGAGTCGGTTCCAAGACTGGCTGGCTGCCCATTCCACACCTGAGAGACATCTACCATCTTTTCCTGACCTTTAGTGCTCAGAGCAAAATTTTGCTCGGTCTCTTTCTGCTTCTGATCTTTGTGGGACTCGTGGTAAGTTTGCTGGCACTCTTTACTGGTGGGAAAAATATACTGAAAAGTCTCTCGTTGACTCCTACCGACTCGACTACTGAGAAGCACTGGCAGCAGCGTTTGCTTCAGTTAGTGCCACTTTCGATTGTCCTGCTCTGCTGGCTGGTCCTGCCGATAGCAATTAGTTATGTCGTCTCGCAG
>DAOTTL010000405.1:0-10630 GCA_034438135.1 Ktedonobacteraceae bacterium | reverse complement strand
TGGCGGGGCAATTGCCCCGCCAACCAGGCTCGCTTCTTCTTAAGAGACGTTGTTGGCGAATGCGATTCGCGGGTGCATAGCACCGCCCCCTTCTCTTTGAGAGGGATGTCGGGCCAGGTGTTGCACGCCTGGCCCGGCATCCCTCTGTTCTTCATTTGGGATGGGGTGGTTTCGATCAGCAAAAGACTTCGGCAACAGAGTCTTATTAAGTAGAGGGGTTTGTAACATTCTTTGTCTGATGATGTTCCTGGGGCATTGTCTTTTGACTCAGAGGTCGGCGACAGGTGTTTGAGAGGCATGAAACGAACTGGTCAGATTTGCATGCTCAGGGCGGATACTCTCTGCCGCGACAGGGCCAGAAAGGTGCTTGTTTCCAAACTGTTCAAGAGCAGCTATCACAGATACTAACTCCTGTCCCTTTGTCGTGAGATGATATTCGACTCGCGGAGGAATTTCCAGAAAAGCCTCCCGTTGAACAAACCCCAACTCCTCAAGCATCTTCAGACGGTTCGAAAGGGTCTTGGAACTGATATGCCCCAATGCGGCCGAGCGCCGATACCATGACATCATAGCCCGCCCGATCCTTATAGGGACCAGTACGACCATAGCCAGAGATCGCGCAATAGATCAGGCCAGGATACTCCTGATACCAGTTTTCATATCCCAGATCGAAACGCTCCATAACTCCTGAGCGGAAATTTTCAACCACAACATCACTCTGCCGCATGAGCTGATGTGCTACAGCCAGATCGTCCCGACTCTGAAGGTCCAGGCAGACACTTTTCTTATTCCGATTGATGCTCAGAAAATAGGCACTTTCCTCACCGAGAAAGGGTGGACCCCAACTCCGGGTATCATCGCCTCGCTCCGGCTGCTCTACCTTCACGATTTCCGCTCCCAAATCCCCCAAAAGCATCGTACAATAGGGACCGGCTACCACGCGGGTAAAATCAAGAACGCGAATGCCCGAAAGTGCTCCCATCGTATATCTCTCTTTCATCAAATAAAGCGTCTCACTCTTTTCAGCCTTGACTGCTGAAAAGAAAAGACTTCTCCAGCATCTCTCACGAGAAAGAAGAATATCTTCTCTTATGACTATACATGCCTGGAAACAGGAAACTCAATTGTGACTGCTCACCGCCAACAAAGAGCGTCTGCTGGGCAATCTGTACATCCTTCTGTGCACCCTATCCCTAGAATTGGAGCGGGACGATCGTTGGTTTGTGGAAGAAACTTTGCTCGCTTCCAATGATGATCCCTTCCGGGAACAGACCATGATTGACCACTAGCGAAAGACCCGCAGAACCCTCTGGCAGATCAAAGACAACCGTGCGGTTAAACGAACCCAGAGGCGCAATGTTACTGTCCAACGATGGTTCGTTCTGTCCAGCTGCATCGAGGGCCTGTTGACCGGAGGGGTCCGGATCATAGCGTTGACCACCAGCGTCCAGCAGATAGACCTGGACATCCACTGCCCGCTGTGTAATCCCTCTGGCCTGACTCGAAACGCGAACAGTTACCAGACAAAACACCCCATGCGCTGTGACAACCGCAGGAGCGGTTCCAACCGTTGGCTGCTGAACAGCGTGCTCTACCGAGAGACACCAATCGTCAAAGCAGTGCGCCTGATGCATGGCAAAAACACGTTGAGGACTGAACAAAGCCACACTTACAAGCACAACAGTATACACCACCAGACAAACACCCAGTACTAACAGAAGACGTCTCACTCGTGTCCACTGGCGGAGCACAAGGAAATAGCAGAGTAAAAAGAGAGCAACCACACACCCTAAAAAGGCAAGAATCAGCACTAGATCAGAAATCGTCATAGCTTATTTTCTCCTGGTCTTTCTCAGATCTTTAGTAAAGAGCACCTTGCTCACATCTCGTTTGCTGGATGAGGAACGCGCCATCATGCTCCTCCTTCAAGTGTAACCATCCCCGGCCTGGGGCAGGAGTTGCTGAGACTGCGCCAGACGAACGAGGGCAGCTATACGCTGCGCCTCCGCTCTGGCTACTAGCAGACCAAAGGGGATCAGGCAATAGTAGTGTCTCCGCTCATCGTCAAGCTCAGGAGCCGGTCGCTCATCAGATTCCTCGATCAGTCCATCCGTAAGTAGACGTTTGAGAGATCGGTAGAGCATTCCCGGACCAGGATTAACCTTGCCATCACTTTTAAGCGCAGTTTCCTGCATAATACCGTAGCCATGTCGCTCTCCTCCGGTGAGTGCCAGCAGAATATGAAAGATGTCCGGGGAAAGCGGAAGTAACCTTTCTGGATCGCTTGCAGCTTGCTTCACAAGAACTTCCTTTCATTTTTCGGCTAAGAAACTATCCACATTGTATAGATGCAATTGGATATATTCAAGGTGGATTGCATAAGGCAAAAAGAGACGGTTGTCAAGAGAGGACGAGTTTGTAACGATTTTTAGACGAGCTTTTGATACGCTAAGAGCGAACGAAAATACTTTTTTGCTGATAATCCAGAAAAGAAAGAGAATCCTTCTTCACGGATTAAGAAGACAATCAGGGAGCGAACCGATGGATGCTCAACGCGCATCAATAGCCTTGACTGCGAACCATGAAAAGCACAGCTATATACGAGTGACTGGGAACTGGCTCTGGCTTGTCAGAGGTAGCTGGATCACCATGATCGTTCTTACCCTGACAATCTTTTTCGCCAGCCTTTCAGGCTACCTGGTACAACTACAAATTCCGTGTACGAGTACCTCGTGCCAATACCAGCAAGTGACAATCGGACAAGAAGCCACGCTGACCAGAGTAGGGGTATCTCCTGGAGAGTACGCGGTTTTCACGATCGTGCTTGCGCTGATCGCGATGGCGGTATGCCTGGTTGTGAGTGCACTGATCATGTGGAGACGATCTGATGATCTCATGGCGTGCATCGTCGCGCTCATGCTCATTACGCTCGGTCCGATCATTATCGTCGCTAACCCGTCAGCAAACTCCCCCTTGCTGCTGCCGGACGAGTTCATGGCCTTCCTTTGTCAGACCTTGCTTGTACTTGTCTTCCTCATCTTTCCGAGTGGACAGTTCGTGCCGGGCTTTATGCGCTGGCTTTTCATCGTCTTTTTTATCGGAGGAACAATTAATTTCTTCCCGAGCGGGCCTTCGATCCCTGGCCTCTCGTCAAGCGAACCCAGCTGGTTTGTCGCTCTGGGTGAATTCGGAGCGGCAATGTTCGTCCAACTCTACCGCTATCGGCGCGTGTCCAGTCCCACACAGCGCCAGCAAACCAAATGGGCGGTCTTCGGCTTTGCGGTACCGATCACCATCTATATTCTCATGAGTGCGCTGCCGCTGGTCTTCCCTGCACTCTCAGAAGCGGGCGCATTCTATCAGCTTTTTTACAATGAAATGGGCTACCTCCTCCCGTTCTGTCTGCCAATCGCGTTTGTGTTTGCGATGCTGCGCTATCGACTCTGGGAGATCGATGCGCTGATCAATCGGACGCTGGTCTATGGAACACTGACTGTCATCCTGGCCGGGATCTATGTGAGCCTGATCATTGGCCTGCAAACTCTCTTGCAGGGCATCATCAGTCAGGACAATAGCGTGGCTATTGTCATCTCTACCTTAGCTATCGCCAACCTCGTCCTACCGCTTCGCCGGGGCATTCAGCGAATTATTGATCGGCGCTTTTACCGCAGCAAGTACGATGCACTGAAGACACTCACCGCCTTCAGCGCAACACTGCACAATGAGGTGGGCTTGAGCCGCTTGAGTGAGCAACTCGTCACGGTCGTTGAAGAGACGATGCAGCCTGCCTCCATCTCGCTCTGGTTGTGTCAACCTCAACAGCGCGAACAGGCAAACAGCATTTCCACCAACCAGAGGGTACAGACGAACACGACTTTTGAGCAAATACAAGGAAAAGAAACAATCAACACGAGCGAGCAACGCAGGCTCGCTGTAGAATCCTTTGTTGGCGAAAGACACTCCTGATCGAAACCGCCCCTCCCATTCGTCCACGAATCGTATTTGCCAATCAAAATCGTAGAAGAGGGGGGCTGTGGCTCACGACTAGATCAGGAGCACATATCTCCTCTCTTCGGTATAGAGAACAACATAGCTTGTAGCATATCCCAGACACACCATATGCTCAAAGCATGTATTCCATCTTGTAAATTATGCTTTGAGTAGCTTATTCTGAAGAAAAAAGCACGATTTTTTCTTCAGAATAAAGACTAACTTGCATGACTGTTCGTTCTTCTAGCATCGAATCGCGCAGCAGCGATTTCTGGAAATTTTGGACCGGACAAACGATCTCGGCCTTTGGCAGTTCGTTTACAAGCTTTGCCTTGCCCCTGTTGATCTTCAAGCTCACAAACTCTTCTCTCAATCTCGCCTTAACGGTCACGGCTGCCGTTCTGCCTTACCTGTTCTTTAGTCTGGTTATCGGAGCCTGGACCGATCGAGTCAACCGCAAAGGGTTGATGATAGTGACAGACATAGCTCGGACCCTGGTGATTGTGTCTATTCCGCTCGCGGCACATCAAGGCTTTCTTTCGGTCTGGTGGATTTACGCGGTAGCGTTTCTCAATTCCTCCCTAAGCATCTGCTTCGATGCAGCAAACTTCGCGTCGATCCCCAGTCTCGTTGGTCAGGAAGATCTCGTGAAAGCCAATGGGCGCATCCAGGCCGGATATACGATGGCGAAAGTGGCTGGTCCGCTTCTAGGAGGTCTGCTGATCATCGCTGTTCCTCTCCCAATGCTCCTCCTGATAGATGCCGCATCTTTCCTTTTCTCCGCTGGCTCACTCTTGCGCATCCATACACGCTTTCAGACCAGTCCAGCGAACGAGAAAACGCCAACGAGTTTGCGTCAAGACATCGTCGAGGGTCTACGCTATGTCTTGCAACATCCCATTCTGTCCCGGATCACCCTTCTGCTTTTGCTCGTAAACTTTATCCTGCCAACGTCAAGTGTACAACTGGTGCTCTTCGCCAGAGAATGGTTTGGGGCAAGTGATACTCAGATTGGACTGTTATATGCCGGAGGGAGCCTTGGGACGGTTATCTTCTCGTTAACGGCTGGACACTTCCGCAAACACTGGTCCCTGGGTACGATCGCCCTGGGAGCACTGATGATGGAGGGAGCATTCACGGCTATGACTGCCATGACGCACTGGTACTTGATATTGCTCCTGCTCTGGGCTTTACGCGGCGGTGTGGATATTCTCTTTCTGATCCATGCATACAGTCTGACGCAGACTGCCGTACCCGATCAGTTACTTGGCCGCGTCATCACAGTGACAAGAGTCTTAACCTGGTCAACCGCCTCGCTAGGAGCCTTGCTCGGTGGCTTTGTGATTGCCCAAACTGGCCAGGTTGCTCTGGTCTATGCAGGAATTGGCTTGCTCATTTTTGGCATCGCTTTCGCATTCTTCTTCACCCCCTGGGACAGCGCAAGCAGCACCTTGCAAAGGACGAAGCGTCATAGTACTGTGGCAGAGAAGCTGAGGTTATGCCGATGAAAAGCGATTTGAAAGCAAGCATCAGATGGTTTTCCGCGCTTTTTCGATTATCCTAGCAAATGAGAATAGAAACACAGCGTTGACATCATGAATGGAGAAAAAACGATGAATTCACCTTTTCACGCAGTTTTGCACCAGACCCTGAATTACACACTTCAGTATATTGAGCAGATTGAACATACCCCTGTCGGAGCGACGGCCTCTCTTTCAGAGCTACGTCAACGTCTGGGACACCCGCTTTCCGACACGAGTATGGAGGCAACACAGGTGATTGACGAGTTGGTGGCAGATACAAGTGGTGGCATCCTGGGAAGTACCGGGGGTCGCTTTTTTGGATGGGTTGTAGGTGGTTCCCTGCCTGCCGCCCTGGCCGCCGACTGGCTCACGTCTACCTGGGATCAGAATGCTGCCTTGTATGCCTGTGGTCCGGCGGAAGCGGTGATTGAAGAAGTGTGCGGTAGCTGGCTCAAGGACATGCTTGGACTCCCAGCGGGAGCCAGTTTTGCCCTGGTCTCGGGTTGTCAGATGGCCCATGTCACTTGTCTTGCAGCCGCGCGTCATGCCCTGCTGGCAAACTACGGCTGGGATTGTGAGCAAGATGGACTCAATGGTGCCCCTCACATACGCGTGCTCAGTGGCGGCGAGCGTCACGGTTCAATTGAGCGAGCGATACGCATGTTAGGTTTGGGGAGTCGTTGCGTGGTTGATTTACCCGTTGATGAACAGGGATGTCTCCAACCAACAACCCTCAGTAACACGCTCGCTGAACACCCCGATGTTCCTACGCTTGTACTGCTTCAAGCAGGCGATCTCAATATCGGAGCATATGATCCGTTTGCTGAACTCATTCCTCTGGCTCACCAGGCTCATGCCTGGGTTCATGTTGATGGAGCGTTCGGATTATGGGCGGCGGCCAGTCCTGTCCATCGTCACCTGCTCGCGGGAGTAGAGCAGGCCGACTCCTGGGCCACGGACGGCCATAAATGGCTCAACGTCCCTTACGATTGTGGCTATGCCTTTGTAGCACATCCACAGGCACACCAGGCTTCGATGTCGCACCGGGCAAGCTATCTGGCCCACGATAATGACGCACGCGACCAGATGGATTGGAATCCTGAATGGTCCCGGCGTGGACGCGGAATCGCAACATATGCCGCGTTACGACAACTGGGAAGAGAGGGAGTGACCAATCTGATCGAACGCTGCTGCCGTCATACACATACTCTAGTCACCCGGATCGGAGCCTTGCCCGGGGCTGAATGCATGTGGGAACCTCAGATCAATCAAGGGTTGGTACGCTTTCTGGATGCGAACCCACATGCAACACCTGCCGACCATAACAGACGGACCGATGCGGTGATAGCGGCTATCATGAAAACCGGGGAGGCCCTTTTTAGTGGAACCACCTGGCGAGGACAACGGTGTATGCAGGTGTCAGTGTGTAGCTGGCAAACGAACGAGGCAGATGTAGCACGAACGCTAACAGCTATCGAACGCGTACTCAAACAGAAATGAGGGCAGATGGAAAAAAACCGTAATATTTTTGCGCGGCGCAGCGACTACTCTCTGAGAAGCTTCGTACCACCAGTGTAGTTTGGCAGAGAGAAGATTATGAAGAAGAAGCGAGTACGTTTGCCAGGGCGCATGCCCCGGCAAACGTACTCGCTTCTTCATAATCTGTTATATTTTTCGCCCGATGAACGAAGAGTAGAATGAGATCTCAAAATGCTGGAAGGAAAGAGCTAGCTATGGCCGAGGAATATGCAACGTTCAGGCGAACACACGAGGAGACAGTGTACAGGCAATATGCACCTCAGATCTTCACCTATTTGTTGCGACATGTGTCTTCACCCCAGGATGCAGAAGATTTGCTGCTGGAAGTCTTTTTACCCGTCCTGGCGAAGCTACAGACGCTCGAATCGAACGCGTCTGGACGCGTCTGGCTCATTACGACGATGCTGCAAGCCAGCAAACAGAGTCGCTCTCTCTCCCGAAAAAGAAACGACAAAGTGTAAGGAATATGCCCATGCAACAGAGAGACATTCCACCCGAACAAAAAAAACGTTCCTCACGTGCGCTCAATCTCACAGCCGCAGTCCTGGTCTGTGCGATACTGGTCGGCAGTCTCGCACTGGTGTTACGACTGATACCTCACATATCATCAACCAGAACCAGCAACCAGGGTGGCTCTATCACGACTACAACACCAACTGCTGATAATGAACAGGGGAAAGTTGTTGCGAGCTGGACACAAACACAGATACCTGTACTGAATGTGCGCTCTTTTTCCTGGTCACCTGACAGTCGGTACATTGTCTCCGACACTCAGGAAAACATCCAGATAAGAGAAGCACTGACTAGCAAAATCAAACGAACCCTTTCTCCTGGTGGACTGTTCGCTGCCTGGTCGCCTGACGGGCGTTATATTGCGACAGGTACCGAGATCTTAGATGCAACTACCGGAAAGCTTGCACGCGATCCGAGTCCATCGATCACCTTCACCAGTCCGACAGGCAAGTCAGCGCTCTCCGCCACATTTCCCCTCAGCGGGGGTAGTGGCACATATACGCTAGCCTGGTCACCGAACAGCAGTATGCTGTCCACGGCGAATATGGGAGGCGCTTATGGCAATGCGGTAGTGGTGTGGAATGTCAATACTGGCAAAGTTGTCTATGTGTACACAGGCCAATCCGAGGATATAGTGGGTTCGCTAGCCTGGTCGCCTGATAGCAACTATATTGCCTCTGCTAGCTTTGATGGGGTTGTCAAAGTCTGGAACGCGCACACAGGAAAGCTGTTTTTCCAGCATAGCAATACTGTACGCGTGGCAGGTCTGGGCTGGGCACATGCCAGCATGAGGCTGGCCTTTCTGACCAATGACAACACGATCCAGGTCTGGGATGTGGCCGCCAATAAAAAGATCACCAGTTATAGCTTTAGTACACCCTCCTACTTTGGGCCGGTCTGGTCGCCCGATGACACAAAAATTGCCAGCGCCAGCGGCGCTAGAGTGAACATCTGGAGTGTCACAACCGGTGCCAGCATCTATACCTTTACCCGGCATACAGGAAGTGTGGCCGCGCTAGCCTGGTCGCTCAATGGCAAATATATCGTCTCTGGCTCTATCAACGCATTAGCGCCCTCTCGTACCCCTACCCCTAAACCCGGTATCTCTGTCCTGGTATGGATTGCTTGAGTGGTTGATCCCGGTACAAGCAAAGAGTGTAAGGCAGATTAGCTGTTGAAGAGAGCAGAAGATAAAAAGAGGAGATGGTGTGTTCGGGTGGGCAAATGCCCACCCGAACACACCATCTCCTCTTTTTACAACGTGGCCTTTTACTGTGATATACTTATTCAGGTACATTCGGCCATCCTACAACCAGAAGCAGAAACGACATGCCATCACTATGCTTATGCAATTGGTTCCGTGGAGGAATTCGCTATGACCAGAGCATCGACCAACAGGAACGGAAATAAAGCATTTTCTGGCCCGTCCCACCAGGAGACCGTTCCCATAGAAGCTCGCATAATCAGCACAAAAAACGGCAATAGTAGCGAGTCACCAGCCGATGAGCAGAGTCAGAACACACTCCCAACAGAAGAACTCGCCAGCAGCGAAATGCCCGTCCGGCATATACGTATAACCATCCTGGGAACCGGATTCTCGGGTCTGGGCATGGCCATCCAACTCAAACGGCGCGGCTACGACGACTTCCTTATCGTCGAACAGGCCACAGATGTCGGCGGCACATGGAGAGACAATACCTATCCAGGTTGTGCCTGTGATATCCCCTCACATCTCTACTCCTTCTCCTTCGCCTCCAATCCACAATGGAGCCATATGTTCTCTCCCCAGAACGAGATCCAGGACTACCTGCGACACTGTATGGAACGCTTTGGTCTACGTCCCTACATCCAATGGAACACTACGCTCCAGGAGGCCTCATGGGATGAAGAAGAACAACGTTGGCAGATCACCACCAGTCGGGGCAAGTTCACCAGTAGCATACTCATCCTGGGCAACGGTCCACTGAGCGAACCGTCGCTACCACTTATTCCCGGCATCGAGCGCTTCGCAGGCACCCTGTTCCACTCGTCCCGCTGGGATCACAACTACGACCTCACAGACAAACGCGTCGCAGTCATCGGAACCGGAGCCTCGGCCATCCAGTTTGTCCCACGCATCCAACCCCAGGTCAAACACCTTACCCTATTCCAACGCACCCCACCCTGGATCACGCCGCGTCTGGACCATCCCATCGCTGGTTGGAAAAAGATCCTCTTCCGCTTCCTACCCTTCACCCAACAGCTCATTCGTACCAGAATGTACTGGCAGCGCGAACTGCTCGTGCTCGGATTCAGCGGTCGTCGGAGCAATATCCTGAAGACTGGTGAACGCATCGGACAAAAGCATCTCGCCACTCAAATCGCCGATCCCGAGCTACGAACTAAACTCACGCCCCATTATTCTATGGGTTGCAAACGCATCCTGCTCTCAGACGACTTCTATCCAGCCCTTACCCAGCCAAACGTCGAACTCGTGACCGATACCATTGCCGAAGTACGAGAACACAGCATCGTCACGCACGATGGTCGCGAGCACGAGATCGACACCCTGATCTGCGCAACCGGCTTCCACGTCACCGACACCAACATGCCCCAACACGTCCACGGACGCGACGGTCAATCGCTCGGTGAACAGTGGCATGCCAGTCCTTCTGCCTACCTGGGAACTACCGTCGCAAACTTTCCTAACCTGTTCCTGCTCATCGGACCCAACACCGGCCTCGGCCATAATTCGATGGTCTTTATGATCGAGTCTCAGATCAGCTATATTCTCGATTGTCTACATACCATGGATAAACAACATATCCAGTCCGTCGAGATCCAGTCTGAGAGCCAGGAAAACTTTCAACGGGAGATCCAGAAACGCATGGCGGGAACCGTCTGGACCTCCGGCTGTGCCAGCTGGTACCTCGATGCCAACGGACGCAACACAACCCTCTGGCCCGGCTTTACCTTCGAATACCGCCGCAGAACACGCCACTTCGATCCCGAACACTACAACCTTAGCCCTACCTCTGTTCAATAAAACATGATGAGAAATGGCCTTTTTTCGGGGGGGGCTTGCT
>DAOTTL010000404.1:0-9112 GCA_034438135.1 Ktedonobacteraceae bacterium | reverse complement strand
CCTGCGCTCCACATCGCGTCCCTGACGCACGAGATCTTCTGTGGTATCACGATGATCGCAATGAACCACATCCTGGGCAATAATCGGACCTTCATCCAGCTTCTCTGTCACATAATGGGCAGTGGCACCAATCAGCTTCACCCCACGTTCAAAAGCACGCTGATAGGGATTCGCCCCCACAAATGCAGGCAGGAAGCTGTGATGGATGTTGATAATCTTGTGCGGATAGGCCTGCACAACAAACGGCTCAAGGATCTGCATATACCGGGCCAGGATTAAACAATCAACCTTGCCTTCAATGAGTGCCAGCAACTGCTGCTGATCCTCCCGCCGCGTCTCCTTGTGCATAGGAAGGTAAACGTAAGGAACGTTATACATCCGCGCCAGCTCATCCAGATCTGGATGATTGCTAATGATAAAGGGGATCTCCATGGTCAGTTCGCCACTTTTCCAACGCCAGAGCAGATCGGTCAGGCAATGATCCAGCTTTGAAACCAGGATGCCAACTCGCTTGCGCCGACGGGTAGAGAAGACACTCCAGTGCATCTGAAATTGCTCAGCAATTGGTTGAAAGAGTTCAGTTAATTCGGCGAAACTGAGCGCAAAGCCCTCCTCTGCAATACTGATACGCATAAAGAAAATGCACTCGTGGCTATTTGTCGAGTGCTGATCGGATTCGAGGATATTGCCCTGATGATTGAAAATAAATTGTGAAACTGCTGCAACAATTCCCGGTCGATCAGGACATGATATCAGAAACGTTATTTTCGGCTGTTGTTTAGACATACATTGCTTTCCAGCTTGTGAGAGTAGAATATGGGATGCATTTTACCTGTTTTTAGTAAAAGAGTAAAGTCGGAGGGGATAGTAATAGAGAGAAAGTACTCAGTCCTCACCGGGCATAGCAAGCTGTTCGACATGCTGTAGAACGGTAGCCATGACCTCCGACCAGGAAGAAGCCGTTGAAGAAGCGGAGGCCGCGACAAGCTCTTCAAGAGAGAGATAAAATTCGACCAGCAACCGCTCACCAGCGGTCGTATGGGCCACGCAGTTCTCCAGGAGTATCTGGGCTTCATCATAAGCGCTCAGACGCTGCTGAGCCTGTAAAAGATGGTGCTGAGCACGTTGGAGAAGAACGTTACTCTGCTCATGTCGTCGCCTCGGTCGCTGCGAATCAGCGGCATCACGCGAAACTTCCTGTACATCGAGCGCGGCCATTCCCACTTCCTGTTGTGTTTCAACATAGCGGCGGCTTAACCAGGACCGCAGAGCATGCAAACGGACCAGAATGTTCGCGCTCGCTGGCAAACTGAGTTCATCGGCAGACAGGAGTTCATCGCTGCCAATCTCTTCGGCAGAAAACTCTTCATCATTGTTGCTGTACATGCCCCGATTGTAGAGCAAATCAGCGGCAAACGCAAGACATCTGTAAAATCCTGACAGAGCCTCGCAAAAGTCGTTTCTTTCCCCACCTCCCGACCCTTTGGAGAGACTCGGAGGCAGCACGTCGCACTGCCTCCGAGTCTCTTTTAGCCTGGGGAGGCGTCTGGCCATGGCTGAGCAGCGACTTTTGCGAAGTCCTAAAAATCCTGACGTTTTAAGGCAATTGCTGCGCCTTTATCTCCTGGACAAAGGTTTCCAGGTCCTCTATGCGCTGTTGAAGGTAATCATAAAGCAGATCGTGATCAAGCGGACCGGATTCGTGAATCAGAGATTCGCGCAAATTGACCAGAACCTCCAGACGATAGGCCAGTTGATGAGGAATAATACGCTGAGATGCAACGATACTGGGCAGTTCGTGATAACCCTCAGGCTTACGCAGACCCAGAGCAGCAACCAGAATACCACAGATATGCAGACAGGCCTCTATGGCAGACTGCATATAACGCTCGGCCAGGCCATAAAAATGATAATCTGCCGTAAATTCCTCACGTGGTGACTTCGCCAGATCCCGTAGAATAGTCACCGATGTGTGCAACTGACTAAAATGACGCGCCAGCAATTCTTTATCTACTGGCAAAACTTTTCCTGAAAGCCTTCGGCTGAGCGCTTGATTCTGGACCTCGTCGAATTTTTTGAAATCCAAATAGGCCATGACCGCCCCGGTTTCAAAAGAGATACGCGATCTCTCGTCCCGACTAAACAAAATCTGACCGTAGCGGATAACCTGTAATTTGAGGAGCAGAGATGCCTGATTCAGAATCACAATGTCAATGCTCTCTGATTCTAAACGCTTCGCTACTTCACTAAAAAAGTAAAGCTGATAATCCAAAAACTGATCCGACTTGACCTGCTCCATCAATAGAATCGCAATATCGACATCGGTCAGATGTCCAAACGAGGTGCGATTGGAGAGCGAACCAGCGAGGTAGGCAGCATTAACTGGACTTTTGGTGAAGAACTGATTAAGTTGAGACTGTTTCTCGAATAAGTTCATTAAGGACCTCCTGAAGTATGTCACCAGGCCACATACCTGGCACATCTTCGGGAAAAACAATGATACTTGCTTCAAAACTATAACATATAAATCTCCCTTTTAGCTATGTTTTTGCCAGAGAACCGTTGTATTTTCTGCCACTTTTGTATACTATGTACCGGGTTACTGGAGAAATTTGCTTTGTAAGGCCAATTCGCTTATAGTTAGCGGCATCTATTGATAGTAGGACTGTAATATTATGCACTATTCGTTTTTTGAGAATGGAGAAGGAAAAGACTATCCATCAGTAGCTGGACAAACACGTTTAAGAAATAGAGGTCCTAGAAAGCAACTTCTGAAATGGATAGGAAACAAACACCGTTTCGCTGCTGAAATCATCAAGTACTTTCCCAGGGACTATGCTACGTACTTTGAACCGTTTTTAGGGAGCGGGGCTGTTTGGGGAACGCTGGCACCGACAAAAGCTTTTCTCTCAGATACATTTGCCTCCCTTATAGAAATCTGGCAAACACTTCAATCCGATCCCGAGAAGCTCAAGCAATGGTACGCAGAGAGATATAAATTGATCCTTCAGAATGAGAAAAGAGCAGGGTACGAGCAGATCAAAGCTTCATATAACGCTCATCCAAACGGTGCTGATCTCTTATTTCTTTGCCGCGCCTGTTATGGAGGAGTAGTACGTTTCCGACAAGCTGATGGATATATGTCCACCCCTTGCGGGGTCCATCAACCAATGCCTCCAATAAACTTTGCAACTCGCGTCGATCAATGGAAAGAACTGACCGCGAACACACAGATTGTTTGTATGAACTATACGGAAGCAATGGGTATGGCGCAAGCAGGAGATCTCGTCTACTGTGATCCTCCTTACAGGTTTAGCCAGAGCATTCTCTATGGCGCTCAATCGTTTAGTCTGAGCGAACTGTTTGAAGTAATCCAACAGTGCAAGATGCGTGGAGTCTTTGTCGCTCTCAGTATAGATGGTACTAAAAAATCAGGCAATATAGCGTGCGCTATCCCCATTCCCGATGGGCTTTTTGAGCAAGAAATTGTAGTAAACTGTGGACGCTCTATGTTAAAACGATTTCAGATGACTGGACAAACGTTAGACACAGAGGTTGTCGCGGACCGGCTTTTGCTCACTTACTAAAACGATCAACCACAAAGATGTCCTGGCGAAGTACTACCGCTGCCGGCAGAACACAGGAAGAGTGAGAAAGCAAAAAGAGCAAGAGAGAAATAAAATGAAACACCAGAACATCTATTATCTCTAGTTGACATTATTCCAGAATTATTGTTACAATCAGATTGAACCTTGTCTCTCTGTCTGTTTCGCGAAATCTCAAGCGTAGAACCGGGGACAAAGCAATTGAGCAGGTCTCGACCTTGCATCGGCTGGTCATGAGAGGAGCCAGAGGGTGACCACAACCAGGGGACAGAACCTTATCGGCAAAACAATCGGCTCATGTATCCTTGAAAGTCTGATCGGCTATGGCGGCTCCAGTGCCGTTTTTCTGGCCAATTCACTCGACACCCAGGAACGGGTTGCGGTAAAGGTCTTCCTACCTCGTTCTACTCTGGATGGCCCGATGCGCAAAAGCTTTTATCGGCGCTTCCTGCGCGAAGCCGAGGCGGCCAGCAAACTTGATCATCCTAATATCCTCTCGATCTACTCCTATGGAGAGCATGAGGGTTTGCCATATATTGTCATGCCCTATATGCCTGGGGGCACACTGGCCGAGTATGTGCAACAACACAGCCTCCTCACACTAGACGAAGTAGAAAGTTATCTAAAACAGATCGCAGCCGCGCTGGATTATGCGCATGAACACGGCTGCGTCCACTGCGACGTAAAACCCGCCAATATTTTGCTGGATGGAACAGGTCGGGCTACCCTCTCAGACTTCGGCATCGTACACCTGACCCAGAACGAAGAGGCTATGGCTGCCAGTAACAAGTCAACTGACAAGTCTGGTGAAATTCTCATGGGCACTCCAGACTATGTTTCACCTGAACAAGCACTTGGCGAAACATTAGATGGTCGCTCAGATGTCTACTCACTTGGCGCAACCCTTTACTATCTCCTGACCGGCAGACCTCCTTTCAAGGCCGAAACACCTATCGCTCTTGCCCTGATGCACATCCATGAGGCTCCAGTACCGCCAGGAGTCCTGCGGGCAGATATCACTCCACAAATCGATTTTGTGCTCGCTAAAGCTCTCTCTAAATGGCCAGAGGAACGTTTTCAAACCGCCGGGACCTTTTCGGTGGCCTTTGCTATGGCCACAAGAGAGGCCAGCGAAGCACCACAGTTCTCGCTCAAACATGCTCGCGCCGCAAACGCGTCAGTGGATCAAAAGGATACTGCTGCATCTGAACCGCCTGCTGCACCTCCGATTATACATGTCAAACGAATGTCACCGCGACGCTTCGCTCATTCTCGCCTGAGCCTCATGAGCGGACTGATGACGCTGGTACTCCTGATCTGTCTGACAGTCACACTCTTGATCGGGGTAATTACTACAGTTCATGCACAGCCACCTAAGGTGCGTGCAATTCCTACCATCCATCCAACCAGCACCGACGTCTTAAGCCAGCAACCGCAGGATTGGCAGACCAGTAGCACGTTCTTTTTTCAAAATGGCAGCTATCATATTCAGAATAAATCACAGGGCAACCTGGCAATAGCCTTCTACGCCAGCTATCAGTTTGAAAACTTCCAACTCTCTGTTACCACCAGAGAGGTCGCAGGTACGCTAAACAGCGTTGACTACTATGGAGTACTCTTCCGCACCTCAGCGGACCAATCTCACTACTATCTCTTTGAGGTGATGTCCTGGGATAAAGGCCAGTATGGTTTTCTACGCTACAATGGTGGGCAGTGGGATTCACTGGCATTCGGAGTGCTACCAGGCTTTCTAACGAATATGGGTGATCAGAACGTAGTCAGTATCAAAGCCAGCGGCAACAAATTTTCCTTCACAGTTAATGGAAACTCTGTTGGAAACCCAATCGTTGACCGTTCAACCAGAGCTCTTACCTCTGGCGGAATTGGCCTGATTGTGGAGGAACCAGACACAGAGATAGCTTTTTCACATCTCTCAATTGGATCGCTGTAGCAAAAAGAGCAGTTAGCGGCTGCGCCGCCATATCTCAGAAGAAAAGGATGAGTTTGTCAGCAGCTTCACTACTGACAAACTCATCCTTTTCTTCTGTTTTTTGGGGAAGGACAGCTTTGCAAGGCGTTGAAAAGGCAGAGATGACTCATATTCAGGAGAAACCTCGTGCGGTTTCACAGGGCTTCGCAAAAGTCGCTGCTCAGCCATGGCCAGACCCCTCCCCAGGCAAAAAGGGTTCGGAGGCAGCGCGACCGCGCTGCCTCCGAGCCTCTCCAAAGGGTGAGTGGGCGGGGAAAGAAACGACTTTTGCGAAGCTCTGCGCGGTTTCACTACTCGGATTGACAATGTATGCACTACACACTATACTGAACTTGGCTGAAAAACAATCCAGCACATCATCAAAAACAAAAACACTTCACCGTCATGTATCAGGGATAAAAGCGACATAAACTTACATGGCGGGACCTGAGGAGGATACCCTAACTATGACCTGTGTAATTACCCAGCCATGTGTGGGTGTGAAAGATGCTTCCTGTGTCGATGTCTGTCCTGTGGATTGTATCCATCCTACCCAGACCGAGGCTGAATTCGATGACAGTCAGCAGCTTTTTATCAATCCAGATGAATGTATTGACTGTGGCGCGTGCGAGCCAGCATGTCCAGTAACCGCTATTTTTGAAGAATCTGCCGTACCAGATGAATGGCGGAACTATATAAAAATCAATGCTGATTTTTTTAAAGGGTAAGCTGGACAGTTTCTAGCAAAATGTCAGGGTATACATACTTCGATTTTCCTGGTAACCAGGCACCTATCCTCTGGTACCGGGACATTCTACCTGTTGGGGGAGTGTTCTATCCAGTGCCAGAGGTGTGCCACTGTGATAGAATACAAAAGCTAAGAAGAATATTCCTAGAGATTTTAGGGGAGCGAGCTTCCTATGCCTATTACTCGGCGCAGACGCGCGAATCCACCGGAGCAGCCGGAAAATAATCACCACCAGCCAGTTGAGCAGGCCGAGGGAGCCACTGAGCAACAGGCTCAAAGTGACCCTGCCGTTGGCGAAGCGGGAGAAATCTCGCCGATTGAGCCTGTCACATCCTCGCCCCTCCCTGAGGCCCAGCCCAGTTCGGAGATGCCTGGAATGGCCAGCATGGACAATGTAGATGTTCCTCCGACTAACCCACCTCCCAGCAACGGAGATCGTGGAAATACGGACTATTCACCAACCATCGAAGGTGGCAGGCGTACAGTGCGTGGAGAACTTTTCCGCCGAGCACCACAAGTGCCGGTACCTCCCCAGGCTTCGTTCGTCTCTTCAGCCCCTTTACAGGCTCCTACACACGAAATCACGTTACCTTTGGGCAATTTACTCCACCTGGCCTATAACCCTGGCTATACGGGTTCAGAAGAGGCTCGTAGCCTCTTACTCCACCGCCTTTCTGAAGAGAGCCAGGCGGGCGGTCGTGCCCGTTGCTGGAACTGTGGCTCCCTGGCAATTGCCTATGACCGCTGGAACACACGTAGCCGCTCCTTCGGAGAAGTTGGTATCGCTTTCTGTGAAATCTGTGGAGTGTGGAGCGTTATGTAAAGAAAGAGCGCAGTAGGAGAGTGAACTGAGTATGTGCAGGAAATAGGCCTTGCCTCTCTAACCTTGATACGACTCAGTTTCTCTACTAGGCTGGCTTACCTGGCCATGCTTTCTTTGCAATGGCAGCAGCAGATAGAGGCATAATTGTAGTGCTTGATATCACTTTCGCCGGGGAGACATTTGCATGAAACAGGGTCACGAAGAACTTACGGCATATCATTGCCCACGCTGTGGGGCTCCAATGAGTAAACCATCTGGCAGTACGCTGTACTGGCATGTCGATAATAATCATCCACGATGCGATATTACGAACATTTCTGAAACTGTCCTGGAGGTTCGAGATATTGTTCCTAATGATCCTCCCTCTATACCAAAGACGCCAAAACAGAAGCGAGGCACGCAGGCTTAGCCTGCTTTATGCTCTCAAAGATCTATCTTGCTAGAAAAAGGAGAGCAAATATCTGTTGAAATTTTTTACCCCCTCTCCCTGTTTTCATAGAATGAAAGCTTATGAGGGGGTTAGTTGTCAACCAACAGATACAACCATTCCCTTTGCACGTACGTAGATCTAAGCGTATAAAAGTATATCTGTTCAGTCGAAAACAACTCTTGCTCTTCCAGGTCATAGAGAGAAGAGTGTTATATTGAGGGTCATTATGTTCAATCCGAGAAGCAACGGTCCATTCGGTGGCAGAAACAGTAATGCCTCTGCCTATCAGTATCAGACTCTTCCCTATGGCACAGCGAGTAGCCAGACAGGTGGATTGGTCAGCAAAGTTATGGCACTTCTCGCCTGCTCGTTCCTTGTAGCTACCATGGCCGCCTTTATTGGAGTTACCCTTCCTTTGAGTCTTGGGGGCTACCTGTTCGTGATTATCGCTGGCTTTATTGTACTCCTGATCCTGAGAGCCGCGATTAATACGCGAGGACTCAATCTGTTCCTGCTCTTCCTTTTCACTTTCCTTGAGGGGCTTGGCCTTTCACCGATAATCAGGGATTATATTGGAGCTGGCTATGGAAATATCCTGGGAGAAGCCTTTCTGATTACTGCGGTAACCTCGCTCGGACTATCAGTCTATGCCTGGACGACAAAACGAAGTTTCGCACGTATTGGCGACTTTCTGTTCTTTGGTGTAATCCTGTTGATTGTGGCCGGTATTGTGGAGATTTTCTTCCAGAGTCCACTCTTTGTGCTGATTATAGCGGTTTTTGGTGTGGCCATCTTTAGTGGCTATATTCTCTACTATGTACAGCGAGCAAAGTATATGGCTGATACCCTACCAAACGCGATCGGCCTGACAGTTTCACTCTTTCTGGCAGTTATGAACCTTTTCCTCTACATTCTGGAGATCCTCTCGATCCTTCAGGGTGGGGGTGGCCGCCGCCGCTAGAAAAAGTGGATAAGAGGAATAAAATACTACTTACCCATGTTAGCTTTTATAGAGATTGATCAGAAACCATAATAGTCTGAGCTGACGCTACCCATAGCGATTCCGTTTTTGAAAGAGAGTACAACAATAATGGGTGAAGAACATACAAACCTGTTTCATGTAACTGATGAGGATTTTGAGGCCAAAGTGCTCCAAGCCGACAAACCTGTGATCGTAGATTTCTGGGCAGCATGGTGTGGTCCCTGTCGTGCCATCGCTCCTGTCTTTGAGCAGCTAAGCGAGAAGTACCAGGGAAAACTGGGCTTCGCTAAGATTGACATCGACCGGCACGAGGGGGTACCTACTCGTTACGGAGTACAGGCCATTCCAACACTGATCGTTTTTGATGGTGGAAAACCCGTTGCTCGCCTGGTTGGTCCTCATCCTGCCCGTTTGGATAGCGAAATTGAGAAGATTCTTTCTACCCAGACCGTCTAGGGGTATGTGATTTTTCTAAAAAAGAAGCTATGAGTCATACCTCATTTTGGCAAAATGAGCAAACGCTCTTGCTGGTGGCGCAGCCGCCAGCTTTTCAGG
>DAOTTL010000403.1:0-6467 GCA_034438135.1 Ktedonobacteraceae bacterium | reverse complement strand
GTGGCCTGCCAGGCCGATGCAGCAGATCGGCAAAATACCTCTACTTGTAAGGGGGCGGCCTGCATAGCAGGCCGAAAGCCTTTTGTCCTGATTTTGCAAAATCAGAGATGACTCATAACGTCTTAGCTCACCATATCTTCAGTGAAGAAGATTGATCCACCTGTGTTGAAGAATACGCCTATGCCGATCTGGTGGAGAGTCGTACTGAAAAGATGGATGCGGTGCCAGCCATCGACCGGTTCATTGGCCATGCTTTCTTGAATGGATGAGACACTTGCCCAGGCGGTTGGATACGTCGCACCCTCGCCAATATTTTCGCCGCAGTCATTGAGACCGGCAAAACCTTCGTTGGCGATGCGCTGACAGGGTTGACTGCCATCGGGACAGGTATGACTGAAGCCGCAGTGTGACATGTTCCAGCTATGGAGCAGTGCACCAGAGGCCAACTGACCGTTCCAGGCAAAGGCGGGAAGGTTACAGGCGGCGCGATTGCTATTGATTAGTTGAAATAGTTGTTGCGCGATCTGTTGTGCCATGGAGGTCGAGGGTGCCGATCCATAGGGAGCGGCCAGCGTTCCGTTTTGGGCTGGAACATGGGTCGTTGAATTGCTGAAGGTTATACAATTTGAAGTCTTCGTCGGCGGATTTGACGTTGCTGGTTGAAGTTGAGGCGGGGATGGAGGAGTAGGTATTGGCGTTAGCGTGGCCTTCTGTGCGGGGATAGATAAACCCGGCGTCGGCGTTGGGTGGAGGGCATACTGTTGCGAATCGCTGTATATCTGGCCTCCGCTGTTCCGTACAGAAGAGGATATTTGAGAGCCACATGCTGCCAACAGAGCAACTAGAGGCAGGTAAAGCAGAAGCCAACCTATTTTTCTTACAACAATTCGCTTTTTCAGATCAATGCTCCTTTATTTTTGACTCCTTCGAGTGTACCATGCATTCATGCGTTTATGTATGTATTGCTGCAAATTTAGTACCTCTGGAGACCATATTCTTCTTTGTACCTTATCGCAATCCTGCGGTACAATGACACAAGCACAAAAGGATCAAGGGTTTCTCAAAAGTCTTTTATACAGCGGTTGCCAAAACCCGTCCCTCCAAAAAGGGACGGTGGGGGGAATAACGCGACTTTTGAGACAGTGGAGGCAATATTCACGTCCAAAAGAGCATGGAAGCCGAGCAATTCTCAAGCTCGCTTGTATGGGGCTTTTGGCCCCACTGTTTGAGAAACCCGTAAAAGGATCAAGCTATCCTTGAAAAATTGTGCAGGGTATTCGTTGCGAACTTTGAGCCTTTATTAAGAGGAGTTTCTCTTTCATGGAAAAGCAATCTATCGATTTAACTGAGGCACACCAGCGTCATCTCGTGCTGGAGGGCAGCTATAACATTCGTGAAATTGGTGGCTATGAGACCGTCGATGGTCACACCACACGTTGGAAAACCTTATTGCGATCTGATAGTCCAAATAAGCTTTCATTAGAGGGTCAGCGTCTCTTATTGGAATATCCTGTGCGAACGGTGATCGATCTGCGGCGTGCAAGCGAGCTTGCGAATTCTCCCAATATTTTTGCCCAATCGCCAAAAGTCAGATATGTCAATATTTCATTGCTGGAGGACGAGAATAGAGCAGCATCAATGCAGTCACTCCAGGAACTCTATCAGCTGTATCTTGAATACTGTCAGGAGGAGATCAAAAGTATCCTGACACTTATGGCGACCGAGGATGTTTTTCCATGTGTTCTGCATTGCGCGGTTGGCAAGGATCGTACCGGGCTGATTGTGGCCTTGTTGTTGAGCATCGCGAATGTAGCGGCGGATGTTATCGCCGATGACTATGCTTTGAGTGAGGGGTACCTGGCTCCGCTTTTTGCCATCATGCTCGAACGGGCCAGACGAGAGGGGTACAAGATAGAAGGGCGAGAGTGGATGATTGCGGCACGACCAGAGACTATGCTTGGAACTCTGGCCTATCTCGATGAGCGCTATGGTGGTACGAGGGCCTATCTGAGAGGCATAGGTATGACCGATGAACAATTAGAGTCACTGCATAAAAAGTTGATTGAGTAGGCAGACCGATCCTCTTTTTCTGAAGTGAGCGTGTTTGGCGGTGCGAATGTTCTGCCAAACACGCTCACTTCTTCTGTTCTTGCTCAGATAGTAAAAACTCCTTGGTGCTTTGGTTTTCGTCACTTGCATTCTCCTGAAGTCAGTGGCTCCCTGTATACCATTTGTGCTACATCGTGCTTAATTTTATACAAGACCGATAGGGTATGGTAAAATGAGGCAAGGAAAGTCAAAACATTCTGACGTTATCCGATTTTTCATTTTCTATTGAAAACGGTAATATATGAACGAGCACGTACAGTCATCAATCACTATTGATACTCTTGGACGCTATAAAGTAATTCGGCATATTGCACATGGTGGCATGAGCGATGTCTGGCTAGGTGAAGATCCACGATTACATCGTCAGGTGGCTATCAAGACGCTACCGGTTCGTCAGCAGCAGGATCAAGAGTTTGTGCAGCGTTTTGAGCGTGAGGCTCGTGCCGCAGCCGCTTTGAATCATCCTCATATTTTGCCTATTCATGATTATGGTAGACAGATTCTGGCAGATCAGAGTTTGATACTGTATATTGTCATGCCCTTTATTAAGAATGGCTCACTGGCCGACGCTATCGCTTTTTACACCGATAAACACTCGTTAATGCCATTTTCCGAAGCCCTGGCACTGCTCGCACAGGCTGCTGAAGCCATCGACTATGCTCATGAGCAACAGATTGTTCACCGCGATATCAAGCCTGAACATATGCTTCTGCGTGAGAAGGACTGGCTTCTGCTAGCTGACTTTGGGATCGCTCGTGTGCTGACCGAGAAAGAACGTCTGACGGTCGGGAATACTGGTTTCGGAACCGCTACCTATATGGCTCCCGAGCAGGCAAATAATCAAGCCGTGGGCGCAAGCGATACGTATAGTCTGGCTGTGCTTGCTTATCAGCTTTTCACCGGACGCCTGCCCTTTCAGGCCGATACCAACTATGCCATTACTATCCAGCATTTGACCCAGTCTCCACCACCGCCACGCCAGTTTAATCCACAGATCTCACCAACTCGTGAACAGGTTCTCCTCCAGGGTCTGGCCAAAAAGCCGGAAGATCGTTTTCCCTCAGCCAGTCTCTTCGTCAGTGCTTTACGAGACTCCGCCGTCAATCAAACGTCAGGAGCCAGTATTTTCGTCAATGCGCCACGCGATGGATCGTCGGGAGCAGTCTATCAATCCACTGAATTGATCAATGTAAAAACAGAGATCCTTTCAGGGGTTGGCGCAGTTGCCCATGAGACAGACAGATCAACAGAGGTAGAGACACAGAATCAGCAGAACTCGCTTACACGTCGCCGTCTGATTCTCACGGGTGGAGCGGCTGTTTTACTACTTGCTGGTGGGGGACTGGGTACGTGGAAGGTGATCTCAAGCCATGGCACGGCACCTCATGTCTCTACCCCTCCGAAAGCCACAACACGTAATCCTGACCTGTCTGTATTTACATTAACCAGTTTCAATTATCCGGCTGGTACGCTGAACTGGTCTCCTCAGAGGCATTTTTTGGCGGCTGCCTCTGGACAAGATGCGTGGCTTATTACCTGGGATATAGACGCTTTCATAAGCCAGCCTGGTAAAGCGCCAATGTATAAACAGCGTGTGAATCTACCGGTTGGCAATAGCTCCCCGTTAGAGGCCTGGTCTTCGGATGGCAGGTATCTGGCGGTTGTCAATAACAACAGTTCTTTCTCAGGAAATCGTATTTCCATTGACCTCAACATATTTAATGCACAAACAGTATCTTTATCACAGGTGACGGAGCTTCCTCTGTCTGCGGAAAATACTATCAGTGCCTTTGGATGGTTACAACACAATGCGTATCTGATTACAGCAGAACAGTATCCTGGGGAGCCTGCCATCATAAGGTTAACAACCGCTGCCCAGCCACAGAAGCAATGGAAGCTTACAACGTTCGGGGGAACGCTTACATCTCTGGCGATTGCGCCCGATGAGTCAACTATAGCTATTGGTCTGGTCGATAGGGTCCTGATTGGAGAGGTAAGGTTCACTGGAGATACACCCGCATGGTATCAATTGATCCCTTCTCTCCAGGAAGCGACCTCAGTACCAGCCTATCAGGTATCTCTAGGAGCCGTTGTATGGTCCTACGACGGAAATCAGATCATTAGCGCGAGTAGTGCTACGAGTAATGGAGGGCCTGCTTTCTGGCGATGGCGTGAAAGCAAACCGCAGCCACAGCCTTTGAATCTTCCCACGGCAAGTAGTGCCGTGAGTAGTAGTACTCTGTCTCCTTCTGCCATAGTCGGCAATCCAGCGTCCACGGGTCCAGGTTTTGCTACTAGCTATAACAACGGCTCTATCCTTGTATGGAACACAGTTGAGGGAACGGAGCCGAGCAGAACATTGGATACTATGGGTATAACGAAACCAGTCGTTGCTATGGCCTGGTCACATGATGGAAAATGGCTGGCAGCAAGTTTCAGCGATACAAACGCGAGTATTCTTATCTGGGAACTATGAGGATTTTTAAGAAATGCAAGTGAATCGCGACCGTGACTGGCAAGGAAAAATGTTAGGGCGCTACTCCCTCATCCGTCTTCTAGGCCACGGTGGTATGGGAGAGGTCTGGCAGGCCGAAGATACAGAACTTCACAGGCAGGTCGCTGTGAAACTACTCCCTTTTGTGAGGACAAATGAGACTGATTACTTGCGAGCTTTTGCGAGAGAAGCCCGCACTATTGCGTCCCTGGAGCATCCTCACATTTTGCCTGTCCATGATTTTGGTGAGGAGCACTCTGACAACGGTATTATCACGTATTTGATTATGCCATTAATTACCGGAGGGTCGCTCGCTGACCGCATAAAGGCGGTTTCAGGCTTGCTCTCTCCCGATGAAAGTCTGAGCTATCTGCGCCAGGCAGCGCAGGCTATCGATTACGCACATACCAGGCAGGTGCTTCACCGCGATATCAAGCCTGCTAATATACTTCTGCAACAGCAATGGCTCTTGTTGGCAGACTTTGGCATTGCTAAATTGCTCTCAACGGCTACTGTCCAGACTCAGACTCACTCAGGCTCCGGTACACCAGACTATATGGCTCCTGAGCAGGCTTTGGGTAAGGCCGAAGCTGCCAGTGATCGCTATAGTCTGGCCGTTATCGCTTACCAGTTGTTCAGCGGTCGGAAACCATTCTCTGGCAGCAATCCTTACGAGATTTTACTGAAGCATGTTCAGGAGATTCCTCCCTCTCCTGGAACGTTTAATCCCCAGTTATCCTCGGCTGTCGATATGGTTCTACTCAGGGGATTGGCAAAGCATCCTGACGCGCGTTTTCATTCCTGTGTGGCGTTTGTCGATGCGTTGGAGATGAGTTTGCGTATGGGAACAACTTCATCTGCAACCCAGGATCCAGATGCCACGCTGCTGGCTCCCTGGAGTAAACGCGCCCTTGCCAGTCAGGAGACTCGGCAGGTCACTGCTCCTGCGGAAGATGCCGAACAGAGGCACCCCACGACCTCGCCACTATTGCCCCCTTCAGAGGAACATGCAGTTTCTGCACCTTTTGTGTCAGGTCAGAGAATACAGCCCTCTGTCGAGCCGTTGCCCGCCGCGTCGGAAACGACGAATGCCCCTGAACAGCCTCGTAAGATCGAACGTCGTGGGGTGCTCATTGGTGGTGCGGTTGCGGTTGTTCTGGTTGGGGGAACCGCGCTGGCGTTTACTCTACGATCCAGAGCGAATTCACCTGTTGCTGACTCGATTTCCAGACCAGTTCCAGGACCACGAAAACTTATCGCGGGTGTGCCGTTGCTGCGTTTGACCGGACATACAAAGGCTGTCTGGAACGTCATCTGGCATCCCAGTGGACGCTATCTGGCAACTGCTGGCGATGACACACATATTCTGCTCTGGGACGTAGAGCCGAGTCTGGATAAGGATACGAAGAAGGCGCTTCAGGAAATGAGCCAACCGCTGCACGATTGGAAGCTCTCTGATATTATCTTTAGTAACTGTCTGGGTTGGTCAAAGGATGGGAGTACTCTGGCTGCTCTGGTCGTGACAGAGAGCAATACTCTGCATTTGATAGCCAATCAGCAACGTGTTCCTACCACCTATAGTGATCACAGTCAGACCAACAGCTTCGATCAACCAACGTACTCCGCGTTAGCATGGTCTCCTATAGATAATCATTTCGCCGTATCTGTCTCTCTGTCAATGGATGCAGAGATATGGCAGGCAGGCCACGTAAATGGTCCGCTCAAGGCACTGAAAGGACCTGTCGCACCTCGGAATGAGGGAGGGACCGTAGAGGTCGATCAATTGGCCTGGTCATTTGATGGAGCCTTTCTGGCAGGTCTGCGCAATGATAGCGACGTTGTAGTCTGGAACGCTAAAACGGGT
>DAOTTL010000402.1:0-7638 GCA_034438135.1 Ktedonobacteraceae bacterium | reverse complement strand
GGATACCCCATGTCTGTCATAGACAGATTAGCGCTGATCTAGAGGAACGAACTGCAAATGATCTGGTCCACTGTAATCAGCGATGGGACGGATCAGACGGTTATTGGCAGATTGTTCTAGAATATGGGCTGTCCAGCCAGCGATACGAGCTACGCCAAAGGTAGGTGTGAAGAGATCTACGGGAATACCTACTGAGTTCAGCAGGACAGCCGAATAGAAATCGACATTTGTATAGAGGCGGCGGCCAGGTTTGTACTCTTCTAGTAGCGGGATTGCCAGTTCTTCAACATGGTGGGCGAAAACAAAACCCTCTGGATCGGCGTGTCTTGCCATTTCGCGCAATTCTTCGGAGCGTGGATCAGTTGTTTTGTACGCTCGATGTCCGAACCCCATCAAGCGACCGCTACTGGTCAGTGTTGAGCGTATCCAGGGTTCAGCGTTTTCAACAGTCCCGATGGCGTCAAGCATTTCCTGAGATTTATCAGCCGCACCTCCATGGAGTGGTCCCTTCAACGCGCCAATGGCCGCCACAACCGCTGAGACCAGATCGGACGCGGTACTGGCAACGACCCGGGCAGTGAATGTAGAGGCATTCATGTTGTGATCAGCCAGCATTACCAGGTAAGCATTTAAGCCTTGTACATGCTCAGCCTTTGGCTCCTGACCAGTCAACAGATAGAGATAGTTCGCTGTATAATCCAGGTCTGGACGGGACTCCAGGGGCTTTTCTCCTTGCCGAAAACGCTGAAACGTTGTCAAGATCAAGGGGAATGCTGCCGTTATCGCGATAGCCTGATCCACCGTGGGAGGGGCCTGGATGTTGCGATACGTACCCCAGAGCGAGACAGCCGAGCGCAGTGCATCCATCGGGGCTGTAGTGGGTGGGAGTGCATGTAGCATCGAGACCACCGCTTCTGGCAGTTTGCGCTCTTCGAGCAAGCGGTTTTGTAGATCGGTCAATTCAACGCGTGTGGGTAAGTGGCCAAACCAGAGAAGATGAGCTATCTCTTCAAAAGTTGCTGCATGCGCGAGTTGATGGATGTCATATCCACGATAAATCAAGCGGCCAGCCATGCCATCAATATTGCTGATAGAGGTCGTGGCTGCTACAATCCCTTCGAGCCCTCCCTTATTTGCTGTTTTGGCCGTAGCTTCATTGCTGGTGGCCAGCGTCTTTTCTCCCATTGAGGTACTGCCTTTCACTGTGGTTAGAGGAAAATCCCTCTGCACTTTTTGAACCTTTATGAACAGTATTACCATGCATCTTTATGAAAGTCAATGATATTCTTTGTTTTTACAGGAACATTTATAGTAGTTGATTTGTATTGATTGAGATAAGATGTTTCTATCTGGTAGTTGCCTGTTGACAAAAGCGTCAAGAATTTCTATCATTGGAAAGAGTAGAACAGGCTGAGTAGTGTGCACGGCAGCACAAGCGAGACCATGCAAAAAACACGAATGAGAGAGGCACAATGATTGAGCTAGAAGGTGAAAACTATCTGGATGGAGTGGAGGCCAGCCGCCTGCTGGGGGTTAAAGCATCCACATTGTATGCCTATGTGAGTAGGGGTCTTCTTAAAAGCTACAGGCAGGGCATTAAGCGTCAGCGTCTTTACAGGCAGGTAGAGTTGGAGGCGTTGCTGCGGCTACGGCCCAGCGGCACGCCTCTGGCAGGCTCTATCGTGTCGGATGACGCTGCGGCACCTCAGAAGAAGCTTGTAGAGATACCGCTGGCAGAAGATTGGGTACCCTATACCTGAGATCGTTATAAAGGCTCCGGGTCTTTACAAATGAAAACCGGCAACCTGGCTCCATGCAGTTTCAGGTTGCTCTTTTGTCGCCTCAGCATCCTCGGACGTATTATAGCGTGCCCTCAGCTCTTCCCAGGTTTTCTCGCCTCCCAGATGATAAACGTTGATCCCAGCCAGGCGAGTCGCTCCAGGCTGATCGCCCACCATTAAAAGAGTCACGGAGTGTCCTAGCTGTTTCAAGTGGGCCAGAGCATCCAGCAAGGGTTCGCTTACCGTACTGGTGATTACTACCAGCGTGGCTCCGGCAGGCAAGTGAGTGCGTTCAGTGGTAATCAGATCCTCGATGGCCGTTCCGAAGTATGTCTGTATGCGAGCAAGCATCTCCATAAGTCGCTGGCGTTGTGCTGTATTGCTGGTGGGCGAGAGGCGGATACGTCTGTGGCGTATCTGCTCAGCCAGTCTTGTTTCCAGACTCTCCCCAGAGCCAGATGAGTTTTCTTCCTGTGCATCGAGCATCTTTATGCCGATTTCGGGCATATACATACTGCTATTTGCATAGAGTCCGACCGCATAGCCCTCATCCAGGGCCCAATTGCCGACTGAAGCTGCCGCGCAAATGGCCAGTTCCTGTAATTCGGGGTGAACGCCAAAGTAAGCGTCAAGTTGAGTGACCACATTCAGGAAGATGACCATCGTATAAGTGGTCGTGGACTCGTAGATTTTGCTCTGCAATTGGAGGGTGCGTGCTGTCGCTTTCCAGTTGACACGTCGCAGGCTGTCCCCATAGACATAATCGCGTACCCCGATCGTATTGAGGGGATCTTCCAGCAATCTTTGGAGGGTAGGGCGTTCTCCAAAGGGATGGCGAGCAGGTAGATGGAAGCTCGTCAGAGGGACCACCATTGGATAGACAAGCACATATTCTCTGTTCTCTAGCGTAGCTGCACACTCACTAAAGCCAAAAAGGTCGCCGCTGTGTATGCGAGTTGGTCCAAAGGTGTGGACACCGCGAGCATTGCAAGTTGCGGTGTAGGTACGCGTAATCCGTTCGTACCAGCGTAGACTGAATAAGCTTTCCAGCGTTGCCTGGTTCGACGCTCGACTGACAAGTGTTTGTCGTCCTTTGACTCTCAGCACGCCAGGTACACTGTCCTCGACCTCTAGCCAGGGGAGTGGTAACAGTTTTGCATTCTCGATAACATGTGAGAGAGTGATCTCCTCACCAAAGAGCACGCGTTTCTCGCTGAACTCGCGTCGGAAATTCAGATTGTGTAGACAGTATTTGGTCCAGATGTTTATTGTGAACAGGATCAGTGCACTCAGGAGAGCCATGATCAGCAGCAAAGGCTGGTTAAGGGTCAATCCCAGGAGTAGGACCGCGATACAGATCAGATACCATCTTCTACTCATAATTCAACCGGTACGGGAACGCTATGCAGTACGTCGTCTACGATCTTTTCCATCAGTCGTCCATGTAGACGGGTCTGGCTGGTTGCCAGCATGCGATGCGAGAGAATAGGACGGGCCAGGTGTTTAACGTCGTCAGGGATTACATAGGAACGTCCTCGAACGGCTGCGAAGGCTTGTGAGGCGCGATAAAGGGCTAGCGTACCACGTGGACTGACACCTAACTCGATCCCACTGTGGTTACGAGTGGCGCGTACCAGTTCTACGATATAGGCTTCAAGACTGGGATCAACATGGACCCGACGAATCGTCTCCTGGAGTGTTTTAAGGACCGATGCTGAGAGTACTGGTTTGATCTCGTCAAGTGGCTGATTCTCTTTAAAACGCTGAAGGATCAGTCGCTCTTCCGCCTGACTTGGATAGTCCAGGCGTAGACGCATCAGGAAACGATCAAGCTGGGCTTCGGGCAGTGCAAATGTTCCCTCTAATTCGAGCGGATTCTGAGTCGCGATCACAATAAATGGACGTGGCAAAAACATCGTTTCGCGTTCAACGCTGATTTGTCGCTCTTCCATGGCTTCCAATAGGGCTGATTGTGTGCGCGGAGTAGCGCGGTTAATCTCGTCAGCCAGCACTACCTGCGAATGCAGCGGGCCGGGCCGGAATTCAAACGTTCCCTCTTTCTGATTAAAGTAAGTGATGCCGATGATATCAGAGGGTAGAAGATCAGGTGTAAACTGAATACGCTGGAAATCACAGCCGAGCGAACGAGCTAGCGATTTAGCCATCGTTGTTTTGCCAATGCCTGGTACATCCTCAAAGAGCACGTGCCCTTCACATAGCAGTGCTACCAGGAGCAGGTCGATAACTTCTTCCTTCCCCACGATCACGCGACTTACGTTCTGCCGAACGGCACGTGCTACCTCCTGCGTCTGGCGAATTTCGTCATTGTGTGTCATATAAGCTGAAATCCTCAAGAAAAAGTAGAGGGAGACAGAGATGTAGGCATTTTGCTACGGTAGTGCTCATTCGGGTAGAACGAGCATTATGTAACCTGAAAGCTTTGGAATCTGAATAAACGAACATATGTGACTACATCATTATACGCATCTAAGCGAGAAGAAATCACGTTTATTTTGCCTGTATTGTGACTGATGCGGGCGAGGAGTTTACCTGTTGTCCATGGCTGTTGATCGCTATGATAGTGATCGTGGCCTGGGAATTGCCACGAAAGGCCAGAATTTTGACTGACCAGTTAATTGTGGCATTGCCAGCGTTGTCGGTTGTATGCGAGGAACTTGTATAGAGAAATGGAGCGTTCTGATAGATTGCCTGTAGTTTGACGGTTACGCCTGGCTGGCTGGTCTGGACGGCGACGCTGACCCTTGAGTTGTTATCTACGGGGTTGGGGACGCTGAGGATCTGAACTATCAGGTTACCCTGGTTTGTGGGGTCAGTTGTGGAGGTGGGAGTTGGCTGGAAAGTGGTAGGGGTTGGCTGAGGGTTAGCTGAGGGCTGGCTACTGGTGGAGCTGCCTGGTTTGGTGACGGGGTTAGAGAAGGTGGGTTTGTTATCTACTGTGCCTGCTGGTGTAGGTGGATTGGGACGTACCCCATATTGTTGTAAGTTGCTGGAGGATGTGTTGTTGCTGCTGAGGATGGAGTTTGCACCCATGATTACAAAGACGATGGAGGCGAGTACAACCATAGCGATGGCCAGCGCTAAGATCTGGTATGCGGGATCTTTGCGCCAGGATTGATTTTGTCTGGTCAAAGAGCCAGGGGGGGGAAGTTGGCCAGATGCGCGGAGAATGAGTTGGTCTGGGCGAATCCTGGGCTGATATGGATCTGGTCGGTACATCTGATCTGCCGTGGCCAGGGGTGCAGGTTGGTCTGAATGAGGCGGTATTTTTAATGTGTCTTGATCAGGTGGGTTGATCATTGCTGTTCTGCTCCTAATTCGTTTCCCAGATATCTATGACCTTTTCATTATCTCATCACTTTAGAGTATAATCTATGGCTATTTTTCTAACCAGTTTTATAGTCCATAAGTCATCCCTGGTAACTACTCAGAGGCCCTCTGAGTAGTTACCAGGGATGACTTATGGAAAGAGTGTTGCTCTCTTTATTCTTTGAAGGGAGGAGCGACTTTGTCAGCCATCCCTCCCTTCAAAGAATGGAAGAAAAGGATGAGTTTATCAACAGCGAAGATGTTGATAAACTCATCCTTTTCTTCTGAAGATGTGGCGGCTTGCCGCGCTAACTGCACTGGCCTGTAGGCGCAATTAGCGAAGAAGTCAGTTGATTGGGACTGGTCACTTCGACCCCGCCCTGTCCGGGATAGGTATGATCAGCGGGTAGTGCGCCGCTCCAGGTAAATGAGTACGATTTGCTGGTCTGGCCGGGACTGAAGGTGAGGCTGGCGGGTGTTTGTCCACGTCCATTGTTGACCGTGTAATAGAACTGGACGGTGCCACCTGAACTGTTGGGTATAACATAAATGGTAGCTGTATAGGTGACAACGATTGAGCTACCACATACTCGTCCTTGAATGGAGGCAGGACTTAGGGCCATGACAATTTGCGTGACCTGGAGCTGAGCCGCAGTTGTACACTGACCTGTTGGCGCAACCAGTGGAGAAGTCAGTTGGTTGGGGCTGGTCACCTGGACCCCGCCGGGTTCAGGATAGGTATGGTCGATGGGTAGTGCGCCGCTCCAGGTAAATGAGTACGATTTGCTGGTCTGGCCGGGACTGAAGGTGAGGCTGGCGGGTGTTTGTCCACGTCCATTGTTGACCGTGTAATAGAACTGGACGGTGCCACCTGAACTGTTGGGTGCAACGTGAATGGTAGCTGTATAGGTGACAACGATTGAGCTACCACAGGCCAGGCCTTGACTGGAGGTGGGATTCACCACCATAGCAATTTGCGTGACCTTGAATGGTGCCGCAGTCTTACACTGACCCGTTGGCGCGATCAGCGAAGAAGTCAGTTGATTGGGACTGGTCACCTGGACCCCGCCGGGTTCGGGATAGGCGTGGTCGGCGAATAATGCCCCACTCCAGGTAAATGAGTACGATTTGCTGGTCTGGCCGGGACTGAAGGTGAGGCTGGCGGGTGTTTGTCCACGTCCATTGTTGACCGTATAATAGAACTTGATGGTGCCACCGGGGCTATTTGGCTTAACGTGAAAGGTAGCTGTATAGGTCACGATCAGGTTTGTACCGCAGGCAACGTTCGCGATCGATCCAGGTGTTACTGACATATTGACTGACAGAACCGTGAATTGTGAGTGAGGCGTTGGAATTGCCAATGGTGGATTAGGAGAGGCATTGCCTCCATTTGTCTGTCGAACTGCGTAAAAGACAATAGTTATACTGGCAAGCAGGGCTATCAAGAAAACAGTCGCCGCCAATATACTGAGTCGGCGCATCAGAGGGGAGCGCTGTGAACGTCTTCCACGAGAGTTGGCCATGGACCCGGCACTGTATGGCGTTTGTAGAGGTTGTGATGGATTTTGCATAGATGGTTCCTTCTCATTGGCTTGATTATTTTGTTTAAAAAGAGCTGTATCCGCAATACGGTTCCAGATCCGATCGAGCCTCTCTTGCTCATGCTTTGCATCAGTCTGGTAAAAACTGTGAAGATATGCCATGGCCTCCGCATCTCTGCGATCGTCTTCCTTGAATTGGCTCATCCTCTCAATTTGCCGCTCGACATCTTCGGCTGAAAAAGGCTCGTTCGGTTCAGCCATTTTCCTGTCCCTCCCTTCTTCTTTGATAGATTTTTCGTAAAAGATTTAAACCGCGTGAGAGCGTGACGCGCACTGCGTTTTCCTGTTTTCCCAATGTGGTCGCGATCTCTCGACAAGATAAATCCTGCCCAAAGCGCATGCGTAAAATCTGTTGTTGAAGTGGGGGCAAGCTTTGCAGGTGGGCATATAAATTCATATAATCTTCCTGGCGCAAAGCTTTATATTCGGGACCTGTCATTTCATCTTCAAAAAGTCCGTGAGCTACATGTTCAAGTGTCACGTTCTGACGAATTTTTGCGCGTCTATAGGTATCGATCATCTTGTTGCGGGTAACTCGCCAGAGCCATAACTGTTTCTCTTTCTCCGCTAGCGCTGTAAATTTTCCATTCTCAAGGGCCGCCAGGAAAACGTCTACCACCAGATCTTCGGCATCCTCCTCCGAGGACATGTGCATACGAACATAGATAAGCAGACCTGGTGCGTGTTCTCTGTACAGCAGGGCCATCTCCTGAGTCGCCTGGGCCATATCCCTGTTCGCTTGCATTATTTCCCTCGCGTTGCTTGAGTAACTCACCTGAACTATCGTTTAGCGTAACGAAATATTACACTGATTGGGCATCATTCAATAAAAAAGAGGAGAGACATGAGTCATCCCTCATTTTGGCAAAATGAGCAAACGCTCTTGCTGGTGGCGCAGCCGCCAGCTTTTCAGGGAGAAAGGGCTGAGT
>DAOTTL010000401.1:0-8498 GCA_034438135.1 Ktedonobacteraceae bacterium | reverse complement strand
ACGATATCGGCTCCATCTATTGCACGTGTTTGAGTTTGACTTATCATGGTCATGCGATTCTTCTAATCTACATCAAGAGCCATCAAGACAGACGACGACCCTTTGGTATAATACACATCTGTATGAGCATGCTCGACCTCGTGCCGCTGCATGTGCCCTAATGACGCTCTGCATTCCGCCCCGCATTGGAATGCCATGCGCTTACCTGTCGCCGTTAGTAGCACAAAATCCTTTCCTGGACCAATCGAGACAATCTGGCCAGCAGCATGATCAATGTTTTCGCCATGACCCAAAGCCGGTCCCACAAGTGCGACTCCAAGTATGCAAGCAACTGATAGCCCCCCCATTATGACAATCACCCAAAAAGCAGCCCAGAAACGAGGAAAAAACGACGGCAGAAAGGTGGGTCTGACATTTCTCAAGATTCACCTACTCTTTTGCGTCCTTCAACAGAAATACAATATTTCTATCTACTCTTATGACATTGTATATCGGTCCGTTTCTTGACGTGCACATAAGCTCCGTCATTAGCCAGAATGTCTTACCTTTCGCCTGCGCTTTACACGTCTTTCCGTCCAATAGCAGAGATTAAATAAGCATAGCCACAGGAATCAGGTCTATGAAGTTCTTCTTTTGCCTGTTCAACCAGTGTATCAAATGTTTTGCCATCGATCCAATCCACCTGCAAAAGAAATGGCTTAACATTGATTATACCGCTCACCAGATCGTCCAAAAATTGCGATGTTTGGACATGGCTACGAATGCCAAAATCTACTGAATGAACTGTATAGGCGACGTCGATCAGACCTGCATCGACGAGAAAACCGTAGAGGCGAGCAGCAACGCCATAGGTAGGTGAAACGGGGGAAAGACTGCCTCCGAGAGCTCGTACGCCTCGCAGACCCAGGATAGAGAGGCGGTTATAAGCCGCGCTTGAAGTCGAACCCTGTTCATAGTCCACAATATTGATCCAACCTCCTGGTTTAAGAACTCTCAGCATCTCATCCAGAATACTTGACCACATAGAGTTCATAATAAAAGAGGCCAGGGAATGGATATGGACGATATCGCAACTCTCACCTGGCAGATCTAACGGCTGAGAGGAATTAAATTGATAAAAAGAGACGGCACCTGAAACCTCTGCCAGGGCCAGTTTCACTGCCTTATGAATCAGATGGGCAGAGGTATCAATGCCGATAACTTGAACATGCGGATATTGCCGGGTCAGGCGACGTGCCCACTCGCCGCGACCACAGCCCACATCCAGTACTCTTTGAATCCCGTCCAGACTGATCGCCGGCGGCAAAAGATTACCTAGAGACTCAATGATATAAGGGTTACCAAAGAAGATCCGTGCCTCCTCCGAGGCATCATTCGTTTGCCAGTATTCAGAGGGTAACCTCTTCAGGGCATCAAATTCCGTCACTCACATCTCCCTCTACCAGAAAAACACTCACTACCTGCAATATTCTGGCTATGTCTTACTCAGGTGGTTTGCAGCCAAAGGATGAGATTAGCATTCCTGCACCACAAAAACCGATCTGCCGAAGCTCTCTATGCATCTCTCGTATCACAGGCTGCAACTCTTCCTCAGTACTCACCTTCGTTTTGGGGGCAAGACATAAGAGCACTTCCGGTCTGATCACCACCATACCCAGATAGGCTCGTCCAACCGGATTATTCCATCCACCCAGATTTACGGGATAGAGATTGTACCCAACATGTATAAAGCCTTGAGCGTTCATGCGTTCTGGCCCGAGTGTACAACCATTAAAGGGCATCGTCCCGCCTGGCGAATAGCTCATATCCAATTTTGCCATTATCTGGCTCAAAATTGTTAGCCCTCTATCTAGAGCCGGGTGAGAGGTAGGACCCATCTCAAAATCTACGAGATTTAACCAGCCACCGGGTCTGAGTATGCGCTTCATCTCAGCCATGATCAGCGGCCAGAAGGATAAGGGAAAGAGGCTTGCCCCATTCTGTAAATGGATCAGATCAAATGTATTGCTATCAAAGGGGAGTTTCCGGGGATCTTGTACACATTCGAATCTAAGATTCCCAGCATTGGATGGGATTGCATTTTCACGCGCGATATCAACAATCTGGATATTGATATCCACTCCAACGACCTGTTTCTCTGGATACTTTTTGCTAAAGTCCATGCACCAGGCCCCGGGTCCGCACACAAAATCCATGACATCCTTTATCCCAACAAGGGGTATTTCGGTGGGCAGCAACTTCCCTTTCATTTCACGTGAAAAAAGCTTTTGTTGAAACTGCAATCCTGACATCACAGCCGCAATCCGTCCATCACCAAGATCACGCATGTCAACATACTCTTGCGCGGGCGTCTGGTCCTCTAAGGCATCCTCCATACCCGAGTTTCCTTTCGCTTTCCATACTATATTGAATATACTTTCGCTCTAAACTCTTTTTTTGTAGCCAAAGGGTACCTATTGTCCTACACGTTTTCGAATATAATCTCGTTCCGGTCTCCCTTTTTTTACAGCCAAAGAGTAACCGTTGTTCTGACTGCTGTCAAGTATGTAATGTAATCAAACCCCGCTGGGCTGCCAGAGAAACTGCTTCGGTTCGATTTGTTGCGCCAAGCTTACTCATAATAGAACTCACATGAAACTTCGCAGTTCGCTCGCTAATGATCAGTTGTGAAGCTATTTCTTTATTTGGCATGCCCTGAGCTAGCAGACCGAGAACCTCCAGTTCTCGCTCAGTCAGTGCCTCGTAGAGCGGTTGTTGGCCGCCAGAAGAGTGGACGTCCCTATTCTGGCCGATGTGGCGCAGCAGTTTCGAAGCTACGACGGGTTGGAGCAATGAACCACCCTGCATAGTGATCCGAATGGCATTAAAAATGTCTTCGCGTGGAACGCCCTTGAGGAGATAGCCATTGGCTCCGGCTGCTAAGGCGGCGATGATGCGCTCATCGTTATCAAAGGCGGTGAAAACAATGATTTTTGGGCTATAGTTCCCCGCCGAAGGATCAGCGGAAGAAAACTCCTGACGCAGACGGCGAATCGTTTCTACGCCATCCATAACCGGCATCTCCAGGTCTAGAAGCAAGATGTGAGGATGCAGTTCCAGGGTCAGGCGCAGAGCCTCATCACCACTGCCAGCCTGTTGAGAGGTACCAATGACTTCAAAATCGGACTGGGTCTCTAAAACTGCACGTAGACCTTCGCGCACAATTGGATGGTCATCGGCCAGTAAAATGCGAATCATCGCTTCTCCCTTCCCTCTTTAAAAGGCACACAAACCGAGAAACAGGTGCCAGAGCCAGATGTACTGGCAATCGAAAGGGAACCTCCCAGCAATTTCGCTCGTTCGCTCATGCCAATCAGACCAAAGTGTCCCATCTGGGAACCCAGACGAGCGGCATTTCCCATGACTGCATCGACATCAAAACCCTGGCCGTTGTCATCTATATAGAGATGGAGTTCATTGTCTTCCAGTGAGAGCGCTACTTCTACAGAGGTAGCATAGGCATGCTTCATGACATTTGTGAGAGCCTCCTGCGCAAGTCGATAGATGCTTGTCTCCAACCGTGGAGATAGAAGAGGAAAATCGTCAGGCGTTGCACTGTACTTGACTGAAATGCCGTCTATTTGCATCTCCTGAACAAGGGCCTGTAATGCTTCGGTCAAGGTGCGATTGCGCAGTGGAGCGGCACGCAGATCAGTAACCGAACGACGTGCTTCCTCCAGATTAGTACGTGCCAGGCTCAGCGCACGGCGAATAGCTCCTCGTGCCCGCTCTGGACGCTCCTCGGAGAGCGCATCCGCTGTCTCCAATTGCAGAGTAATGGCGGCAAGTCCCTGCGCCAGAGTATCATGGATCTCGCGGGCCAGACGATTGCGCTCCTCAATTGTGGCCAGACGCGCTGCCGCTCGCATATGTTCAGAGGCCAGGCGAGCACGCTGAAGGGCCAGTCCGATCTGATCCCCTACAATATGCAATAGCTGTAACTCTTCCGCGCTCAATTCACGCCAGTCTTCGCTTGCTACATTAAAAACACCTAATAGAGCCTCTCCGGCATAAATCGGTGCGCTGGCATGGAAACGCAATCCCCAGGAGGTGGGATCACTTTCACGCTCAGCATTTTTCAAGCGACTGCACCGAAGCACATCAATATTAGCTGCACCGGCCAGCCCGTTCGCTAAAAATGTATCCAGACAGAGACAGGTTCCAGTCATGCGCTCATGATGGTCGGCGAGATAGGGAGGGAGAGTGAGTGAGGCCGCCAGGTATGGATTGCGCTCATCATCCAATAGCCAGACCCAGCCAGTCTGTAAGCCAAAAAGTTTGGTCACCTGAGCCAGAACTTCATGCACTCCTTCACGTACATCTACATTCCGATTGAGTTGACTGGCAATAGTATAGAGCACAGCGAGACCTCTCCTGCCATGTAAAAGCGTTGATGTTCCGTCCGCATCCGGTAACTCTGATTGTAAATCCTGAGGCTGCTTTTGTCCTTCCATACCACTTATTTTACAACAAATTTCATAAGGCGAATAAGCGATGCATAGAAAAACGAAGTTGTACAAAATCAGGCCAACAGGTTTCTGCCGCCGGCGGCAGAAACCTGTTGGCCTGATTTTGTACAACTTCGTTAGATTGTGGAACGAGTCAATGCATCCACATGGATTTCCATCACATTCTCCGGTGGCAAATTGCCACAGGCTCGGACAAAGATCTGGAAAAGACGAGCAAACGCCGGCACCTGATCATATATCTCTTCGGGATGTCCCTGAACTCCCATCGCAAAGCGGTGCTCAGGCACCTCCAGGATCTCTGCTGTGCCATCGATCGCACGTCCGCTCAGCCGCACACCCTTTCCAGGTATTTTCACCGCCTGATGATGCAGACTATTGATATTGCACCTGGAGACTCCCATGGCTTTCTCTGCCAGACTACCCTCCTCAATCAATATGTCGTGAGCCAGAGCTGTACGAGGCATATCTCGTCGGCAATGATTAAACGCATCAGGCAACTGGGTGGGAATGTCCTGGTAGAGGCTTCCCCCTAACATTATATTCAGCAGTTGCATACCACGGCAGATCCCAAGGATAGGAATATCTTCTAGCAGCGCTAGCTTCATCAAAGCGACCTCGAAGGTATCAAGTTGTTTATCGATATCATCTGTAGCTGGATGTTTCTGTTCTCCATAGAGCGCAGGCTGAATATCGACGCCGCCCGAAAACAAGACGCCATCCAGACGTGGGAGCAGATCAGCCAGTCCATGGAGATCGGTGAGCATGGGAATTAAAATCGGCAGCCCACCTGCATTCTCTACTGCATGTATATAGGCGCGATTGTTTCCATAGATAGGTCGCTCAGACCCCGCTCGAAAATCTGCCTGACAGGGTATTCCAATAACCGGACGCATAAGCAATTACTCCTTTGATCGAATGATAATATAAAATAAAAAAATCGGAACGCCTTTTCGTGCGTTCCGATTTGAAGTAGTTTTTCTATTCAAACGTCCAAACGAACCGCAGGTTCCCAAAACCCGGTAAGCTCCAGTGTAATCTGGAGCTGCGTAAGCCTGGAAAGCTTGACGATTGTCTGTTTATAACGTTCCACGATGCTTCTCACTTTGTTTTGTCACATTCCTAATATGCTTCTATAATACACCCCATTGTCAAATTTCTTTACCTGATTTGACTAATTAGCCAAAAAAGATGTTCCACCAGTCCTGCCAGAACCCTGGCGCACCTGAATGGTGGGTAGGGGCAGAAGGATGTGACGGCTCCTGATCGTTCGTGCCAACTACGATAATTACGTGCTCCCCGGCACGAGCATACCCAAGATGCTGACGGGCCTCACTCTCAATGACGTAGGGATCTTGATAATATTGAGCCATCTGCTGAAGAATTATGTGCTGCCTCTGAAGCTGCGAGGTGACCTGCTGCTCATGTTGCAAATCCTGCATTAACTGACTATTTGTCCAGGCCTGCAAAAGGGCACCTATGAGAAATGACAAACAAACCAGACCTGTAACCCAGACAATCGTACGAGTAAACAGGGTCGCACGACGAGCTCGCATCTGACTGGCAGATCCTTCAAGACCCACGGCAGAGGTCACATATGGTGTTTTTCCTTCAGGTCGTGACTGACCAAAAGGCCTCGATGGCGGGTCCGACACCGTTTTTTTCCTTTCTTCAACAGAGCACCTATCTCTCGATCACAGGGGAAGAGAGAGCTATTAAGACATGCATCTGGCCATTCTCCAGGCCTCTCTCTACCAGAGAAACGTTCGCTATCTCTCTTTTTGTGACGATTAAAAAGGATAATTGGTATCAAGCAGTATTTTCTTTATCTTCGCCATCGCCTCCGCTCTATGAGTGTAAACGCAGGATAAGCAGACCCATTCCATCAAAGCCTATCATGATCAGGTTAAACCCAATGCAGGTCAGAAGAGTTCTGCGCCGCTGTGTCAACCAGAATCTTTTCGACTTTGCAAATAGCGACGAGTTCTGCAATGAAGAAAGCTTTATTTCTGTCAATGGTGGCACCAGACTCTCTGTAGAAAGATACCCACTACTCTCTGTCAGAGTAATAAGTTTGCGACTCACGCGCCTTACGCGCTCACTGATCGCCGCTTCAAACGAACTATGCAATGCCTCCTCGTCTTCATGAGACGCCTGGACAACGGGCATTGGCAGAGTATCAAAACAATGATCTTCAAGAAAGAGAGAGATTGGCATACACTCCAGGTCCAACTGCGTTTCAGCCGAACTATTGCTGACACAGCTTCTCATTTGTGTCCTACCTTTCCAGATACCTGAGCATTCACAGGTTTTATATCCGCCTATTTCACTTATTTATTCTTTTCATAAAAAGGATAGCGGAAAACAGGACCCGCGACATGAGTCATCTGACCCATTTCCAGGAGATTCTTTCTCTCTCCACTGTTCTAAGAAGTAGGACGCTTTTTTAGAGGATAAATAAATTTAGACTTTTCAAAGAAATAAAGAGGAACTGGCATGCTCCGGCGGGGCATGCCAGTTCCTCTTTATTTCTTTGAAAAGTCTATTCACCCATCTTTTGTAAAAAGCTCGCAACTGATCGCAATCCTTTATAGAACTGGGACAACGAGTACTTCTCATTGGGCGCGTGCAGATTGTCATCGGGCAGACCAAAGCCCATAAGCACAACTGGAACCTGCAAGATCTCGTAGAAAAGCGCTGCGATCGGAATAGAGCCACCTTCACGCAACAGAATCGGCTTCATGCCATACGTTTCTTCAAGAGCGGCTGTAGCCGCCTGCATAGGAAGACTATCCGGCTCGACCAGTACGGCTTCACCCCCATGGAGAGCACTCACTGTCACTCTAATGTCGGGAGGTGTCAGTTCTTTAACACGTTTCTCAAATAATGCGAAGACATCGCCTGAACGTAGAGGAGGAGGGAGGCGCAGGCTTATTTTGGCGGTAGCGACAGCGGGGATAACCGTCTTCGCGCCCTCTCCTACAAAGCCTCCCTTGATCCCATGGACTTCAAGGGTCGGACGTGCTCCCAGACGTTCCAGGGGCGAATATTCGTTCTCACCGCTGAAGACATTGACGCCCATTTCTTCTTTGAGAGTCTGCTCAATATTAAGCGGATTGCTCTGCCAGAAAGCCTGCTCTGCCGAACTGGCCGCCTGGAGATGGTCATACAGTCCAGGAATAGTAATATGCCCCTCGGCATCTTTCAGACCTGCGATGATCAGGGCCAGAGCATGCAGTGGATTGGGCGCAACCCCGCCAAATTCGCCTGAGTGCAGATCACGCCTGGCACCGCGAGCCTCAACCTCCGTATAGACAATGCCACGCAGCCCGTAAACGAGTGACGGAATGGTTGACGAAGGCATGCCTGTATCACAGATTAAAGAGGCATCGCACTTTAAACGCTCGGGATAAGTGCGCACATATTCTTCAATCGACTCGCCACCAGCTTCTTCTTCGCCCTCGATCAGAATGCGCACATTGATTGGCAGTGTTCCGTGAACCCTTAGCAACGATTCCAGCGCCTTGACCACCAGCATAGTCTGACCTTTGTCATCGCAGGCCCCACGACAGTAGAGATTATCGCCTCGTACCGTAGGTTCAAAAGGCGGTGACTCCCAGAGCTCGATGGGATCAACTGGCTGAACATCATAATGTCCGTAAATCAGTAAAGTGGGCTTGCCAGGTGCCTTTAACCATTCACCATAGACAAGAGGATGGCCCTTTGTCTCTATCAGCTGAACCTGTGTAAACTCGATCTGCCGCAATTGCTCGGCTATATATTCGGCGGCCAGGCGGATATCGCCTGAATGCTCAGGCAAAGTGCTGATACTAGGGATGCGCAACCAGCCCTTTAAATCTTCGAGAAAACGATTCTCATTCTCGCTTATATATGTTTCTAACTGACTCATATTCCAAATCCTTTCCTGAGAGATAAGCTCTTTCTCTATCCTAACAGGCAATCTTGTGGTTGTCCACATCTCTATTGCAATAG
>DAOTTL010000400.1:0-10731 GCA_034438135.1 Ktedonobacteraceae bacterium | reverse complement strand
TATTCAGTCTGTGCAGGCCATGGAAGAGAGCCTGCTTGGTCTCTATATTGCGGATGGCTGGAGTGATCTGGAACGCAGTGATTTTGAGCAATTTAAAGAGCAGGGAATACAATTCGTAGTTTTGCCTCTAAATGCTCCGGCACGTCTATTGTCTCTACAAATCAAAGACCTGGAGATTGTAGTCTCCGTCCCTATGCGCAACGGAGAGCTTTATCCCATCTTCCTGCGCAATCTCTCTGTCTTTGAGAATGTCGCAGCCGTTCATTTAGATTTTGGTCTGAATAATGAACTGAGTTCTTTGTCGATTGAAGATGTCCTGCAATACCGGGCCGTTCGCGAAGCTGTCCGAGGACCAGCTATGGTCAAAGTGAAAGGCACGCCCGACGAGGACGACGCCTATACGCTGCTCGCCATTGGTGTTCAGGCTGTTATCCTGGCCGAAAGCCAGAATACTGAGACCACACAGCAGCAAATAATCGCCTTGCGCTCACTACTGGAGAAAGTGCATCACGAGGATAAAGATCCTTCAAACATGGGTCTGACCAGCAGGGGATAAATCTTAACCAGCACATTTTCTGTCTCGATACAGATGAATGGGAAAGCACAGGGTGGGAAGAAATGCTACAGGCACTACGCTACTCTTCATCCTGCGCTTTCTCCGTTTGTGGCATTAAATGGTCCTCTGAACCAGGAAAAGGTTCGCTCTCCTCCTCAAAAACACTGGCTGTCATTGTCGCAAAGGTCGAACTCTGCTCACTATAGCTCTCGGAGCCAGATAAAGAACGCACAGCCGGCAGGCGTGAAGCAGAATATCTTCGCCAATGCAGCTGCAAGCGTGGGACGCGTTTGAGCAACCTGGATGTAGACTCCCAGACGCGCGTCGGATCGGCATTGTTCCGCCAAAAGTAGAAGCATCCTATCTCATCAGGTTCCAGGTGGAGGATATGCGTGAAAGCTGTCTCCATTGCAGCTTCGTTGCGTTCATCAATATTAAAATTTTGCAGCCAGAGCTGGCTGCGCTTGCCCACCTGACGTGTCATCTCCACTAACTCACGTCCCCACACTTCAACATTGGAGACATCATCATTCAAAATATCCCAGAAAAGATGACAACCTAGAATATCCAGATCGGGAATTACGGCTATATCTTCAACCAGACTAATATCCAACGGATGCAACACAATAGTTGTCTTCATACGCGTATCAACCTGCTTTACGCAGGAACATAGCTCACCCAAAAAGTCCACCATTGAACGACGCCGAAAACGCCTGAGATCAGTCACATCGGGACAGAGCGCACGACAGGCGGGACAAAAACAGGTTACCTCCAGACCAGAGGGCTCATCAATAAGAATGCCAGCGATCGGATAATTGCTTAAATACCGCTCAATCTCGCGAAATAACCAGGAGCGAAAGGATTGATGATTAAAACAAGAAACTTCATGGTAACGTCCATGCTGATCCAGCACACGCGACTGAGGATGACGAAATGTATACCAACTTGGCACAAATGAGGGACCAGCAAATAAGTTTCCAAAGCGACCCAGACTGAGATAGACTTTCAAGCCAGCATCTTGCGCCTGACGCAAACCACGCTCAAAATCACGAGGCCAGCGCTGTTCCTCTTGCTCATGAATAGCATATACTATGCTATTCGCACCATTTGAGCGAATGCGCTCAAAATCGCGTTTCACCACATCAGCCTGGAGGAAAGAATGAAAGTAAGCGACCGTTAAATCCATAACCCACCAATCACGAATGAGATGCATTGAACAGGCATCTAACAACGTACACCACTTACAATAAACGTCATAAGATGCGTTGAACGGGCATCTAACAACGTACACCACTTACAATAAATGCCATGAGATGCATTGAACAGGCGTCCAATAGCGTACACCATTTACAATAAACGCCTGGTAATCTTTTTTCAGGTGAATCTAGAGGCATAGAAGATGCATATCCACATATCCGCTATTGAGTATAGCATAGGAAGCTCGCAGGCACTCATAGATATAGAAATATGGGCTACTCCAGGCATCTTTCCTCGATCGAGCTTGACAAGCGTTCTATTTCTATGCAAAATGCACCCATGAGCCACACACAGCAAGCAAAAAACCCAGGCACCTGCCTGACAAAGGCCTACGCAAAGATCAATCTGACTCTTGATGTATCAGGGCGTAGAGCAGATGGGTATCACGAGTTGATCACGCTTATGCAAACAATCGACCTGTACGATACACTCTGCCTGACGGAGATTGCAGAAGATAGCGTCAAGATCCGCTGCACTATCCCTGAGCTAAATACTGCTGAAAACCTGGCAGTACGGGCAGCACAGGCGGTGCGCACACGTCTGGCAATCAGACAGGGAGTGTTGATTGAGCTACACAAACGTATCCCTTTGGCAGCGGGCCTGGGCGGAGGAAGCAGTGATGCCGCTGCGGTCTTGCAGGCATTGCAGTTCTGGTGGCAACTCCCGCTCTCTGTGTTCGACCTGCACGAGATAGCCACAGGTCTCGGCTCTGATGTGCCTTTTTTTCTGAGCGGCGGACTGGCATTGTGCGAGGGCCGAGGAGAACGCGTTACACCGCTTACCCCGGCCTGGCCATATGCAATGCGCTGGCTCCTGCTAGTCAAACCTGCTATCGCGATCTCAACGGCAACTGTCTTCCACAGTTTGTCCGCCGTTGACTACAGCGATGGTACCCATAGTCAGGCAACTCGCTCAGCACTGGCTGAAGGGCGCGAACTCGATGCTCACCATCTGTACAACGGGTTGGAACGCGGTGTACTGGCACGCTATCCAATAGTGGCCAAGACCAGAGACGACCTGCTCGCGGCAGGCGCTTCTCTGGTACGCCTCTCAGGCAGTGGCCCTACACTGTTCGCTCCGTTCAGTGAGTTGGAACTGGCTCAAAAAGTTCAGAAAAAAATGCAAGACATGGGATACGAAGTATACCTGTCAAATGCAATATATCCTACAATAGTGGATATATGTCAATTTTACTTTTAGAGTAGGAGGTAACTCTACTATGGCAGATCAGCTTTACTATTGCGTGAAATGCAAAGCTAAACGTGAGATGAAAAACCCTCAACAGGTTACCATGAAAAATGGTAAACCAGCGATGAAGGGCCAGTGCTCAGTATGCGGCACAACCATCAATACTATTCTTGGAGCTGCAAAGAAAGATTAGCGATCTGATCTCTGATCGTTTGATAAAACATTTATCGTACTTCCAATTGGATATGGGTCATCCCTGATTTTGCCAAATCAGGTCAAAAGACTTTGAGCCTGCATAGCAGGCTGCCCAACCCCCATTTCCTAAGAAGAAGCGAACCTGTGCGGCGGGGCGAATGCCCGCCACACAGGTTCGCTTCTTCTTTTCTTATGAGTCATCCCTTTCTCCTGTCTTCTGGAGGTGGGGTGGCTTTCTTACAAGGCACTGTTGCCGAACTCTTTTGCTGGTCGAAACCATCCCACCCCAAAGAAAGAAGAGAGGGATTGCGGGCAGGGCGTTGCACGCCCTGCCCGCAATCCCTCAAAAAAGCATGTGGACGGGGCCATTCGCCCACGAATGGCCTTCGGCAACAGAGTCCTCACAAGTATAGGTTTTTTGGCCGATCTGCTGCATCGTCCTGGCAGGCCACTCCACCCCATTCAAAAATCGATACTCACCTGTTATTCAGGGTATTGCAATAATCATGAGTTATGGAAAACTGATACCCATATACATATACAAAAATGAGAGTAGCGAAGGCACTCAAAATGGCTAAACCTTTCAATTCTTAGGTGATGGAGGCCTTAGAAAAGACGCAGAATCCCGATTTATTGTATATTGGTTATAACTTAGCCGCATTAGCACTTGCCAGACGCACCAAACTCAGTATAGACTGGCTCACAAGGAGATATTTGGAAATGCGAGAACAACTTGAAGATTCGCCCATTTACCAGATGACAGTGAATATTGGAGTTGAAAAGGGCCTCAAACAAGGTTTCGAACAAGGCCTCAAAAGGGGACTCAGACAAGGTATCAAACAAGGTCTAGGACAGGAAGGACCTCGAACAAGATCTTGAAAAGGGCCGAACTGAAGAGACTCGCCAGTTGTTATTGACAGTTGTAGAAGCTAAATACGCGCCCTCCGATTTGCCTCGACTCACTCGTGAGTTCGCCGAAAAGGTCGAAGATCGCGAGGTTTTTCAACGTTTGCTGACGCAGATTAGTGTTGCTTCAATCCTGGAGGAAGCTCGCGCCGCTCTGCTCGCATGCACAAAAGAGAGCAAGTTACAGCAGTATTAGCTCTACATTGCCCATTCACCCTTAGATATAAGGGTACGATAAGGTTTATTGTTTTATGAAACGCGTCTTGCGTTCTGCGATCCTGCTCCTGGTACGCCTGTTCGGCTGGCCAGGAGCAGTTAGAGCAGCACAGAGAATAACCCATGTACGCTCAGATGCTGCACGCATTTTGCTGATACGACCTGATCATCTAGGTGACCTGATTCTGACAACGCCAGTCCTCTCAGCATTGCGCGAGCAGGTACCAGATGCCCAGATTACTATGATGGTTGGACCGTGGTCAAAGGAAATTGTGGCACGTCATCCGGCTATTGATCACCTCCAAACCTGTCCTTTTCCTGGCTTCCAGCGCACTTCTCAGGGTGGCTTACTGAGTCCCTATACGCTTCTTTTCAGAACTGCACGCCAGATCCGGCAGAATCAGTATGATCTAGCGATCAATCTTCGTCCTGACTTCTGGTGGGGCGCGGCCTTGCTCTACCTGGCTGCTATTCCACGCCGGGTCGGCTATGCTCTACCTGATGGGCAGCCTTTTCTCACCCATGCACTCTCCTTTCCTGAGGCAGAACATGCGACTCGCTCTAGTCTGCGCCTGGTCAGCGAGGGATTGGTCTTGCTTGACTATGCTCCCCTGGCTGAACCGTTCACTCCTGAAAGCTATCCCACACACTTTGAGCCAACCGCAGAAGAATATGCCTGGGCCAGAGAGCGCCTACACAATTCAGGCATTTCAGAGGACGCGCCACTGATCATCATTCCTCCCGGCAGCGGAGGAGCAGTGAAGCTCTGGCGCACCGAAGCATGGGGCTCTTGCGTCAAGACACTGCGCGAAACGTTGACTTCTCTGCACGGCGCGTGCATAATGCTCACAGGCAGCCCTGGCGAACGCAAGCTGGTCGAAGAAGTGGCTCAGGGCATGCCCGTGGGAGTAACATTGGTGACAGATGCGAGCATTGGTCAGTTAGCCGCTCTGCTAGCGTATGCAACGTGTGTGTTGACCGTGGATAACGGTCCTGGACACATTGCAGTAGCGCAGAATACACCCACTGTACATCTGTTTGGTCCAACCGACCCACATATTTTCGGTCCCTGGGGAAGCCCCACAAGACATATTGTGATTGCCTCGACGCAGCGCTGTCCAACCTGTCCAGCAATCCCGTGTGGACGTCTCGACTTTTCAGATAAGGAACTGGCTGAACATCCCTGTGTACGGCTATTAAGCGAGCAACAGGTAGTGTCAGCGGTCAAAAGGCTCCCCTTGCGAGAGCAAACTCAACGAGTGTGATGCTTTTTTATGATAGAAATACATACGCAAGAAGTACAACCGATAGAAGATGATGGCTACCCTGCACGCCCAACAACTGCCAGAAAAGTGCGGAATGTCGTAGTGCATACAATCCGGGGACTGCTGAGCCAGGGTATATTCCTGGCGATGAGTCTTATCGGTCTCTGCCTTCAGTTAAGTCGCCTGGGGAGAAAGCTCCCCCCTTTGCGACCCGAAACATTCCACCCTCAACGCATCCTGGTAATCCGGCTGGACCTGATTGGCGACCTTGTTCTTTCTATGGTCATTGTACGGGTAGTAAAACGTGCGTATCCCGGCGCTGAGATCGATCTGGTAGCGGTACCCGCCAGCGCAAAAGTTGTTGAGGGCGATCCCGGTCTGGCAAGAATCCTCGGCTATAATCCTAATCTCTGGCGACGCCCACAGGCGCTGTTCCAGCGGAAAAACTGGCACGAACTGCGTCTACTTCTGAACACTCTTCATGAGCGCCACTACGACCTCGCAATCAGTGCCTTCGGTCCCTGGGCAGCTACGCTGACAGCATTAAGCGGGGCAAAACGTCGAGTAGGCTTTGGAGATGAGGGATTTCCTGGCTTTATGACCGATAGCGTGCCAGGAAAACACTGGAAATCAGGCGACCATAAGCACGAGGTCGATTATTGCCTGGAGCTAGCTCAGGCAGCCGGAGCCACTATCCACCCTGACGACCGCTATTCTCATCTCTTTCTCCCAGAACAGGCTATGCAAGAGATCGAACTATTACTCACAACAGAGGGAGTACAGTCAGCAAACCCGCTCGTTGTCTGCCACGTGAGCGCCAATAATGGACAAGCCAAACGCTGGCCTGTTCCTTACTGGTCCACACTGTTGGATCGTCTTATCCATGAAGAGCATGCATCCGTTGTCATCATCGGTGCATCCAGCGACCAACCATTGATCGAGAAGATCACCCGCAGGATGCGCTCACAACCAATCAATCTGGCCGGGAAAACAAGCCTGACACAACTGGCAGCTCTGCTAAAACGCGCTGACCTGCTGATCAGTGGAGATAGCGGACCCATGCATATTGCAGGTGCTGTAGGGACGCCGCTGATTGCCATTCATGGACCCACTGACCCCGCTCTATCGGGACCTGTCAGCAAAGAGGCAACCATTTTAAAAAGCGATATCTGGTGTAGCCCCTGCTATGAAGCCAAAGATACCGCCGACTGCCGCTTCTTTACAACGCAGTGTATGAAGAATATCTTACCTACGCAAGTCTTTACCATTGCCCTCAAGAAGTTGCACGAACACAATCACGAGATACATAATAAGGATCAGGATGAGAGAAAAGCTTCATCACTGTAGTACCATTTTCTATGGCAAAGTAAAAATTCAGAAAAGTGAAAATTCAGCGAATGGGTTTGAGTATGTTAAAGCACGCATCTTCTGTACAACTACCTCCCGACGCCCGTATACTGGTCGTCAAACTGGCCACAATCGGTGATCTGCTCCTGGCCACGCCAGCACTTCGTGCACTGCGCGAAACATATCCCCAGGCCCAGATCGATCTGCTTGTCACCCCTTCCTCGGCTGGCATTCTCAACGACTGGGAGGTCATTAACCGCGTAATCGTCCTGGATAAATACCTGTTTGACTATCCTAAACAGTTCTTAAAAAATCCCTTGAATCTGCTCAAACTGCGACCACTTTGGCATGACCTGCACGATAGCCACTATGACGCAGTTCTCCTGATGCACCATCTGACACTCTTCTTTGGTCGCAGAAAACATCAGGCGCTTATGCTGGCAACGGGCGCAAAATATCGTGTTGGACTGGATAATGGACATGGCTGGTTTTTGAATGTACGGGTCAAAGACAATGGCTTCGGCTTCATGCATGAAGCCGAGTACAATCTGGCAGTAGCTGAAGCAGTAGGTGGCAAAACAAGCGATAAATCGTTGACCATGCCATTGCAAGAGAAAGATCGCCAGGAAGCACGACAGATACTCCCTGGTGAGAAAAACGAAGAACAGACAACCGGACCCCTTATTGCCATACATCCTGGCAGCGGGGGATATAGTATAGCGCGACGGTGGGCACCCGAACGTTTCGCACGTCTGGCCGATGTACTCTATAGCGAGTTTGGCGGTCAACTCTTACTTATCGGCGGACCTGAAGAGGTCGAACTTCATCAACGCATTCAAGAGATGATGTGCTCGGACATGCCAGTGCGCAGTCTGGCTGGCAAGGCCACTATCCAGGTCACAGCCGCAATTCTGGAAATGGCTGATCTCTTTGTTGGGAACGACGCTGGCCCTATGCATCTGGCGACGGCGATGGGAACACCCACAGTGGCCATTTTTGGCCTCTCTAATTCAGAGGCCTGGGGACCCTACTCTGGCAATCCTAAGGATGGTAAAACGATCGTTGTCAAACAAGATCTTCCATGTATGCCCTGCTTCTATCGCGGCCACGATCTTGGTCTGCAAGAGGGTTGCTCCACCCGCGACTGTTTAACAACCCTGGGCATCGATCCTGTCGCCATCGCGGCACGCCGTCTACTACACAAAAACAAAAAAGCCCCGGTCCTCCTCCTTCCATAAAACAGCCAGAAGCCTATGAGAGAAGCTTCGATGTACCAGCGATTTTTTGCCGATCGCCTGCATCGGCCCGGCAGAGCACACCACCGCCAGGAAAAAAAGGAGGAAGCGAGCCTGTGTGGCTGGGTGAATGCCCAGCCACACAGGCTCGCTTCCTCCTTGGGAAATGGGGACGGGGCAGCCTGCTATGAGAGTGCCATGCTATTATCTCGCTTCACAGGACGGCTGAAATTGCCAATTTCAACCTCTGGCAACTCCTTACGCAGCAACTCAATCAAGGCCTTCATACCCAGGGCACGACCCATGGAGTTCAGATCCGGCATGCGAGGCAGCAAAACCTCAGGGTCTATATTGAGATTGCGCAACTGGATGAGCCGCAGACCAGTCTCACGGACAAAAGTGAGCAGAGCCTCAACTTCGCGTTCTCGATCGATCATACCAGGAAAACTCAGAAGATTAATAGAGCTATAGACACCCGCAGTTCGAGCACGTTTTAGTGATTCCTTGACATCCTCAAAAGTGTATCCCAGTGGACGATAATAAGCGTCATAGGTCTCAGGATGACCAGAAATAGTACTGACGCGCACAGTATCGAGTCCCGCATCAAACAGCTTTTGCAGCCAGCGTGGGCGGCTAGCATTTGTATTGATGTTGATCACCCCTCGATCAGTGCGCTCACGTATGGCCCTGATAGCCTGCTCAAGGCGTCGAAACTGTAAGAGCGGCTCACCTTCACATCCCTGACCAAAGCTCACAATCGCCTCCTCAGCCTGCTCTAAATGGGGAATAGCAACCTCCACAATCTCTTCAACCGTTGGAATAAAAGTCAACCGATCCTGTGGTGAGATCAGTTCTTCCTCCTCTTGCTTAGAAATGCAACCAACGCAGCGTGCATTACAGCCAGGTGAAACCGCAATGGCCATCTCCCAGCGACCAAAGAAAAGATTGCTGGCCGTTGGGCAGGCGTAGTCAAGTGCGCAATGGACGTGCTGAGCAATAATACGATTTTTGGGATAGGCAGCCTGCTTCTCTCGTGTCAACCTTTGCAGCGAACGGGCGTTAAAAGCGCGGGGATGCCACTTATAAGGATCATCCGTACGGAGGGCGGCAACACAAAGTTCTCCGTTGAGACTGGCCACAGCACCATAGCCAAAGAAAGGCAACGGCTCAGTACCAGGAACCTTTTCGTAGGCAGGCAAATGCGTGCGAGTATAGCCAATAGGCAAAAGAGCTGCGGCAGCCCAACCCCTCGTTTGAGGCAGTGATTGTATCATGCCAGACCTCTTACGACCCACGGCCAGTCGATCAGGCATCATTGAAAGCGTTACCCCATCGGGTAAAGGGATCAGATCGCTAGCCTCCAAAGGCTGCTTATCGAAAGACAGTGCCTGCAATTGCTGATCCTCGCGCACCTCTCCCTCAGGCGTAATATACACGAGGCATGGCATCAAAGTAGCCTTACCTTTCATCAAAAACCTCCGTATAAGCGCCCATCGTTCATCCTTCCTGGTCTCAACCACCATTTCAGTAAATTACAATCCTGCCTGAACTCCACCATTGCTTTGACAATCTTCATTTGAGGGGTCCACCCCTCACCTGGAAGAGGAGGGAAGGACTGGGACTCAGCCCTGGACCCCGGTCAAGGGGTTGCACCCCCTTGCATCCCTGCTTTTCATCGCAAGGTTGTCAGAACTCTAGTGCATTGGTGGAGGAGTTGCCGGAACTGGAATACGAGTACCAGTGGGCCGTTCATCAATAAAATCATCTTCAAAGTACCTGGTTGAGGACTGCACTGAGACCCTCTGTTCCAGCTCATGAGTCTCTTCATAGACAAAGCTGAGCAGGATATGATCGCCACGCATACTCTGGCACATCTGACGAATACGAGGATGCTCTGTCTCCATCCAGACGTTGACGAGTTGCTCTAAAACATGCATATTATCTCCACAGTGAGCGCTATCAAAGCCTTTAAACCTATACACGTTCTCATCCTTTCAGCTGGATAAACAGCGTGACTTCGCACATCGATATCAGGTATATACCTTGCCGGGAGAACACCATCCAATACCATCACCAATTTCCTGCCTGTCAACGCCCTGGTATTTGTCGTCGGAAAGAGACTGTCATCCCTGATCTTTTCCTGCGATGAGGCGAATAGGCTCTTCTTGCCGTCTTGGCGGTCGTCATTCTGTTGGCTACTGCGCTTTTGCTACTCCCCCTACTTTACCATAGAGGACAATACCTTGCAGCATATAAATATGTTCGTCCAGAGCTTTTAGTTTACCTCTTCTTTCCGCATCTTGCAAAACCGCCCTCCCAAAGAAGATTCTCTTCTGAAAAGTGATGAATAGAGAAGAAGTAGGACAAATGCCCTGTCAAATACGCTCACTTCTTCTTAGAAAAATAGGGTGGGTGGCCTGCTTACACATAGAGGTTTTTTCTCGCTTTTCCCTCTGTCGCCAGAGGCGACAGAGCACAACAAGAGCAACTGATGTGTAGTGTGGCGCATTTGCGCCACACTACACATCAGTTGCTCTTGTTGTGCTCTGTCGCTAGAGGCGACAGA
>DAOTTL010000399.1:0-3113 GCA_034438135.1 Ktedonobacteraceae bacterium | reverse complement strand
CAAGCCGCAGAAAAGTTAGGGATGACCCATATTTTCCTCTGTGGGGTGGGGCGGTTTCAGCATGGCACCTGAGTAGTTACCATCCCAATTTTCTGCGGCTTTGCAAGCCGAAAGCCTTTTATCCTGATTTTGGCAAAATCAGGGACGACTCATAAGTGGTCTGTCACACTTCGTTTGACACGTGCTGAAAAGCGGGAGCGCAGAGGGCGCAGCCCTTTGCCAGGGGTCCGGGGCTGGCCCCCGGCTTCTCCCCTGGCCAGGGGCGGAGAGGGGACGTGTCAAACGAGGTTTGACAGAACAATGAGAACGTTTGCTCATGTTGCAACATAATCTTACTTTTTGCCTTACTTTTTGTTATACTAAAAAAGGTATAGACGGATATGTCTTCTTTTAGCCTCCGCAAATAAACTAAAGCAGCTTCACACGCATTTCCTGTCTAAATAGAAGGCACAGTTTGCTGTGGTTAACTGTATCTGTGAAGAGAGAGAAAGGGAATCTGACGTAGAGTGGTAGCGAAGAGCGATAAGAATCTAGTGAAGGAATGAAATCGATTATGAGTGAACTCCCTGTGGAGACAGCAGAAAAAACTGTATCAAAGAATATATGGTTTAACAGCAGTTTCTTGAAGTTGTGGTCGGGTCAAACTATCTCTGAACTTGGATCACAAATTACCCTTATTGCCTTGCCTCTGACCGCCGTGTTATTGCTTCATGTTTCGGCGGAAGAAATGGGATTTTTACGGGCTTTTAGTACTGTTCCCGCGCTTTTAATGAGTTTGCTGGTGGGAGTGTGGGTAGATCGCCTGCGTCGTCGGCCTCTTTTATTGTGGACAGACGTAGCCAGGATGTTTCTGCTCGCTCTGATACCTCTTCTGGCCTGGTTGCATATGTTGCGTATAGAGTACTTGTATGTTATTAGTTTTTTTGTTGGTGTATTGACAGTATTGTTTGATATAGCTTCTACCTCCTTTATCACAGCCGTAGTACCATCAGAACAGTTAGTTGATGGTAATAGCAAAATGCAATTTAGTAGTTCTTTTGCTTCGGTTGTTGGTCCAGGTCTTGCAGGTCTCCTTGTGCAGATTATGACGGCTCCGCTGACAATTACCCTTGATGCCTTTTCATACCTCTGTTCGGCTATTTCTATATTCTTGATTCGCGTGACTGAAACTCATATGGTTATCACTGATGAGAAGCGTGATATTCGTAAAGAGATTGCAGAGGGATTGAGTACCCTATGGGGCAATCCTATTTTACGCGATATGACCATCTCTTCTGCCCTGGGAAGCTTCGCGATCTCTATACAACAAACTGTTTTTATTCTCTACATTGTGAATGACTTAAAACTTTCTCCCCTTTTTGTGGGTGCCACATACACGGTTATGGGATTGGCCTCCATTCTAGGAGCATATCTCGCGCCATATGTCAGCCGTCGCATCGGGCCGGGTCCGGCAGTCATATTTGGCACGTTTATCGTCTGTGTCGGTTGCTTTTTCCTCACAATAGGCCAACTGCCCCCATTTCTTATTATCAGTGGTTTGATTATTGGCCTGGCCTTATTCGGTGCAGGTTCTCCTCTCTACAATATCAACCAGCTCAGTTTACGCCAGGCTCTTACACCTCCTTCGCTCCTCGGACGCGTAAATGCCAGTCGGCGTTTCATCGTTTTCGGCATCATGCCGGTCGGCTCGCTTATTGGGGGGGCCATCGGCGGCATCTTTGGTTTACGTTGGGCCTTGTTCGCTGGCGCATGTGTATTTCTGCTCTCATTTCTGTGGATCTTTTTCTCTTCGCTGCGGCACGTGCGGGAGATGCCGGTTGGAAATTAGCTCTATGAGCATTTATTAAAAGAGGAGGTTGTTAGTTCAATGGCATTCAAACCGAAGCACCTTAGTCTGGAATATGCGGCGCAATTTAAAGATATCAGTATTGTTGATGCGTATCAGTATCGACCCCCCTACCCCTTTGAGGCGATCGAGCTACTCCTTGGTTTGATTGCCGATCAACCACGTATCGTGCTTGATGTGGGGTGTGGAACTGGTGATCTTGCTCGCAGGCTCGTAGAAAGTGTAGAACGAGTGGATGCCGTTGACTTCTCTCAGGCAATGCTCGACAAAGGTAGAGAACTCCCTGGTGGCAATAATCCCCATCTCCACTGGATCTATGGGCGTGTAGAAGAGGTTCCACTACAGCCCCCTTATGCGTTGATTGTGGCGGGAGAGAGTCTGCATTGGCTGGAATGGGATAAGATCTTCCCCCTATTTCACAGCATCCTGACTCCACATGGCTATCTCGCTATCATCGATCGTCGCACTGACGGTAATCCCTGGGATGATGATTTGCGAGCAATCATTCGACGATACTCTACTAATCAGGAGTATCGTCCATACAACCTTGTTGAGGAGTTGGGGCAGCGCCATCTCTTTCAGAAACATACGACAGTTCGTACTCAACCGATGTCGTTTGTGCAATCGGGAGAGGAGTATATCCAATCCATTCATTCAAGGAACGGGTTCTCTCGGGAACGCATGGGTGTAGCTACTGCAAACGCCTTTGACAATGAAGTCAGAAAGGCGATAGCGCCTTTTCTGGAAGAGGGGCGACTGAGGCTGACTGTCATCAGTTCCGTTGTCTGGGGGACTCCTTTTTGATATGAGTCATTCCTGTGCTCATTTTGCCAAAATGAGGGATGACTCATAAAGAAAAGAGGATGGAGAGGCAAACTCACAGGTAGAGGTTTTTGCTCGCTTTGTTCTCTGTCGCCTACAGCGACAGAGAACAAAGCTATGAGTCATCCCTCATTTTTGTAAAATGAGCAAGCGCTCTTGCTGGCGGCTGCGCTGCCAGCATTTCAGGAAGATATGGATGAGTTTGCACGCAGCGAAGCTGCGCGCAAACTCATCCATATCTTCCTTTTATAGGGGGAGGAGCGGCTTTGCAAGCCGCAGAAAAGTGAGGGATGATTCATAACACCATCTGCTCTTTTTTAAATGGAGTGGAGTGGCCTGCCAGGACGATGCAGAAGATCGGCAAAAAGTCTCTACTTGTAAGGAGACGGCTTTCTTACAAGTAGAGACTTTTTCTACTTTTCTTTCTGTCACCTCCGGTGACATT
>DAOTTL010000398.1:0-9607 GCA_034438135.1 Ktedonobacteraceae bacterium | reverse complement strand
GGGGTGGGGTGGCCTGCCAGGCCGACGCAGCAGATCGGCAAGAAACCTCTACTTGTAAGGGGGCGGCACAGCCGCTAGAAAGAAGATGGTAGGAACTCCTTCCTACACGAATGGCATAGCGAAGATCTGCTAAGAGCAAGCAAGGAACATTTGTTTGTGGCATACTATGCATGTCGCTCTCTTCAGAGAAGATTTTGATGATGAGTCAGAGAGGATTTTGATGAGAGAGAACGCATTCGCAAAAGAGGAAAGATTGATGTCCAAACACACGCTCTGGTTGAATATACCTTCTCTCCTTCTCTCTCTCGGCTGTTTGCTTCTCGCAGGGAATATTCTACCACCTCACACACGATCGATCGGTCAGAACCAGACCATTGCCGGACAAGCTTCTTCCTGCATGTCTGCCCGACCTCTAGATACGCACTCGTTGTTGATTGTTCTGCTTGATCGTTCCGCCAGCCTGGCACAAACTGATCCCGAAGAATATAGTATCAGCGTGACGAACATTCTGGCCGACCTCTGGCCGGGACGTATGGCCGTTATCTTCTTCAGCGGCACTACACAATCACTCCCTCAATCTGGTCCCGTCGATCTTACTCAGTCGGGGGCACGCGCCCATTTGCACACCCAGATCCAGGCTCAAAAACAGGCGCTCAATGGCAATACGCCAACCCAATATGCAATCGAGCAGGCAATCAGCTTGCTGGCCCAAAATGGTTATCCTGGCGGCTCTGAGGTTATGCTGATCACTGACGGCCAGCCATTCTTACCGACTGACCAGGATGGCAGAAAACAAATCACGGCCATTGAACAACAGGATACGCCTGCCTTTTGTGCTCACGGAGTTCCCGTCAATACCTTTGGCCTGGGCAAGCAGGTTCCCACCTATACTCAAACATTTCTCCATACTGTGGCAACTGAAACTGGTGGAACCTACCAGGATGTGACCAACCCGGCCCAACTGGCACAGCCAGTTTTGCGGCTTTACGCTAATTGGCAACATCTGACCTTTGTCTCCACGGGTAGCCAGCATCGCTTCTTCATCGATACCTACGCCGGACGGGTGGATTTTGTCGCCTTTCTGAGCAACAGTCGAACCTTTCCAGTCACGCTTCAGGGACCCAATCAACAGCCTGTTCCTGCCCAGGGCTTGCTGAACCAGGCAGGGGATGTTCACTATCAATTTGATCAGATGATGCTCCAACAGTTCAATCCAGCGGGAACTTACACCATTCAGACAAATGATCCCGGTGCGCAAACCTACGTTCTCGAAGAGACACGCCTGCATGTGGTTATTCTCTCTCCCGCCCCGCATGCATCTTTCTCTGTTGGCAAACCACTGCCCATTTCGGTTGCCCTTTACGATGATAATGACCCCTCACAACATATCCACCCGACCTCACAGGAAAGCGTCATCATCGGCCTGGCATACACGCTGCAAGGAGATAATAAGACCGTTGTAAAGGGAGAAAAGATGCTGACCCAACAGGCTCCGCCGAACGATGACATCTTCAGCACCCAGATTACGCCTTCGGCTGCCGGTTCGCTGACACTGACTATCTCAGCCAGCTATCAATATGTTTCCATCGCCGATATTCCTCAAATCAATGTCAGGGTTTTGAATGGTCCTTCCACCCTCTGCTTTGAAACAGATGCCGCCTGTCAGAGCAAACCAGTAGGACTCTTCCTGCTGATTGCTGGCATCCTGCTGGTGCTGCTGGTCCTGCTGGTCCTGTTTCTCGTCGTCTGGAGGCACCAGTCCCCCTTTGGTTTTCTGGAAAATTCTCAGCGCCAGGGAGAGGGTCAATGGCTTGGACACAACCGCACGTTCAAAAACAGGCTGCTCCACCTATCAACTGTCTCAGCGGAAGAACTCTCTGGTTTTGATTTCCAGGAAGCTCTGTTCCATTTGCAGTTCCGACGTAAACTGCATGTCTTTCTCGTCGCTGACCAGAATACTCCCTCGCTCGCCGTCTGGTGTACGCAAAGGCCAGCGGGTCAGCAACTACAGCCAGTTAGCGTTGGCTCACCGGTCCTTTTACATGCCCAGGATCGCATTCTTGTGAATGGTGTTCCGTGCGCGACCTTTCGTCTTCACTCCTCAGGAGAGAAAGGAAACGGCAAGAGTATCAGCTAAAGTTCAGAGCATTACCAGAACATATAGCTGAAGACCTCTTGCCTGAAATGAGCGCCATTTCGTCAAATTTACTGGAAGAATTCCGCCAGGATGGGAGCGAGTACCTGAGAAGAAACCTCGTGTGTCTGACCTGCCAGCGTACGGTACTGAGCATGAGGTAAACTCTCCGCGACAGCTCGCGCAGCGGTGCGCATCCACTCAAGACCCGCTTCACCATCGATCACGAGAGTCGGGACCGTGATCGTTTTCAGCCGTTCGGGCCGGAGTATAGCATCGTTCCCCATGGCGGCTGTGTCATAGACGAGTGTGTGCGCCACAGATTCCACCATCGGCCAGTATGGCTGTGTGCGCATCTGGACCACGTCTTCGGCGGGCATCACAGCCCCATGTACCATGAAGTATTCAGCCGCATCGCCTCGACGCCCGGACGCAACCAATTCGCTCAGATGCGTGGCGAAACCCGGCGGTAGCTGAACTGGACCGCCCACGACTCTGTAGGGCGGCTCATACACTGTCAGCTTCTTGATGGCGAGACCACTCGCCGCCGCCTCAAGGGCGAGCGCGGCCCCGGAGGAAAAACCACAGACAAATGCCGATCCACCTGCGTCTTCGATCAGAGCGTCGAGATCTTCAATCTCGCGTGCGAGCGTATAGGGAGTTGTGTCCCCGCTATCGCCACGCCCACGACGATCATAGTTGACAACGGTAAACTGTGACGCAAGGATTTCCGCCAGACCCGTCAGCGTTGGTTGAGATCGATCGGTGAACGCACCACCCACCAGGACAATCGTTGGTCCTACTCCCGACTGCTCCAGGGCAATGGCGGTGCCGTCTTTTGAAATGACTTTTCTCATACTATCCTCCGGTTCCTCCTTAAGCAAGAAGCTCGAACGATGCTTCTATTCCATGACTGTCTGGTAGGAGAGCATCACGACGCCCGAAGCGAATGTCCTGGTATCGATCAGTTTGAGCGCTCTCTTCTCCTCTATATCCTGAAAGAGATGCTTCCCGCTTCCGAGTATCACAGGAAAGACCATGAGTCGGTATTCATCGATGAGTCCGCGCTCGTGAAGGGTTTGAACCAACTGGCTACTGCCGAAAATCAGGAGGTCCTGGCCTTCTTCTTGCTTCAACCGGACGATTTCTTCTGTCAGATTGCCCTTGAGCAGGGTAGCATTCCAAGTTGTTTCAGAGAGGGTGGTTGAAACGACGTACTTGGGCAGACTGTTCATCCTCTCGCCATACTCACCCGCTTGATCCCCTATGCTCGGCCACGCGGCGGCAAACCCCTCATAGGTCTTGCGACCTAACAGAAGCCCGTCACTGGCGAAGAGTTCGTCAAATTTATACTTCTGCTGCTCAGCACCTCCAAATTGAAAACTCCAGCCACCATATTTGAACCCCTCAGAACCACCTGGATCTTCGACAACGCCGTCCAGGGTGATGAATTCAGAAACAATTACTTTTCGCATGTGATTTTCCTCTCATTCGTATTCATTATTCTATTCTACTTGCGCTATTCATAAAGAGCACCTGTCTGGAACCTCATTGTTCCTCATTGTGCGCTGTTTCGCTCGCTTCAAGCGAGAGCAGCGTCAAGCTTAAACGACTGATCCTGTTTAATATCCCATGAAGTGCCGGCTGATCCTGGAGAGAACCATACAGCCGCGATGTGCCATCGGACTCATGGACAATCTGTAGTCCCGCCAGCCAGTGCTGCCAGCTCTGGTCCAGATGTCCTTTGACGCGGATCGAAACGTGCATAGGTCACCTCCTGCTTCAGCTTCTTCAATGGACTTTCCCGCCGGTGTTGAGAAGAGTATAGCCTGAAAGGAGGACAACTGACATCACCTCTCTGCCTGATTAGATGGGTGATTTCTGATGACTGGAGAGTGGAAATATCCTCTCTTTCACTAGCGGATCTCCCCAACATTCCTGTAGAATCCGTCCCGTAGGCTCTTGTTAGAGAAGGTGCAATTGTTCTGCCACCGCGATGGCGTTGGCACGACGACTTACGCCCAGCTTGCGATAAATCGCGCTGACCTGGGTCTTCACCGTATTGGGGGAGACAATCAGAGCCTCAGCCATCTCAGTATAGGTGTGCCCGGCGACCAGTAAACGCAACACTCGCTGCTCTTGCCGACTCAGGTGTTCAACCCCTGGTCTCCATACGTCAGTTGGAGCTGACTCTTGCTGGATCTCTTGCCGACTGGCCACGACCCCCCCAACGCTCGGAACTCGTCCCGCAACCCTGACCTCCTCTTGCTCAAAGGCGGCCAGCAGACGCGAGACCGAGGATCGGAAAGCAATATCTTCCAGTTGGCGTGCTTCGTCCCTGCGTTGGGGCGCAGTTCTCAACCACGTCTGGAGGATCTGTTTCATGGGTTCTCCTATGTCCAGATATACCCGCATGGACTCCTCAGGCTCGGTCAGCGCGAGCAGACGAGCCACAACTCGCAAAGCTTCTTCCCTCTTCCCCGTGAAGTGGAGCGCAACCACCTGGAGCGCCAGAAACTCGCAAGTGGTCCTGATATCTCCTGGCAGGTCCAGATAGTTGCTGAAACGTGAGAGCAGGTCACTTGCCTGAGCATACTGCTGCTGGACAAGATGAACGTGTACGAGCATCAGAAACTCTTCTTTGCGCATGGGATTCCACCTCTCCGGGGAAAACATTGTCTGGCTGGCCCACTCTGACGCACGGACCAGATTCCCCTCCGCCAGCCATACTCGTATGCGCAGGACAATGACCCAGGGAGCGTGATAGGCGTAGCCCTCTTGTTCCACCAGGACTTCGAGCTGATGCAGCGCCCGATGCGTGCTGGCCAGATCTCCCCTGGCCAGGGCGAGTCGGGCGCAACAGACCTCCCGCCGGACCAGCAGTTCCACCTGCTGCCAGTCCTGGGCGCTTCTCTGCAAGCGTTGAAGCCAGTCCGCAGACTCCTCCAACCGATTCAAGGCATAGGAGAGAATAAGCAGGTTATAGGAAAGATAGCCTGACCAGATGGTATGCATCCCACTCCTCTCAATCAGAGCAAGTGTCTCCAAACACTCCTGTTGAGCCTGGTGCCATTGCGCAGCCTGTGTAAAGACATGAGCCAGCATCGTCCTGACACGAATCGTCACCAGATGATCCCCTGCCGCAATGAGCGACTGCTTCATCAAGCGCAGGCGAGGAATCAGAGTAGCTCCCTCACCCTGAAGATAGACCTGGAGCCAGAAGGTAAGTGTGAGCGGAATAATATTCCAATTCACATCTTCATCCTGGGACAACACTTCTATCTCTTGAGAGAGCGAATACAGACCCTCTTTGTTGCCACGCTTGAGTAGTGATCTCGCCTCGATCAACGCACGCAACAGACGCAGACGCCGCTCAATCATTACCGCCTCGGCTTGTGAGAGAGCCAGTTCACGCTTTCTGCGCAAGATCCCGTCCATACGCGTATAGGTATGTTCTATCTGAGCATGCAAGCTGGTATACTGGGTTTCATTGCTCAGATTGACCATGTTAATCAGGCGTAGAGCCGCATCGAGGGCCAGGCGCGTATGAACAGCCAGGACGAGATCTGGTAAAGCAAAGACCCAGTTCTGGACGGTTCTGCCTTCCCCACTGAGCCAGAGAGGCAGCGCAGCCTGTTCCATGAGGGTAGCGGCATAGGGATAGTCAGAGGCAGCCAGCGCATGGGTAATAGCCTCTCGCAGTTCACCTGCGGCCTCATACCAGCGAGCTGCCCGCAGGTGCAAGAGGGGCACGATATCCGGCTGACTGGCCTGCAAACGGGCGCGTAATGCCTCACGAAAAAGATCATGGAAGCGATACCACTGCCGCTGATCGTCCAGTGGTACGACAAAGAGATTGGCCCGCTCCAACGCCTCTAGCATCTCCTGACTCCGCTCTTGCGTCGGCAAAAGGGTAATCGCCTGACACAAGGAGGCATGCAGACGGGTCAGGATTGCCGTTTGCAGAAGAAAGTCCTGGAGTGGGTCCGGCAAACGCACAAGAATGTCCTGTTGTACATAATCCAGAACAAAGCGATGGCTGCCAGCGAAGTTTTTCACAAAGGATGAGAGATCTTCGTGCTTGCGCATGGAAAGCGCCGCCAGTTGGAGACCCGCGATCCAGCCCTCTGTGCGGCGTTCCAGGGTGGTTATATCTTCTTCGGAGAGAGAGAGACCCATGCTCTGAGTCAAAAAACTGGCCGTTTCTGCCTGGGTAAAACGCAGATCACGATCACGAATTTCAAGTAGTTGACCATGCACACGCAAGCGAGAGAGAGGAAACTCAGGATCTATGCGCGTGGCAAGAACTAGATGCACAGTGGACGGCAGATGATCTAGGAAGAAGCCAAGCGTCTCATGAATCTCTTCGTCTTCGATGACATGAAAGTCATCCAGAACAAGAACGACCTCTCTGCCTGCTGCCAGAAGCTCATTGAGCAGAACCTCTAGCATAGTCGAAAGAGGAGGAGATTGGGGCGCGTGAAGCAGGGCAAGAGTTGTCTCCCCAATAGTAGACAGGCAGGTACGCAGTGCGGCAATCACCGAAGCCCAAAAGAGGCTCGGATCATTGTCCAGTGCGTCCAGAGAGAGCCACGCAAAGGCTGGTCTATCTTCCTGCGCCGTTTCCTCATGTGTATGCGACCCCGAGAAGAGAGACACCCACGCCGAGAGCAGAGTGGTCTTGCCACTTCCGGCGGAAGCGGAGACAAGTGTCAATGGATGAGAGCGGATCTGATCGAGTTCTCTGAGCAAGCGCTCTCGCACTACCAGCGAGACGGGTAGACGGAGAGGAGAGAGCTTGATTGAGAGCAATACCCTCCTCTGCCTCTCATGACTCACCATGTCTGGTTCGGTACTCTCCGGTGCAGTCTTTTCTCGCAGCGTTGAGGAAACAACCATCTCCTGTGGTGTCCGCAAAGGAGTTGGAGAAGCTTCATGGCCAAGCGACTGCGCCGCCTCTTCTAAGCGTGCTAATGTCACCCTGGCTGTGTGTCCCAGATAGCGTTTGCGGGCATGCTGAGCATGGGTACTCAGGGTACTATAGGCATACCAGTATCCTGCCCCACGTGACCGGGCTTCTTTGAGAAGCGAGAGCCGTCCCGCTCGCCCCACAAAGGCGAACGCGCTATGTTCGCTCAGCCAGAGGGAAAAGGCCGCCTCATCTTCTGGACGAAAATGCTGTTCTGATTGACCGTGGACCCGTAGCTCGTAGTGTTGCTGCTCCTCGGACCAGATGAGCGCATGTGGTGATAGTTTGGGCATCCTGTCCTTTCTGTCGTGTTGGGGGTATCCCTGGCTCTTCCCCAACGACCCTGAGAGTATATCACACAACATAAGGATAAGGACATCCGTATCACAGAAGTCTTTTGGGTTAGAAAGCAATCAGGAGCTTTCACCTTCGTTCCCTCCCTCCCTCCTTCCTTTATTCGCTCGTCCCTTCCCTGGCTGCCCGTGCTTTTGTTGTTCGTCCAGATTCCAGTAGCGCTCGACAAAACCGCTGAGCAGGGGCGACCTGGCCCATTCTGGAATGACTACCAGAAGTGCACGCATAGCACGGGTCATACCGACGAACATGGTACGTCGTTCCAGGGCCAGAACTTCTTCACGCTCTGCGCCCACAACTGCGTTTGGCAGTGAGGTATGCCAGATGCTTTCCAGAAAACCCGCCAGGGCGACGATTGGAAACTCCAGACCCTTGGCCGATTGGAGCGTCAGAACCTTGACGACCGGTCGTTTCAGGTCCAGCTCCTGACCAATCATGAAGGTGGCGGGAATGCCGTGGTTCATCAGGTCTGCGGCAATGGTACGTCCCGCCTGAGTGGTGGGACAGAGAACGGCGCAGGCTCCCAGGCTCAGGTGGAAGTAGCTGCGTGTCTGCTGAAAGAAGTTGACCAGCAGACGCGTCTGCTCTCCGATGTGGGGAACACGGCGTACGGCTGGCTGGGGACCGTTGTTGACGTACCGATGCTCGATCTGTTCGGTGTCCAGTGCGCCACTCGCCAGGTAGGATTGCGCGGCCACACCGATCTCTTGTGTGGAACGATAATTGGTTTGTAGCAGCGCTGTACATCCCTGGAAACGCAGATCGGCATGCACATCTGCCCAGCTAAAACCGCTCCCATAAATCGCCTGGTTCGCATCGGCGGTCAGAAAAAGACGATGCGAAGACTTACAGAGCTGAACCAGCAGACGCAGGGCACTGGGTTCAAGGTCCTGGGCCTCATCAATAATGATCGCATCGTATGAGCCTGCCAGACTACTCTGCCCAATCAGTTGTTCTGCACGAGCACGCAGTTGGGACCAGGTCAGCTCGTGCCGCTGGCTGAGCAATTGCTGAAACGTTGCAGAGACGCTCCAGACCGCTCGCCGTTGCAGAGCGTTCAGACGTACCCGCCGTCCGGTGCGTGCGACTGCCTGGTAATCTTTGAGAGTATCTATCTGGCGAGCAATGATGATCAGGTTGATTTCCTGGGCCAGATACTCCAGGCTCATGCGTGAGATCGTCTGCTGCTGACTCTGCTTTTGGGCCGGTGTCCCGTCAAAGGATGTTCTGGTTATCGCCTGTCTGAGCACCTCATTGATTTTCCCACTCTCAATCATCTGGGGATGCTGACCGGCAGAGCCGAGCACCCGCATGGCCAGTTTATCAGCCGTTTGCACCGGGCCTCTTCCGTGGTGACCTGAACCAGCATCGCATGATATTCCTGAGGGATCTTGAGCCGGGTAAGCAGGTCCTCGGTAATCGGTTCAAGCAACTGCTGCGGTTCCGGGGGTAGAGGAGCAAGGAAGCGTTTCCACTGCCGCTGGGAGGTCTGCTCCTGTTCCGCAAGTGGGATCACTGGATCAATGCCGCCCAAAAACTCGATGGGAAACTCGTCATCGTAGGTATCTTCTTTGCGCTTCTGTACGGAGAGCAGGCTGATATAGTGCTTCTCAAAAGTGTAAAAGATGCGGTAATCACCGCACCGAATGCGATTGAGACGTGGATCGATGTGCTTGAGTTGCTTTTTTATTTTTCCATCTGGAGTGGGATCTTCGGCGAGGAGTTTGATCTTATCAAGGATATGCGGAACCTCTTTCTGAGGCAACGCCAGCCATTCAGCGGTAAAACTGGGCTTCATTGAGATAATCCAATTCGTACTCATACATCAATCAGCCTTTCCAACTAAGCAATCATTCACAAAATGGGGATAGGTGTCGGAGACGCGAACATTTATAGAGATAAACTCTCGCTACGCCCTTCTTCGGCTGCCATTCCAGGCTGGCAAAAAGAAAAAGCAGCGATCTTCTGAAGGCTATGCGATGGTTGCTCGCTAATTTTACAAAATTCGACGCATTTTTACAATGGAACATGCTTATAAGTTTTTGGTTTCTGTGTATATTTATGAGTTGTTCATATCAATGGCGTATATATATTTCTTTCTATATATGAGAATAATGCTTATCCTATTGCCAATAAGTGAAATAAACTTT